>JADGOY010000064.1 GCA_017882715.1 Nakamurella sp. | reverse complement strand
CTACGCAGACGCCGTGGTCACCGTGTCGTCCGCGTTGTCGACGGAGTGGTCGCCGGCCACCGCTGGCGTCGGTCCGCGGCGCAGCGCGCTGGCCGCCACCACCGCGGCGAGCGCTGCGATCACCGCCAGGAGCAGGGCGACCCAGAGACTCGGATCGTCGAGCGACACCAAGATGATGACCAGCACGACGGCGACCACCCCCGCGCCGATCTGCACGCCCAGCCGCCACCGGGAATCCTCCACGCGACCGGTCAGGCTGCGCAGCCAGGCCCGCAGCGACGTCGCGGGATTCCACGGGCCGAAGATCCACGCCACCGCCGCGATCACGATCGAGGCGATCAGGATGGCCCGGACGGTGGACCGCAAGTTCACCGTCAACTGATTGACGAATGCCTTGGTGACGTCCGGTTGGGACGGTGCGACGTTGACCAGATAGGCGCGGCCCAGCAGCAAGGCGATGACCAGCACCACCATCGAGACGGCCAGCCAGCCCGCCACCCGGAACAGCCCCTTGATCCGGCTCGGCGCGATCACGATCGACGCGATCAGGAAGATGATGGCCAGCCACGGCAGCCACGTGCCCAGCGTGTTCAGCAGATCGTAGTAACCCTGGGCCTTTTCGACGTTGGCGTTCCCTTCGATGTTGATCACTATCGGGATCTCGGGGATCTGTGATGCCCAGGAAACTCCACTGGCCTCGAGTTTCTGCTTGGCCTTGTCCACCAACGAACTCAGCTCGACGTTCATGTCATGCGCCTTGCCGGACTCCTTGCCCTGCATGACGATCACGAATTCGTTCCACAGCTTGGTGTTCGCGGTACTCCAGAGGGTGACGAAATCCTGACTGGTCAGGACTTTGTGCACCAGATCGGTGATGACGTTGGTGATCTCGCCGCGCAGCGTCGCTGCGTACGTGGTGGCCAACGTGGCCAACGTCGGGGGCAGGCCCAGCTTTTGCAGTTCGGCGTTCAGTTTGTCGGCGAGGTTCAGATTCGTGATCGCGTCGTCGATCGCCGCAACGGCCCGGTTCTGGACGGCATCGATGATCACCGGGTCGGTGGCCAACGGTTCGACGGCCTGCAGGTAGGCACTCTGGTCGGTCACCAGGTTCTTGCCCCAGCTCGCGGCGACGCCCAGCGGCGCGAGCACGCAGCCGAGGATCAACAGCACAATGGAGGTGATCCGCCAGATGCGAGCCTGCGGGCCGCGCTCGAGCACCCGTCGGAACCCCGCGGCGGACCCCTTGTCCGCGACCGCCGCCGGCTGGTCCGTCGCCGGGGTCGGGGTTATCGGCAGCGCCGCTGTCGGGGCCGTCGCGACGTCCGGGCCGTCCGGGGCGTCCGGCGCGGGGGGCACCGGTGCAAGCGGTTCGGTCTGCGGAACCTCGCTGGGCGTGTCCGACATGTCCCCCACCTCCGGAATGGCGTCTTGTGATGCTGCTGTGACCGATGTTTCCGGCGTGCCACACACTGGCGCTTCACCCGTCAAGGATGATGTCACCGAATCAGTGCCGTTGAGAGAGATTGGTGACGGTTCGTGTCCGTGTTGTCGGCCATTGATACCGAGGCGATCGCAGCGACACCGACCGGAAGGGTCTACGTCTGCCTTCGGCAGCGGGTCGACGGCTAGCGCGCTACACGGAGAACGGACACCGATCATGACGGACGAACCCGCGGTGCCAGCCCGCGCCGCTGCCGATGCGCCCGATGCGGGCGGAGCCGCGCCGGACGCGGACCTGACCGCGGCAGACGCCGACCTGACCGCGGCAGACGCGGACCTGACCGGGGCAGACGCGGACCTGACCGGGGCAGACGCTTCGGCCGACGACACGATCGACGCCGCCGGGTTGCGGCCTGCCAGCGTCATCGGCTCCGGCCTGCCCCGAGGGCTCATCATCGTGCTCGGCCTCGCGGCAGGAGTGGTCGTCGCCGCGGGCATGCACGCCGTGCCCAACATCCTCGGCCCGGTGTTCCTCGCTTTGGTGCTGACCATCACCGTGGACCCGCTCCGCGGCATGATGACCCGGCGCGGCGCCCCCCGCTGGCTGGCTACCCTGGTGGTCGTACTCGGCATGTACGCGATCATCATCGGCCTGGTCGTTGCCGGCGTCATCGGAGTCGCCAGGCTCGCCAGCCTGCTGCCGCAGTATGCCGACGAGCTCCAGTCGGAGCTCGCGGGGCTCAAATCCTGGCTCGGGAGTCTCGGCGTCACCCAGGCGGACGTGCAGAAAATGCTCAGCAGCATCGACAAGAGCACGATCGTCTCCTACGCCGCCGCCCTGCTGTCCAGCGTTGCCGGCGTGTTCACCTCGCTCTTCTTCATCATCACCTTGCTGATCTTCCTGGCCGTCGACGGCTCGGTGTTCGGCGACCGGATGGTGAGCAGACGCCCGGGGCGCGAACCGGTGCTGACCGCGCTCGGCACGTTCGCTGCCGGTACCCGCAAGTATTTCGCGGTGGCGACCATCTTCGGCGGCATCGTCGCCATTCTGGATGGCGCCGCGCTGTTGATCCTCGGCATTCCCGCTGCGGGCCTGTGGGCCTTGCTGGCGTTCGTCACCAATTACATCCCGAACATCGGGTTCATCATCGGGCTGATCCCACCCGCGTTGCTGGCTCTGCTGACCGGCGGGCCCAGCCTGATGATCACCGTCATCGTTGTCTACTGCGTGTTGAACTTCGTCATCCAGTCTGTGCTGCAACCCAAATTCGTCGGTGACGCCGTCGGCCTGACCACCACCATGAGCTTCCTGTCGCTGATCGTGTGGGCGTACATCCTCGGTCCGATCGGCGCGATCCTGGCCATCCCGGCCAGCTTGCTGTTCAAGGCATTGCTGATCGACGTCGACCCCGACGCCAAGTGGTTGCAATTGTTCTTCGGCGACGAACCGGTCTTCACTGTCAAGGACCCGGACCGACCCAGACGGAAATTGCTGGGTCGTAAGGAAAAGGACAGTCCGGACGCGACCGCACCACCGGCCGACCCGGGCGCACCAGCTACCTGACCGGCGTTGCGATGATCGGCCTGCGCCTAACATCCGGTCATGACGGACAAACCGGCGCCAGCACCCAGCAGTTCCGGGAACAGACTGCGGCGGGCACGGGCGTGCGCCGGCCGCTACGCCGAACGGATCGAGACCACGCCGCTGGGCAGCCTGTGGTCCCGCCTGCTCGAGGTGGAGTTCATCGACCGGTCCATTGCGCTGGCCGCCAAGGCGTTCGTGTCGTTCTTCCCGTTCCTGATCGTGGTGACGGCACTGACCCCGGACAGCGTTCGCGACGAGGTGCTGATCGACGTCAGCGGCCGGTTCGGGATCAGCGGGACTGCCTACGGCACCGTGCAGCAGGCGTTCACCTCCGCTGACGAGACCAGAGCGGCCACCGGCGTGATCGGCGCCCTGATCGCGCTGGCGTTCGCGGTCTCGTTCACCACCGCACTGCAGCGCGTCTACCTGCGGGCGTGGCGGCGGCCGCCCGGCGGCGGCGCACGGAACAGGGGCCGCGGAGCGGTATGGATGGCGGGCATCGTCGCGTTGATGCTGGTCCTGACGTTCGCCCGCGACATGCTTGCGATCCCGACCGGAGAAGTGCTCGCCTGGGCGATCGGGCTGGTGGTGGCGACAGGGCTGTGGTGGTGGACGGCCCACCTGATGCTCCGGGGCGACGTGCGCTGGCGACCTCTGCTGCCCACTGCGCTGCTCACCGGCGTCGGCTCCTGGCTGTACACACTGGCCGCGGCGGCATGGATGCCCGCCACCGTCACCAAGCAGTTCGCCCAATTCGGCGCGTTCGGCATCGCCCTGGCACTGGTCACCTGGTTCACCGGGTTGGCGTTTCTGGTCATCGTCGCCGCCGTGCTCGGGCCGACGCTGGCCGAGGCGGATGACACCTTGGGCCGTTGGCTGCGCACGGGTCGACCGACGGTGCTGGGGGAAGGGGCGCCCCTGCCGCTGCCCGGGCCGGCCCGGCCGGTGCGCCTGTCCGATGCGTTCGGACGTGGCTCTCGCGGTTCCGGCGTGCCGCTCGGGCAAGTGCCGGACGAGGACTGACGCGTGCCGGGCGCTCTCTGGATCACCGGGTCACCGAAAGCCGGACAGCGAGCACAGAATATGGCATCATATGATGCCGCTTCTAATGTACGAAGGAGACGGATCGCCATGCGGACGACCCTTGCCCTGGACGATGACCTGCTTGCCGAGGCACAACGGCTGACGGGTCTGCGAGAAAAATCGGCGCTCGTCCGCGAGGCTCTGACCGCACTGATCCAGCGAGAAAGCGCGCGGCGACTTTCTCGGCTCGGCGGCACCGACGCCTCGGCCACAGCTGCCCCCCGCAACCAGCGAGGTTCTGCGTGATCCTTGTCGACACTTCGATATGGATCGATCATCTCCGTGCCGGCGATGCGGCGCTCAGCGCGCTCCTCGAGCAGGGCGAAGTGCTCAGTCACCCGTGGGTGACCGGCGAGCTTGCGCTCGGCATCATCTCGAATCGTGCCGAGGTCATTGGTCTCTTGGGAAATCAAGCACATGCTGTGGTGGCCAGCGATGACGAGATTCTCCGATTGATCGAGTTCCACGCATTGCACGGAACGGGAATCGGGTACGTCGATGCTCAATTGCTGGCCGCGACCCTGCTGACACCGGACGCACGTCTGTGGACCCGAGACAAACGCCTGGCCGAGATCGCCGGTGGGCTAGGCATTGTCGCGGAAACCGGGGCTGCAGGAGGTCCGGCAGACCGAACGTGGCGGGCCAGCCGGCTGTCACAACAACAGCCGAAGTCGGCGGGCGCGGCAGTCCTTTGGCCACCCACACCATCACAACCGGCGCGACGCTCGAAACCGCCGAACCGACCATCAGTCAGCTGACCGTCACACCGATTGCCGAAGTGACCTGCCGAAGTAACCCAGCCGAAGTAACCCAGTGGGGTGACACTGCGCCGGTGAGGCGGCATGCAACCGCAGGCTCACCGAGCCCGCGGGTGCGCGGTCGCGTAGACCTCGCGCAGGGAGTCGACCGTGACGAGCGTGTAGATCTGCGTCGTGGTCACCGATGCGTGGCCCAGCAGCTCCTGCACGCTGCGCACGTCGGCGCCGCCCTCGAGCAGGTGGGTGGCGAAGGAATGCCGCAGGGTGTGCGGGGAAACAGCGGCCGCGCCCATCCCGGTCCCGATGCCGGCGCGCTCCGCGGTGTCGCGCAACACCTGCCAGGCACCCTGCCGGGTCAACCGGCCGCCTCGGTTGTTCAGGAACAGCGCGCCGGCCGGCCCGCGGGCGGAGCGGCTCGCGGCCAACGCCGGGCGGCCGCGCACCAGATAGGCCTGTACGGCAGCCACGGCATAGGAGCCCACCGGCACCAGCCGTTCCTTGGATCCCTTGCCGCGCAACCGAACCACGGATATTCCTGGCACTCCACCAGGTTGGCCGACGCCGCCCGCATGCCCGACACGCTGGCGACCGCCGTCACCCATGACGTCGACATCGTCCACGTCGAGCCCGACGGCCTCACTGATCCGTGCCCCGGTGGCATACAGCAATTCCAGCAGCGCCCGGTCGCGCAGCCCGCGGGGGTCGTCACCCGACGCCGCCTCCAGCAGTGCAGTGACCGTGCCGACCGGCAATGCCTTGGGCAGCCGGCGAGCCGGAGTGGGTGGCCGGACATCACGCGACGCGTCCGCCCCGACCGCGCCCTCCGCGAGCAGGAATCGGTGCCATCCGCGCGCCGCCACCACCGCCCGCGCCGCGGAGGATGGTGCCAGCGCCGGGTGATCCTCCGATCCGGTGCGCAGGGCGGCGAGAAAGTCCGACACATCGGCCGCGGTGATCTGATCGACGTCCGTGCGGCCCGCCCCGGCCAGGAACTGCAGGTATCGCTCGAGGTCGCGGCGGTAGGACAGCAGGGTGTTGCGGGCCACGCCCCGCTCCACCGCGAGATGGTCGAGGTAGCCACGCAACGCTGAGATCAATGCTGCCGAGGGCGGGGCCGGTTCGTTCTCGCCGGCCGCGTCCTGGACCCCGACGGCACTAGCGGGGGCTGCGCGAGGTACACCCGGGGGCCGGGCGTGATCATCCTCGCCGGCCGTGTACCGGACCTCGACCACCCGACCGGGAGCCGCGCGAGGTGTAACCGCGGAGGAGTCCGGTTCCTCGCCGAACGCGGTTCCACCGTCACCGGTGACGCCGGCCGGAGTCGTCAACGATGACGGCGCCGTCACCGATCCTCGGATCCGGCCAGTGGCGGCGCTCCGGGTATGTCCGAGCCGGCGTGGCTCGGCCAGGGCAGATCTCCCGCGGAATCGTCCCTGACCCGGCCGACCGGGCCCTCCCGCAGCGTCCGTTCGGCGGCCAGGATTCCGGACACGGCCATGCCGTTGACGATGCGTCCGTCGAGCACTGCCTGCACCGCGGTGGACAGCGGAACCCGCACCACCCGCAGCTCGGCCTCCTCGTGATCACCCGGGTGGGGCCGGCCGACCCGGCTGAGGCCGGTGGCCAGGAAGATCCG
This sequence comes from Nakamurella sp., assembly GCA_017882715.1. GTDB lineage: Bacteria > Actinomycetota > Actinomycetes > Mycobacteriales > Nakamurellaceae > Nakamurella. The sequence goes on along the minus strand of JADGOY010000064.1, from coordinate 13,510 downwards.
CACGATCTCCTCGGAGAACCCCGGCGACGGGGCCACGTCGACCAACACCGACCAGTCGGCTGCGGCATACCCGGTCTCCTCGACGAGTTCGCGGGCCGCGGTCTGCTGCGCCCGTTCGCCGTCCACGTCCATCAGGCCGGCGGGCAGCTCCCACAACCGCCGCCGCAGCGGGTGCCGGTACTGCTCGATCAAGATCACCCAGGGGTTCGGGCCACCGGAATCCGAGGCGTCCAGCGCAACGATCGCCACGGCATTGTCGTGTTCGACGACCTCGCGCTTGGCTGTCCGACCGTCGGGCATCACGACATCGTCGATCCGCACCGCGGTCACCGCACCGTCGAACACCCGCCGGCTGGACGTCACCGAGAACAACGGCCGTACTGTCGTCGCCGGATCGCTCACCGCGCACCGCCTGACGACAACCGTTGGGGCCCAACTCTCATCGGGCGCCCACCGGGTCGGCTACCGCAGTCAGCGGCATCATCTCGTCCTCCGCGATCGGCAGTCGCTCGGACTCCAGGTAGTCCAGCGCGGCCCTGACGAACGCCGCGAACAACGGATGCGGACGGGTCGGCCTGGACTTGAACTCCGGGTGCGCCTGGGTGGCCACCAGAAACGGGTGCTGGCTCCGATCGAGTTCGACAAACTCGACCAGCGAGGAATCCGGTGACGTCCCCGACAGGTGCAGACCGGCTTGTTCCAGCGCCTCCCGGTAGGCGTTGTTCACCTCGTAGCGGTGCCGGTGCCGTTCGGAAACGCTGGTGGTGCCGTAGATCTCGGCCACCAGCGAGCCCGGGACCAGCCGCGCCGGGTAGGCCCCGAGCCGCATGGTTCCCCCCATGTCCTTCGCCCCGGCGACGACGTCGGTCTGGTCGGCCATGGTCGCGATCACCGGGTCGGCGGCGTTGGCGTCGAACTCCGCCGAGTTTGCGCCACCCAATCCGGCCAGGTTGCGGGCGGCCTCGATGACGATGCACTGCAGTCCCAGGCACAGTCCGAGCACCGGGATCCGGTTGATCCGGGCGTAGTTGATCGCGCCGATCTTGCCCTCGATGCCCCGGACCCCGAAGCCGCCGGGAATCAACACGCCCTGCACGTCACCCAGCGCCGCCGCCGCTCCGGCATAGGTCTGGCAGTCGTCGGAGGCGACCCAGACAAGTTCCACCCGCGCGTGGTGTGCGAACCCACCCGCGCGCAGTGCCTCCGTCACCGAGAGGTAGGCATCCGGGAGGTCGATGTACTTGCCGACCACCGCGATCCGCACCGTCTCGGCGGGGTGGTGCACCCGGTCCAACAGGTCCCCCCACATCGTCCAGTCGACGTCGTGGAAACTGAGGTTGAGCCGGCGCACGACGTAGGCGTCCAGGCCCTCACGGTGCAGCACCCGCGGGATGTCGTAGATCGACGGCGCGTCGGGAGTGGAGATCACCGCTTCGGCATCGACGTCGCACATCAGCGAGATCTTGCGCTTCAGCGGCTCCGGGATCTCCCGATCCGACCGGCAGATCAACGCGTCGGGCTGGATACCGATGTTGCGCAGCGCCGCCACCGAGTGCTGGGTGGGCTTGGTCTTCAGTTCCCCCGACGGCGCGAGGTAGGGCACCAGCGAGACGTGCAGGAAGAAAACATGATCCCGACCGACCTCGTGGCGGACCTGCCGAGCTGCTTCCAGGAACGGCAGCGACTCGATGTCGCCGACTGTCCCGCCGATTTCGGTGATCACCACGTCCGGCGATCGCCCATCGGGATCGGCGTCGGCCATCGCCCGGATCCGGTCCTTGATCTCGTTCGTGATGTGCGGGATGACCTGCACCGTGTCGCCCAGGTACTCGCCGCGCCGTTCCCTGGCAATCACCCGCGAGTAGACCTTGCCCGTCGTCACGTTCGCGTCGGCCGACAGGTTCCGATCGAGGAACCGCTCGTAATGTCCGATGTCCAGGTCGGTTTCCGCGCCGTCCTCGGTGACGAAGACCTCACCGTGCTGGAACGGGTTCATGGTGCCCGGGTCGACGTTGATGTACGGGTCGAGCTTCTGCATCGTCACCTGCAGCCCGCGGGAGGTGAGTAGCCGACCGAGGCTCGATGCCGTCAGGCCCTTGCCGAGTGAAGAGGCGACACCGCCGCTGACGAAGATGTGTTTGGTGATCCGCGGCGTTTGCGCCAAGGCGACTCCCCGTGTCCGTTGTCGGACGTATCCGACTGTGGCCCTTTGCCGGAATGTCCGGCAATGGTCCGTCGCCAACATCGATCGACGGGCTCGGCGACCACCTTTTCGGCGACCGCCCCACGGGATTTCACCCTAACATCACGGCAGCCCGGAACGGCGGCGCCGCGAGTCGAGACCGCTCGATCGAGCGAGAGACAGGGATCAGGCGCGCGATCGATTCGCCAGTTTCGGACCCTTCAAGGCCGCCTCACTGAGGTCCGCAAGTGGCGACTCGGCGGGCGGAGCCTGCAGCGGGCAGAACCTGCACCGGGCCGACGTCAGCCGACGGCCAGCGTCGGCACCTGAGCCTGTGCGTTGTCGGCGAGACCGTAACGACCGACCCCGCCACCGTTCTGCTCGACCAGCCCGAGCACCGTGGCCGCGCGGCCTGAGGAAGTGTCCAGGTTGTCCACGGTCGTCACCGCTGCGCTGGCGGCGGTGTCCCCGCGGATCACGCCCACGACTCCGGTCGGGTCCTGCGAGCCCGTCCGACCGGCGACGACAACTCCGGTTGCCGACTTCTTCAGCTGGGAAGCGAGGTCGGCAACCGCCGCTGCCCGATCGGCCTCGGAGCCTCCGGTCACCGCACCGCCGGTCAGGATCACCACCGCGCTTCCCGCGGCCGGCGTGCCGGTCGCGGAGATGAAGCCGCCGCTGGACAGTGCGGCCAGCGCAGCTGCCGCCTGGTCCGGATTGGCCGCCCCTGACCCGTCGGGCCTGACGATGATCACCGAGGCCAGCAGGCCGCCGGCGACGGCGCCGACCTGCGGAACCTCCGGCAGCGTCGCCCCGGTGGGCAGTGACTTGGCGGCCAGCGACCGCAGCTCGTCCGCCCGCGCCGGGTCGGTGAAGTCCTTGGTGACCTCGATCTGCGCGGTGACGGTGGCACCGGCCCGGTTGAGCAGCGACAGCACGGCATCCCGGTCGGCCGGATCGGCGTCGGCAGTGGTGATCAGCACGACGTTGGTCTTGGGCAGTGTGCCCCGCACTGCCAGCTGGCCGATCGCGCCGGCGAACTTCTCGTCCCCCGTGACGCGGGTGGTCAGCTGCGAGTTCGTCGAGCTGAGCTCCTCCTGCTGGCTGGTCAATGCCTGATTGTCACCCTGCAGACCAGACAGCAACGGAGAGGAGATCTTGGTCGCACCGAGTACAATCCCCAAGGCCAAGGCCAGGAAAACGGCCGCCAGCGAAACGATGTGGTAACGCATCGAGATCATCCGAAGATCCCCTCGACCCATTCCAGTAGCTGGTTCCACCAGCCGCGGATCAGGTCCGCGTAGATACCGCCGACGTCGGAGATCATCAGCGCGGCGACCATGGCCACAGCCGCCGCCAAGATCAACAGCATCACCACCCACCAGGAGACCCGCGAGCGGTACAGGGCGGCAACCGCCGGCGCCTCGACGATCTTGTTGGCCACCCGCATCCGCACCAGGAACGTCGAGGCCGTCGATCCGCGGCCACGGTCGAGCAGGTCGGTCAGCGTCGTGCGAATCCCCACCGTGACGATCAGCGACGCGTCATGTGCATCGACCAGCAGCAGCGCCAGGTCCTCGGTGGTGCCGGTCGCCGGGAACGTCACCGCGCCGACCCCGAGGTCCTGCAGGCGTTCCAGGCCGGGCGCGTGGCCGTCGGTGTGCGCCGGAATCACCACCTCGGCCCCGCAGCGCAGCGTCTCCGAATCGATCGATTCCGGGTTACCGACGATGAGCGCCGGGGTGTATCCGGCGGCGCGCAGCGCGTCCGCGCCGCCGTCGACGCCGACCAGCACCGGCCGGTGGTCGGAGATGTACTTCTTCAGCGACTTGAGCTGCGCCTCGTTGTCCGCGGAGGCGGACACCACCAGCACCTGCTTGCCCTCCAGTTCGGTGCTTATCTGGGGCACCCCGACACCGTCGAGCAGCAACGTCCGTTCACGCTTCATGTATTCGATCGCGTTGGCCGCGAACGCCTCCAGCTGGGAGGACATCCCGGTCTTCGCCTCGATCATCAGGTCCGCGACCGATTCGGCACTCTGTTCCGTGCCCTGCGCGACGAGCTCGTCACCCAGGTACACCGAGCCGCCGTCGATCCGGATCTTCGAGCCGTCCTTGACCCGCCCGAAGACCGTCTCGCCGACCCCGTCGATCAGGATGATGCCCGAGGCAACCAGGATCTCCGGACCGAGGTTCGGGTACCGGCCCGAGATCGACGGTGAGGCGTTGACGACCGCTGTCACACCTGACTTGACCAGCGAATCCGCGGTCGCTCGGTCGATGTCGAGGTGGTCGATGATCACGACGTCTTTGTGGCCGACTCGTCCCAGCAGGGTGTCACTGCGTCGCGATACCCGTGCGACGCCTGTGATCCCCGGCAACGCGCGTGACTGGCGTGACAGAAGCTTCATGGGTCGATCGTGACAGCGAGCGTCATCATACGGCGGTAGGCAACGGCCCGTGTCGCACGTTTCCCGCTCCGGGATACCGGCCGTGATCAGGTCGGATTTGCCGGCAGCGCCCGCAGCCCGGTTGTCGGGGTGGGCCGATACGGTCCGAACATGGATCACGACGAATACGTCGCCCAGCTGAGGGCCGACTCGGCGGCGCTGCTCAAAGCCGGCCGGCCGGCTGGCAGCCGACGCATTGCCAACGCGGCGCTCCGTTGCACGCACCACTGGTCCACTCCGGTGGTCCACCGCGGTGGTCCACTCCGGCGCTCGCCGCCGCCCGGGCAACGACGAGCCCGCAGGCACCTCCGGGCACCTACCCACGGCGCGGCAACTGCCGGGGATTACCCGGCAGGTCGCCGCCGGATCACCGCCCCGCGCCTCGCGCGCGCAGGGACAGACTCGCCGCGTTCAACTACCCCGCACGTCGCCTTCCGGTCGGGGCCGCGACCGTCGCGCCGAGCAGGTCACGCGCGTGCGCCCGGGCGCTGCTGCCGTTGGTTCCGCCCAGCATCCTGGCCAGTTCGACCTCGCGGTCGACGCCGGCGACCACCCTGAGATCGGATCGTCCGACCGCGCCGAACAACCCGGCGTCGACCACGACATGGCGATCGGCAAAGGCAGCCACCTGGGCGAGGTGGGTGACCACGATGACCTGGTGATTCCGCGCGAGTAACGCGAGCCGGCGGCCGATCTCGGTCGCTGCCCGGCCACCGACCCCGGCATCAACCTCGTCGAACACCAGGGTGGCAACCGGATCCGCATCGGTCAGCACCACCTCCAGCGCGAGCATCACCCGAGACAACTCGCCGCCGGAGGCGCCCTTGGCGATCGGGAGTTCGGGCGCCCCCGGGTGAGCTGTCATCACGATCTCGACCTGATCAATGCCGTCGGCGCCTGCGGTCAGCCGGCGGCCGGCGACCTCGACGGCATCGGCGTCCGAGGCCACGGCCGGCCGTTGCGTCACGGAGACTCGGACCGCGGCCCGACCCATCGCGAGGTGCGCGAGCTCTTCGGTCACCAGCGCGCCGAGCCTGGCAGCCGCCTCGCTCCGGCGTTCGGAAATCCGAAGCGCGGCGTGACCAACCGCCCCAGCCAACTCGTCGACCTGTTCCTGCAGCTCGGCCAACCGGTGATCCGACGAATCCAAGGTCTCCAACTCGCGTTCGGCGTCGCACACCCAGGCGCGCACGGCGTCGACGTCCGAGCCGTAACGGCGAGTCAGGCTCTTGAGCACGGCCTGCCGAGCGAGCAGTTCCTCCAACTGGGCGGGATCGGCGTCCAGGTCACCGAGGAGCCCGGAGAGCTCCGCGGCGACGTCGGCCAGTATCACCGACGCCTGCTCCAGCTGGTCGGCCAGTTGCGACAGGCGCGGGTCGCCTGCGGTGACCAGGTCGTGCCGCGCACCCTGGATCATGCCCACCGCGGTCGGGGCGTCGGTCAGGGTTTCGGCGCCCACCAACCCGGATAGCGCGCCCTGGGCGCCGGCACGAACGGCGTCGGCGTTTTCCCTTCGGCGGACCTCGGCGACCAGATTGACATCCTCGGCCGGTAGAGGCGCGATCTGAGTGATTTCCTGCAACGAAAGCTTGAGCATCTGCTCGCGTTGCGCATTCTCCCGTACTCTCCCCCGACGGTTGGCCAGGTCGGACACCGCTTCCTGCCACCGGGTCCGCACTCGGCGATACGCCACAAGATCACCAACGAGGTCGGCGAAGCGATCGAGCACCGCCCGCTGCTGGACCGGTCTGAGCAGCGTCAATGCCTCCGACTGGCCGTGCACGGCGACCAGCGGATCGGTCAGCTCGGTGAGAATGGCCAGGGGCGCGGAACGCCCTCCGACGTGGGCGCGGGAGCGGCCATCCGCGCCGACGGACCTCACGGCGATCATCGAGCCGTCCTCGTCCGGCCGCCCGCCCACGGAACCGACGATCCGCGCGGCTGTCCCGTCTGACTCCCCCTCGAATCGCGCCTCGACGACCGCGCGGTCGCATCCGGCCCGCACCCGCGCCGGGTCGCCGCGACCACCGGTTATCAGACCCAGCGCGGTGACGATCATCGTCTTGCCGGCACCGGTCTCCCCGGTCACCACGGTGAACCCCGGGTGCGGCTCGAGAACGGCCTCGTCGATGACGCCGAGGCCGCTGATCCGCAGTTCGTGGAGCACGACCCAGACGCTAGCCCGCAGGACCGGCAGTTCCCCGGCGGCTCGCCGTCAGTGTGGACATATGACCGATCAATAGCGCTGATGTCGCCAACCATGAACCGGGAGCTTGAATTTGCGCACCAGCCGATCGGTGAACACCTGGTCGGTCAGCCGCACCAGGGTGACCGGTTTCTCGCCCTTGCGGACGTGCACCCGGGAGCCGGGAGGGATCTCGTGGATCCGCCGTCCGTCGCAGGCCAGCACCGCATTCTGACCGCGCGGGTCGATGTGCACGGTGACGGTGCACTCCGGGGCCACCACCAGGGACCGGGCGAACAGCGCGTGCGCGTTGGACGGTGCCACCAGCAGCGCATCCACTCCGGGCCACAGGACCGGCCCGCCTGCGGAGAAGGTGTATGCCGTCGAACCGGTGGGCGTCGCAATCAGCACACCGTCACATCCGTAGGCGGACACGCCGTGCCCGTCGACCTCGACCACCACGTCGAGAATCCTCTCCCGGGTGCCCTTTTCGACGCTGATCTCGTTGAGCGCCCAGCCGGTCGCGATCAGCCGACCCTCGTGCTCGACGGTGACCTCGACCGTCATCCGGGAGGAGATGCGGTAGCGATGATCGATGACGGCGTCCAGGGTTTGGTCCAGTTGATCGGCGTCCGCCTCGGCCAGGAACCCGACCCTGCCCAGGTTGATACCCAGCACGGGGACGGACAACGGCCTGGCGTGTTCCGCGGCGCGCAGCAGGGTACCGTCACCGCCCAGCGCGAGCACGATCTCGATCGGCCCGTCGGAATGGTCGTGCGGATCGAAGACGGCGAGGTCCAGTTCACCGCTCTCCCCGGCGAGTGAAACGAGTTCGATGCCGGCGTCGCCGAGCCGCTGGCATGCCGCGGCGGCCGTCCTGGCGACTTCGGTGCGACCGGTGTGCGCCACCAGCAGCACCCGTCGATCTGTCACGCCGGTCCCTCCTTCACCGCGGCGTCGATCATCCGCTTCGACCGTTCGGCGCCCGGGTCCTCTGTTGGGGCGTCCCTGCGCAGGTGCACGAAGAACTCCACGTTGCCGCTGGGGCCCGGAAGCGGAGAGGCGGTGGCGCCGACCAGACCCCACCCCAGTACACCAGCCGCCCTGACGACGCCGAGCACCGCCTCGGCCCGCAGACTCCGGTCGCGCACGACTCCGCCGACACCGAGCCGGTCCCGGCCCACCTCGAATTGCGGCTTGATCATCGGCACGATGTCAGCGCCCGGCTCAGCACAGGCGATCAGCGCGGGCAGTACCAACCCGAGCGAGATGAACGACAGATCAGCGACGACCAACTCCACCCGGCCGCCGATGACGTCCGGCGTCAGGGTCCGGACGTTGGTGCGGTCCACCACACGAACCCGATCGTCGGACCGCAGCCGCCAGTCCAATTGGCCGTAGCCGACGTCGACCGCGACTACCTCCCTCGCCCCGCGGCGCAGCAGGACGTCGGTGAAGCCACCCGTCGAGGCACCGGCGTCCAGGCAGCGCCGGCCGTCAACCGTGACCTGCGTGAAGGCATCCAGTGCGCCGATGAGCTTGTGGGCTCCCCTGGACGCCCAGTTCTCGTCGGTGACGTCCCGCCCGACCACCACGGGTTCTCCGGGGCCGATCGCGGTGGCGGCCTTGGTGGCCGATCGTCCGCCGACGCTGACCCGGCCCGCGGCAATCAGTTCAGCCGCATGCTCGCGGGAGCGGGCCAGGCCACGGCGCACCAACTCGGCATCCAGCCGTGCCCGGCGCACGTCAGCGATCCGGGTCTGGCCCGGAGTCGGCGGAACGGGCCAACGCATCTGTCAGCGAGGTGTGCATACGCCCATAGACGGCGGCGTGCTCGGCGACATCCAGGGTGTCGAGGCCTTCCAGGTCCTGCAGCACGCCGTCCAGGCCGGGGTTCGGGTGGTCCGTTGGCACACCTGCGGGCACGACCGGAGCGTCAGCGGGTGTAGGGACAGCACGGTCGTCAGGGTCCTGCATCGCGTCCCTCCCGGGTCTCTTGGCTCGGCGGTGCCTTGCTCAGCGCAGTGGTCGTGACTCTGGCAATCAATCCCATTCTCGCCGCAGCTCGTCGGCCCACCCTGACGGCGCATCGCGGGCGGTTCGTCTCACACACGCTAGCCGAGCCCCCGGCCGGAGGGTCGGCGACGGGCGGATCGGCGCACGGGTTCTCCCTAGGACCGGCCGGCACCGAGCGCGAACGCTCGCCCACACAGGTGCGCCCGCACGGGTTTGCCGACAGCGGTTCGCACCAAGCGGTTCGCACCAAGCGGTTCGGACCAAAGCGTTCGCAGACCACCGTCTGCCTCGACGATGCCCCCTGCGCCGGATTCTGACGGCGCTCCGCGAACACGACGACATCGGCCGACACCGACAATGCGATTCCGACAATCGTCAGGACCCGCCGGCCAGCCCACAACGCCAGAGCGCCGCAGCTGCGGCCTGGTCATCTGCGTGGACCGCGGTCAGCTCCGACGCCCACGCCGCGGCGGCCAGCATGGCCAACGCACGCAGCGCAGCGGCGTCCGAAACGCCCTGCGGCGCATCGGATCCTTGTTGGCTGGAACTGAGCACGAGCCTCTCGCCGTCCACCGCGACCGACCACTCCACGCTCCGCCCGCTCGTGGTCGTCCGGCCCCCTGGGATGCGGGCGGTCCGATCCTCGTCGACCAATCCGCGCAGGTCGAATGCCAGGAAGGTGGGCCGCAGCGCCGGTGGTGCAGCCAGCAGGTCCGCTGTGGTCGAGACGCCGGTTAAGACCATCAGGCTCGGCACATCCGCGGCATGGGCACAGGCGATATCGGTGTCGAGCCGGTCTCCAACGACCAGCGGTCGACGCGAATTCACCCTGCGGACCGCGGCGTCCAGCAAGGGCCGTTCGGGTTTGCCCGCGACCCGCGGCTTCAGCCCGGTGGCCGCGACCAGGGCAGCGACCATCGCGCCGTTTCCGGGCAACAACCCACGATCGGTGGGCAACGTGGTATCCACATTGCAGGCCACCCAGTCGGCGCCCGCGCGGAGCGCGATGCACGCCTCGGCCAGCTCCCGCCAGCCGTTGTCCGGCGAATGCCCTTGCACCACCGCGACAGGGTCGTCCGAGGCCAGCCGTACCGGGACAAGGCCGACCTGACGGACCGATTCGGCCAACCAGGGGGCGCCGACGACCAGCACCTTCGCACCCTGCGGATGACGGTCCGTGAGCATGGCGGCGGCCGCCTCGGGAGAGGTGAGGACGTCCGGGGGCGATGCGGGCACGCCCATCGCAGTCAGCGATTCGGCGACCTCGGCCGGCGGCCGGGAGGCGTTGTTGGTGACGAACACCGAGCGCGCACCCTGCTGCGCGGCCCTGGCCAATGCCGGCCCGACATGATCGATCGGTTGGCCGCCCAGGTAGACCGTGCCATCCAGATCCAGCAGCAGCGCGTCGTGGGTCTCGGCCAGGGTGCTCATCTGTCTCCCGCCAGCAGATCGTCGGAGAACAACGGCGCCGGGATCGGGCGCGGGTCCGCGGACGGGCTCACGTCTTCGGCCACGGGCTCGTTGTCGGCGATGGTGTCGGTGTCGCTGCCGGGGACCGACCCGTCAAGCGCGGCGCCAAGGATGGGTTCGACGGTCTGATCCTCCGCCCGGTGGTCGGCACTGGCTTCCCGCGCGTCGCCCGTGCCGGTGTCGGCGCCCGTGCCGGTGTCGGCGCTCGTCTCGAGGTCGTCGTCGCTGGTCTCGAGGTCGTCGTCGCTGGTCTCGAGGTCCTCGTCGCCCGTCTCGAGGTCGTCACCAGTGTCGGTCTCGATCTCGGGGTCGGAGTCGCTTTCGGCATCGTTGTCGACGTCGGTGGCCGGCTCGGTCAACGCCGGATTGGTCTGCGCCATGTCGGTGGCCGGTTCATTGTCAGAGTCAGTCGCCGCTCCGTCGTCGGAGTCAGTGACCGCATACCTGTCGGGCGAATCGTTGACCGCGCCGCCGTCATCCAGGTCGCCGTCAAAGACCGCGCCGTCGACCAGGAGTTCGGCGCCGTCGGCCGCATCGTCGTCGGTGACCGGCTCGGTGTCGTGCACGCCGGGTTCGGTCTTGCCGACGGCGGCGCTCAGCTCGGCGAGCCGATCGCCGGCGTCGGTTTCCTCGTCAGCGTCCGCATCGGCAGCGCGGACGAACCAGGTCAGGGCCTCTCGCTGACGCCCGGCCTGCAGCAGCAGGTCGGCGTACGCATACGCCACCCTGGCATTGGGGGCGTCGTCCCGCCAACCGATCCGCTCCAGATGAGCCAGCGCCGCGTCGATCTGCCCGAGGTCTGCCCGTGCTCCGGCGACCACGATGCCCAACTCGATCGCGGCGTCCTGGTCGAGGCCGTCGGCCTCAACCGATCGCGACAACTCGATGGCGCGCTCGGGATGACCGAGAGCGCGTTCGCAATCGGCCATCACCGCAAGGTGCCCCGGACCGCCGCCCATGCGGCGCGCTGCGCGCAGTTCGCCGATCGCTTCGGCCCATTCCCCGGCGCGATAGGCCACCAGTCCAACGGTTTCCCGGACCACCGCGATCCGACCGCCCCTGGCCCGCGCAGCACGCGCGTGCCGCCAGGCGAGTTCGGGTTGGTCGTCCGCGAGCGAGCCCGCCGCGACCAGGTGCGCAGCGACGAATGCCGCCCCGTCTTTACTCAGTCCCCGCAGGTCGCGAAGCACCTCTGGATCGAGCTCGTCGGCGGTGGCCCAGTTCGGGAGGTCCGGCCAGCTCGCGCCGATGTCCTCCTCGCGACGGCGCGAGCCGCGCTCTGGCCCACGCGACTCTCCGTCCGGTGCGTCGGTGTTGCGACGATCCGACGCCTGGTACTGGGAGGTGGCCGGCGCGCTCGACTGACGCGGAGCGCGGTCCCGGTCGCCACGTGGGCCGCGGCGCCGGGGTTCCCCATCGCGCCGGACAGGCGGACGGTCCGCCGGCGGGTCCGCTGTCTCGCGGAACCCGGCGCTCAGGTCCGCACCGAGGCCGGCGTCCCATCTGGAGTCGGTTTGGCGGTCGCGCCGGCCTTGCGGACCCGAGCCGGTGCTCTTCCGGGAAGCCACGTCGTCGTTCGCTCGCGGCTCGGAGTTTGGCGACTTCGGTCGGTCCGCAGAAGCCGAGGAGTTGGCTTCTCGGTCGCGGTCTCCACCGCGGCGGGGGTGATCGTCCTCGCGTGGGTGCCGATCATTGCGCCACGGACGGTCGTGACCGCTCGTCGCGCGCCCATCATCACGGTGCGGCCGATCGCCCTGGGAACGCCAGGGGCGATCGTCTATGCCGCCAGGCCTGTCGCCGCGCGGCTGTTGGGTGCGGCGGTCGTCAGTGGTTTCCCGCGGATGGCCTTCATAAGAACGGTCCTTGTGCTGATGATCGGTGTCGCCGGCGGGGTCGTGCCCGCTGCCCAAGGTTCCGGCACGATCCTGGTCCGACGGTCGTCGTCGATCCTCCTGCGTGTCCCGTCGTGGCCGGCGGTCCGATCGTTCGCTCGACGGCCGGTCCTTGTCTGCGCGAATCCCGTCCGCACGCGAGGGTCGGTCGCCCGACGACCAGGTGCCGCCAGGGTGCTCCCCGCGATCGCCCGGCGGGCGGCCTCGGTAGGGCTGGTCGCCACGGTCGGCGACTGGCCGATCCCGATACGACCCCGCACCCTGCCGGCGACCTCGATCGAAACGGTCGCCACCCCGGTCGGAAGCCGGACCATCCCGATACGACCCCGCACCCTGCGGGCGATCCCGCTGAGAACGGTCGCGGTCGGAAGCCGGACCATCCCGATAGGACCCCTCACCCCGGGGACGATCACGATCGGGCCGATCACTGCTATCCGAGCCTGTTGCTCGATGGGGCCGCTCGAACTCTCGCCGCTCGGGCCGGTTGGTGGAGTCCCGCTCGGGCCGGTTGGTGGAGTCCCGCTCGGGCCGGTTGGTGGAGTCCCGCTCGGACCGCCCCCGGTTGGGACGGTCACGCTGACCGCCGTCGGAGGGCCACCGATTGTCGCGCCCGGACCGCTCATCAGCAGGACGCCCGCCTCGAGGCGACCGATCCTCGCTCCTACCGTCGCCACGACGGCCCCGTCCCCGATCGGGCGCATCGGCATCGCCGACGGAGCGTTCGCCGTAGGTCCGCTCATCGGGTCGCGTTCGGTCGGCCGCATTTCCACCTGTCCGTTCCCCTCCGCGGTACTGCCCGCGGGGCCGGGCCGAGCCATCACGCTGGTACGACTTGGCAGGCTTCTCACGCCCGCCGGAACCAGACGATCCCCGCGTCTGGGCCGAGCGATGCGGCCGTTCACCTGAAGATCTCACGCCTGAGCCTGGATCTTCCTTGGGCCGGCGGGAGGCGCGAGCATCCCGGTCGGGGCGATCTCCGGTCGCGCGGCCCTGCGTTCGACGCTCGTCGTTTTCACCGGAATGTGCGCCCGAAGAGGCTGAGCTGTCCCGGGACTCACGCGGCGCTCCCGCGGCACCTTCGGTGCGGTCGCCATCGTGAGGATCGGTCATGACGTGCTGCCTGTGGTCGGCATATGAAGAACTTTCCCGTTTGTTGAAGATACGAAAAAGCCGAGGGAGGTCACTCGCATTGAATGCGTGTGACCTCCCTCGGGAATTGTGTCCGGCGGTGTCCTACTCTCCCACACCGTGGCCGGTGCAGTACCATCGGCGCTGAAGGGCTTAGCTTCCGGGTTCGGGATGGGACCGGGCGTTTC
>JADGOY010000204.1 GCA_017882715.1 Nakamurella sp. | reverse complement strand
CGTGGTGCAGCCGTAGCGTGGTGTCGGCCAACAGGATCCGGGTACCGGCCCGCAGTTCCAGGCCGGTTGCGGTGATCACGTGGCCGAAGTCTACCGGGCGTGGTGTGCTGGTTTGTTGCCGTGCTGCCCGCGTCACCGATCCGTGCCGGCTCGCCTCCAGGTTGTCCAGGGCGTCCTCGGCCAGGGTCCGGCACCAGCTGAACCCGCCGTCAGGGCGCCGTCAGTCGCGTAGGCCAGCGCACAGTCGGCGCGGGCGTCAGGGTGATCTGACTCGGATCCGGTGACAGGACGCAGGGTACCGGTGCCCGGTGACCGCCACGCTCGTACGCACGCCGCCGGCCAACCGCCCACTCGCACTGGATTCATGCCGCATGAATGCGGCCAGACTCTCACCGGCGTAGACAGCGACCGGTCCGGCGGTCGAAGCCACGATCTCGGGAGAACTGGACTTGAACTGTCCGCTGCCGCGCTTATCGTCTGTCTCGAAAGAGCGGTCCACCTTACGAAAGGGCAGCCATGACAACCACCGAGACGACGGAGTTGACCGGCGAGCGAGCCGACCTGCTCGAGACGCTGGCCAGGCACCGCTTCTTCCTGCGCTTCACGGTCCGCGACCTGACCGATGAGCAGGCCGCGCAAACCCCCACCGCGAGTGCGCTCTGCCTGGGTGGGCTGATCAAACACGTCGCCGACACGGAGGACATGTGGATCAGATTCGCTCTCGGAGAGCCGGAGGCGATCAGCGGGGACGGCTCGGATTGGAACGAGCGGTTCGTGATGCTGCCCGGCGAAACGCTGTCCGGCCTTCTGGAGCGGTATGCGGAAGTGGCCCGGCGCACCGATGAGCGCGTCGCAAACCTGCCCGATCTCGACGTTTCCCACCCCCTTCCCGCGGCACCGTGGTTCGAGCCGGGCGCCCGCTGGTCGGTGCGCCGAGTGGTGCTGCACGTGATCGCCGAGACCTCACAGCACGCCGGCCACGCCGACATCATTCGGGAGACCCTCGACGGCGCCAAGACCATGGGCTAGCTGATCCTGATCGAGGACCGTGCAGATGCGCGCGGCCCGCATCAGCCCCGCACGCGGTCAGGAACCCAGGCCCGCGCGCTTCAACGCCTCGGCCATCGAGCCACCCTTCGGCGGCGCACTGCCACCGGAGCCGCCGCGATCCGGCCCCGAGCGGCCGTCCCGCCCTGGCTTGGCCCCCGCCTTCGCCCCGGCCCCCGCGGCAGTCGCCGGACGTTTGCCGGGCTCGTCATCCAGGCGCAGTGTCAGCGAGATCCGTTTGCGCGCCTCGTCGACCTCCATCACCTTCACCCGGACCACCTGTCCGGACTTCACGATCTCCCGCGGGTCGCCGACGTAACGGTGCGCCATCGCCGAGACATGGACCAGACCGTCCTGGTGGACACCGACGTCGACGAACGCGCCGAACGCGGCGACATTGGTGACGACACCCTCCAGCACCATCCCCACTCGCAGGTCGGCGAACCTCTCGACGCCTTCGGCGAACGCCGCCGTGGTGAACGCCGGCCGCGGATCTCGTCCGGGCTTCTCCAGTTCGGTCAGGATGTCGGTGACCGTGGGCAGCCCGAAGGTGTCGTCGACGAAGGCGGCGGGCGACAGGGTGCGCAGCACCGCGGTGTTGCCGATGAGGGTGCGCATGTCGCCACCGGTCGCGGCAACGATCTTGCGGACCACCGGGTAGGCCTCGGGATGGACGCTGGAGCGGTCCAGCGGATCGTCGCCCCCGCCGATCCGCAGGAATCCGGCGCATTGTTCGAACGCCTTCGGGCCGAGCCTCGGCACAGCCTGCAGGGTACGTCGAGAACGGAACGGGCCGTTGGCATCCCGGTGCCCGACGATGTTCTCCGCGAGCCCGGTGCTGATCCCGGACACCCGGGCCAGCAGCGGCACGGACGCCGTGTTGACCTCGACGCCCACGGCGTTGACGCAGTCCTCCACGACCGCGTCCAGTGACCGAGCGAGCACCGATTCGGCCAGGTCGTGCTGGTACTGGCCGACGCCGATGGACTTCGGGTCGATCTTGACCAGTTCCGCGAGCGGGTCCTGCAACCGGCGGGCGATGGACACCGCCCCGCGCAGGGAGACGTCCAGGTCCGGCAGCTCCCGCGACGCATACGCCGACGCCGAGTACACCGACGCCCCTGCCTCGGACACCACGATCTTGATCAGGCCGGGGCACCGGGTGACGAGTTCGGTTGCCAGCCGGTCGGTTTCGCGCGATGCGGTGCCATTGCCGATCGCCACCAGTTCAACCCGGTGGGCACGGACCAACCCGGTGATGCAGTCCAGGGCCTGTTCCCAGCGATTGGCCGGTTGATGCGGGTGGATGGTGTCGGTGGCGACCACCTTTCCGGTGGCGTCGACGACCGCCACCTTGACGCCGGTCCGGAATCCCGGATCCAGGCCCAGCGTGGTCCGGCTGCCCGCCGGAGCCGCCAGCAACAGATCCCGCAGATTGGCGGCGAAAACCGCCGCGGCGGCCTGTTCTGCGGCCTGCCGCAATCGGGCCCGCAGGTCGATGCCGAGCGAGACCAGCAACCTGGTCCGCCACGCCCACCGCACGGTGTCCAGCAGCCAGCGGTCAGCCGGCCGGCCCCGGTCGCTGATCCGGAAGTGACCGGCGATCCGGCGTTGGTAGTCCGACAGCGCGATGTCCGACAGCGCGATGTCCGACGGCGCGGCGTCCGTGCTTGCGCCCGGGCTGCCGGTAGGACCCGCGTCGACGGTCAGCGTGAGCACCCCGAGAGTCTCGCCGCGGAACATGGCCAGCACCCGGTGGGACGGCAGGGTTTTCAGTTGTTGCGAGAAGTCGAAGTAATCGGCGAACTTGCTCGCGTCCTTGACATCCCGGTCGCGCACGGTCGAGCTGAGCCTGCCACGCGCCCACAGCAGCTCGCGCAATTCACCGACGAGATCGGCTTCCTCGCCGAATCGTTCGGCCAGGATCGAGCGCGCGCCGAGCAGCGCGGCCGCGGCGTCCTGCACACCCCGGTCGGCCGAGACGAAATCGGCTGCGGCGCGGACGGGATCGCGAGTCGGGTCACGGATCAGCAAGTCCGCCAACGGTTCCAGCCCGGCCTCACGGGCGAGCTGCGCCTTGGTACGGCGCTTGGGTTTGAAAGGCAGGTAGATGTCCTCCAGGCGCGCCTTGGTGTCGGCCGCGGTGATCTGCGCCGCCAATACCGGGGTCAACTTACCCTGCCCGGTGATCGATTCGATGACGGCGGCACGCCGGTCTTCGAGCTCGCGCAGGTAGTCCAGCCGCTCGGTCAGCGTGCGCAATTGCGCGTCGTCCAGGGACCCGGTGGCCTCCTTGCGGTACCGGGCGACGAACGGCACGGTGGCACCGCCGTCCAGCAAGGTGACCGCGGCGCTCACCTGCCAGGTCGACACGGACAGTTCCTCGGCGATCCTGGCGTCCATGGACACCGATGCGTCGGAGTGCTCTGTGGTCATCAGCGGTCTCCAGTCATTCCAGTCATTCCAGGTTGCCCATGCGTCACGGTGATCAGCACCGAAAGGCTCCGAGCCGCGATGTCGTCCAACACCGCTCGCCGGGGTTCGCCGATGTCGGGGAAGGTCCGCGTCGGCAGCTGCGTCAGGGCCGTCAGCCGGGGGTCCGCCATCACGGTGGCGAGCCCGGCACGGTCTCCACCGAGGACCAGTCCGTGCAGCGAGCCGACGACCGGCAGCAGCACCCGGGCCGCGGTCTCCGCCGCGCTGTCCAGGGATGCGGTCCGCTGGTTGTCGCGGCGCCGGGCGAACCGCTGCTGTGACCAGCCCCCGGCCGCGGTCCGGCCCTGCAGGTACGCCCGATCGGTCGACGAGCTGAACACCACGCCGGCCCGGGCGACGCCCACGGAATGCGCGCCGCCGCGGACCAGCACCATACCCAGGGCACCGAGTCCGGCCAGGTGATGCAGCAGTGCCTCCAACGGTTCTCGATCTCCGGGCGCCATCGGCCCGAACGGCACGGGGACCTGCGCGACGGTGCCGTTGCCGCCGGTGATCCGCACCTGGATGTCGTCGCCGACGAGCGAGACCACCCCGTCGTTGCGTCCGGCGAACCGGTTGACCCAGCCGATCAGCCGGTCCGCGGCGACCTCGACGACGAGGCCGCCGCCCGGCGCGGTGGTGCGACGGCTGCTCACGGTGCCCGCCCCGCCAGCCATCGGACGAATTCGGCGGCGGTGCGGATTCCGTCATCGAGCACCGCGGTGGAGATGTCCAGCCCACCTACCTCGTCGGGGGAGCGCTGGCCACGCGGCTGCCCGGTGGCGCAACGCTCGCCTCGCTCGTCCCGGTAGACAAATCCCGTCACACGGGGGATGGCGGCGACGCGCTGCATCGGCCCCACAACGTCGCCGGGCGAGAACGCCGGCCCGGCCGACAGCATCACATCCAGGTGCCGCCAGACGATCAGCCCGGACGCGTGACTCCCGGCAACCGCGACCGGACCGACGTCGGAGAACACGCCCGGCAGGTCGAGCGCGGTCAGCAGGCCGGCGGCCTCGGCCTGCAACTCCTCGGCCCGGACCAGCACCTCAGCCGCTTGCGACGCTCCCGCTCCCGCGCTCGGTGCGCTCACAGCCCGGACCCCGCGTCCCACAGCTGCCCGGTCAGCCCGGCCAGCGTCCGAGCCGACGCGCCGGCCCGATCGTCGGTCAGCGAAGCCACGTAGTCGATGATCCCGCGACCGCGCCCACATCTGGCAAGATCGCCGCGCGTGCGCGTTGCCTCGCCCGTGGGATCGACCAGCAGTTCCGGTTCCTCCCGCAGCACCCGGCGGTATCCGTCCGTGGCCAGTTCCACCAGGTCCACCAACCGGCGAGGAGCCCTGGCTGCGTCGATCGGGTCGGTCAGCCACAACTCCAGGTTGCTCACCAGGGTGGTCAGTGCGGCTGCCTGTCCGCGCTGGAACATCGCCAGATCCGGCCGATCCAGTACGAACCTCTGGTGCACGAACTTCAGCACAGCCACCTCATGCCAGGCCTGCCTGCCCAACACCACATGACCGGAACGCACCGGCGGGTCCGGGTGCACCTCCACCGATGCCCGCAGATGCGCGATCCAGCTCTCGGTGAACGTTCCGATGGCCCGCTCGGCCGCGATCGAGGAGTCGAACGGCACCGCCAGCAACCCGTCGACGACGTCGGTGGCCACCCGGCCGACGGCGACCCCGAAAGCGTCGTCATCGAAGATCCACGCATCACGATCCCGCAGCCGGCGTCGCAGAGCCTCCAGGGCCAGCCCAGGCTGACGATCCCCCGGGGCGAGGGACCGACGGGTCCGGCGGTCGAACTCGGTTCGGCGGCGCAGCCACGCACGGAATTCGGCGGCCACCGATGCATGCTGCAGGACACCGGCCCGGTGGAAGTCGTCAAGATCGTGCAGTGAATAGGCGATATCGTCCGCGATGTCCATCACCGAACACTCCACCGTCTGGCGCCAGGGCAGGATCCGCGGGTAGGCAGCCAGCGTCTCGCGCATCTCGGCCACATCGAGAAAGTAGCCGGAGAACTTCACCGAGCCTGTCCCGTCCGGCTCGCCGCCACCGCCCCTCGGCGGATTGTCGCTGGTGCTCGGATGCGGAGCGGGATACCCAACCCGGGCCCACGGGTACTTCAACACCGCTGCCCGGACCGCGGCCGTCAGGTTCAGCCCCTCACCATGGTGACCGTGCACGCCCAGTTCGGTCACGATGCGAAAGGTCTGCGCGTTGCCCTCGAAGCCGTCGGCCAGACCGAACGTCACCCGGGCGATCCGGTCCAGGATCCGCTCACCCAGGTGACCGAAGGGCGGGTGCCCCAGATCGTGCGCGCTGGCCGCCGCCTGCACCACGACCCGATCGCACCCACCCAGTTCCTCCAGCAGCTCCCGGTGCGGGCCGGCCCGGAGGGCGGTGGCGATGGCCCTCGCGACTGCCGTCACCTTGATCGTGTGGGTGAGCCGGTTGTGCACAACGCCGCCGGCTGCACCCTGGGAGATCACCTGAGTGACCGCGGCCAGCCGGGAGAAGTACGGGGAGAAACGGATCCGCTCCAGATCGTCCCGGAACGCACTGTCGGTAGCCGCGACGATCGGGTCAGGATCTGTGGCCAACAGGGGTGTGGCGGCGCTCGGCTCGGCCGTACGTCGCACCAGCCGCGGATCCATGACCATCGAACGTACCGGGCAGGACCGGACCGGCCACGCCCGGCGTCGACGGCGTCACTCCGGGTCGCGCTGGTGACCCATTCGACATTCTCGGCGTTGTTGGGCTTGGCGGCCGTCTGCATTCCCGGCAATATCGGGCAGGTCGGCACACCGGCACTCTCGCGGGAACCCCGCACCTTGCCGTCGACCGTGTAAGAGATGGTCGTGCCATATATGTCACGCCACTGGGGTTGCCCCCTGTAGGTGGACACCAACTCGCGTGACTGCTGGTCACGCCGGGAGGATGTCGGTATGTCGGGCAAGCGTAGGAAATTCACTCCGGAG
>JADGOY010000063.1 GCA_017882715.1 Nakamurella sp. | reverse complement strand
CGAGAAGGGCACTGATTCCATGGCACACAAGAAGGGCGCATCCAGCTCCCGCAACGGTCGGGACTCGAACGCGCAGCGCCTGGGCGTCAAGCGGTTCGGTGGACAGGTCGTCAGCGCCGGCGAGATCCTGGTCCGCCAGCGGGGCACCAAGTTCCACCCGGGTGAGGGCGTCGGTCGCGGCAAGGACGACACCCTGTTCGCGCTGACCGCGGGCTCGGTCGAGTTCGGCACCAAACGCGGACGCAAGACCGTCAACATCGTCGAGGCTCAAGAAATCGACGCAGCTATCGACATTGAAGACGCAGCCATCGACATTGAAATTGACGAGGTCGAGGTCGAGCCGGCGCCGGTCGGAGCCTGACCCTGACGAGAAAGACACCACTTTCCCTGCGAGGGGCGGGCCCGAACACTCCGGGACCGCCCCTCGCGGCGTCTGGAGCACCCCGCTCTCCGCCCCCGATGGAAATGTCGGGCTCGAGAGTCCTTGAGCGGGACCGATACTCACCCGATGACCGACAGGTCACCGGTCGACCGACGTAGATAGGACCGGCACATGGCGAGGTTCGTGGACCGCGCCGTTCTGCATCTGCATGCCGGTGACGGTGGTCACGGCTGCGCCTCGGTGCACCGGGAGAAGTTCAAGCCGCTCGGCGGACCGGACGGCGGCAACGGCGGTAACGGCGGCGATGTGACGCTCGTCGTCGACTCGAACGTGCACACCCTGCTGGATTTCCATTTCCGCCCGCACGCCAAGGCCGGCAACGGTAGGCCCGGCCAGGGTGACGACAAGGACGGCGGGAACGGCGAGGGCCTGGAACTCCGGGTCCCGTCGGGCACGATGGTGCTGTCCACGGACGGTGTCGTGCTTGCCGACCTCGTCGGGGCGGGCGCTCGGTACATCGCTGCGCACGGAGGTCGCGGTGGACTCGGCAACGCCGCACTGGCCTCCCGCGCCCGCAAGGCCCCCGGCTTCGCCCTACTCGGCGAACCCGGCGACGCCGCCGACGTGGTGCTGGAGCTCAAGTCGGTCGCCGACGCCGGGCTGGTCGGCTTCCCGAGCGCAGGCAAGTCCTCGCTGGTCTCGGTGCTGTCGGCGGCCCGGCCCAAGATCGCCGATTACCCGTTCACCACGCTGGAGCCGAACCTGGGCGTCGTCACCGCCGGGTCCGAGGTCTTCACCATCGCCGACGTGCCCGGGCTGATTCCGGGCGCCAGCCAGGGCAAGGGCCTCGGGCTGGAGTTCCTCAGACACATCGAACGCTGCGCCGTGCTGATTCATGTGGTCGACTGCGCGACCTTCGAAACCGGCCGAGACCCCTTGTCAGACATCGAGGCGCTCGAGTACGAGCTGGCCCAGTACACGCCTTCGCTGTCGGCCGATCTGGCCGATCGGCCGCGGCTGGTGGTGCTGAACAAGATCGACGTGCCACAGGCACGGGAGTTGGCCGAGTTCGTCCGGCCGGACCTGCTGGCCGCCGGCTACCCGGTGTACGCGGTGTCGGCGGCCACCCACGAGGGCTTGGCGGAACTGCGTTTCGCGCTGGCCGAACTCGTTGCCGCCGACCGCGCCGCGCGTCCCGCGTCACCCGCCCCGCCGATCATCGTGCGGCCGAAAGCTGTTGACTCCGAACAGTTCCAGGTCGTGTCCGACCCCGAGGTGGACGGCGGGTTCGTGGTGCACGGCCTGCGGCCCGAACGGTGGATCAGGCAGACCGACTTCACCAACGACGAGGCCGTCGGCTACCTGGCCGATCGGCTCGCCCGGCTGGGTGTGGAGGCGCAACTCGCCGTGCACGGCGCGCGACCCGGTGCGCCGGTGACGATCGCCGGCGTCACGTTCGATTGGGAACCCACCACGCTGGCCGGTGTCGACGTCGTGCCGACCGGGCGAGGAACCGATCTTCGGCTGGAGCAGTCCGAGCGGGTCCGGGCAACGGAGCGCAAGGCGATGCATCGGCTGCGTCGCGGGCTGGAGGTCGAGGGGCTCGAGGGATACGGCCTGGCCGACGACATCGACCTCGCAGACGGATCGTCCGACGAGGACTTCCGGTCGTGAACGCCCCGGTGGCGCCGCTCTCCGGCGGCCCCACGCCAGGCACCCCGCTCTCAGCCACCCGGCTGGCCGTCGGGCGCGCGCGGATCATCGTCGTCAAGGTCGGGTCCTCGTCGCTGACGACGTCCGCCGGCGGGCTGGATCCGGCCCGGTTGGACGCGCTGGTGGACGCGGTGGCCGGCCGGGTGGCGGCGGGTTCGCAGGTGGTGCTGGTGTCCTCCGGGGCCATCGCCGCCGGGCTCGCCCCGCTGGGCCTGCGCCGCCGCCCGCGCGACCTGGCCACCCAGCAGGCCGCTGCCTCGGTGGGCCAGCAACTGCTCGCGCAGCGTTACGCGACCTCGTTCGGCCGGCACCACCTTCGGGTCGGTCAGGTGCTGCTGACCAGCGACGATGTGGTGCGCCGGGCGCATTACCGGAACGCGCAGCGCACGTTCGGCAAGCTGCTGTCGTTCGGTGTGGTGCCAGTGGTCAACGAGAACGACACGGTAGCCACCGCAGAAATCCGGTTCGGCGACAACGACCGGTTGGCCGCGCTGGTGGCGCACCTGGTCGGGGCCGGCGCGCTCATCCTGCTGTCGGACGTCGACGCGCTGTACACCGGCGACCCGCGGCACGCCACATCCACCCCGGTCCGTGAGGTGCTGGACGCGGCGGAACTGGCCGGGATCGCCATCTCCGCGTCGGCCACCGACGTCGGCGCCGGCGGGATGGAGTCCAAGCTGACCTCCGCCACCACCGCCACCGGAGCGGGCATCCCGGTGCTGCTGGCCTCGGCCGCCGACGCGGTCGCCGCTCTCACAGTGACAACGGTCGCGGACGATCAAGCCGGACCGACCGTCGGCACCGCGTTCGCGCCGGCCACCCGGCGCACCAGCGCGCGGCTGTTCTGGCTGCGACACGCCGCCTCGTCGTCCGGCTCGCTGACCCTGGATCATGGCGCCGTGCTGGCCGTGACACAACGGCGAAAGTCTCTGCTGCCGGCCGGGATCACCGGTGTGTACGGTGATTTCGAATCCGGTGACGTGGTCGATCTGCTGGCACCCGACGGCCGGATCGTGGCCCGCGGATTCGTCGGCCATGACGCAGCCGAGATGCCCGGCATCATCGGCCGGTCGCTGCCCGAGCTGCCCGACGACCTGCGTCATCCCGTCGTGCACGCCGACGATCTGGTCGCGGTACCGTCGATGTCCGGTGCGGCGGCGGAGCCGGCAATCGGACCGCATCGGTGACGAACCACAGCCTCGAAGGAGCCTGAGCATGCACGTGATCGACCAGGATTCACCGCGGGTCACCGAGCGGCAGTCGTCGGCCCAGCCGGCAGAGCCTGCTACCGGCGGCCGGGCTCAATCGGAAGTTGCCGGCACGTCGGCCGGTCGTGAAGAAGTGCTGGAATCGGCTCGGCGAGCCAAGGTGGCGGCCGCCGCTCTCGGGGTGCTGTCCAGGTCGGTGAAGGACGCTGCGCTGACCGCGATGGCCGCCGCGCTGCTCGACCGCCGCGCCGAGATCCTCGAGGCCAACGCCCGCGACGTGCAGGCGGCGCAGGACTCCGGTACCCCTGATTCGTTGGTGGATCGGTTGCGGCTCAACGGTTCCCGGGTCGAGGCGATGGCGGCGGGGCTCCGTGACCTTGCACGGCTGCCGGATCCGGTCGGCACGGTGGTCCGCGGATCGGTGCTGCCGAACGGCTTGCAGCTGAGCCAGGTGCGGGTGCCCATAGGCGTGGTGGCGATCATCTACGAGGCCCGGCCGAACGTCACGGTCGACGCCACAGGGATCGCCCTCAAGTCGGGCAACGCGGCGTTGCTGCGTGGCTCGGCCTCGGCACACGAATCCAACCGTGTGCTGGTGGACATCCTGGCGCAAGCAGCGGTCGGCGCCGGTCTGCCGGTCGACGCCGTGCAGCTGGTGCCTGGCACCGACAGAGAGTCGGTGAAGCACCTGATGACGGCACGCGGGCTGGTCGATGTGATCATCCCGCGCGGCGGCGCCGGTCTCATCCAGGCCGTGGTCAACGGATCGACCGTGCCGGTGATCGAGACGGGGGTGGGCAACTGCCATGTCTACGTCGACGCCAGCGCGGACCGGGCCATGGCGCTGAGCATCCTGATCAACTCCAAGGCTCGCCGGCCGTCGGTGTGCAACGCCGCCGAGACGCTGCTGGTGCACGAGGCCATTGCCGCGGAATTCGTCCCGGCGGCGATCGCGGCGTTGCGGGACGCCGGCGTCACGGTGCACGCGGATACCCGGGTGGCCGGGTTGGCCGGTGACGCCGATCGGGTGGTCGCGGCCACCGACGAGGATTTCGACACCGAGTACCTGTCGCTCGATATCGCGGCCGCGGTGGTGCCCGACGTCGACGCGGCGATCGCGCACATCAACGAGCACGGCACGGGGCACACCGAGGCGATCGTCACCTCCTCGATCGAGGCGGCACGGGACTTCGTCGCCAGGGTCGACGCGGCCGCGGTCATGGTGAATGCATCGACCGCATTCACCGACGGCGGGGAATTCGGATTCGGCGCGGAGATCGGCATTTCCACCCAGAAGCTGCATGCCCGGGGCCCGATGGGTCTGGCGGAGCTGACCAGCACGAAGTACGTCGTCACCGGGACCGGCCAGGTGCGGGCCTCATCGTGAACGTTTCTGGGCTCCGGGCGACCGGACGGTGGTGGTGATCAGCGGACCGGAGTCGGCGGGTTCGGTGGGTTCGGCGCGGCGGATCGGCGTGATGGGTGGAACTTTCGACCCGATTCACCATGGCCACCTGGTCGCGGCGTCCGAGGTGGCAGATCGGTTCACTCTCGACGAGGTGATCTTCGTGCCCACCGGCCAGCCCTACCGGAAGAGCGGGGAGAGCCCGGCGGAGCACCGCTACCTCATGACGGTCATCGCGACCGCGGCGAATCCCCGATTCACCGTGTCGCGGGTCGACATCGACAGGCCGGGCCCGACCTACACCCGGGACACCCTGGCCGATCTGCGGCGATCCGATCCGGACGCCGAATGGTTCTTCATCACCGGCGCGGACGCGCTGGCCGCCATCATGGAATGGAAGGACGTCGAACAGCTTTTCGATCTCGCGCACTTCATCGGGGTCACCCGCCCGGGGTACCACCTGAAGGATCCGCAGTTGCCCGACGGCTCGGTCACCCTGATCGAGGTTCCGGCGCTGGCGATCTCGTCGACCGATTGCCGGGTCCGGGTCCGCTCGGGCGCACCGGTCTGGTACCTGGTGCCCGACGGGGTCGTTCAATACATCGCCAAACACCGCCTGTATCAAGGAGATTCATGACCGCAACCGATGGCGCCCTGGCCATGGCCAGGGTGGCCGCCCAGGCCGCCGCCGACAAGCAAGCGAAAGACATCCTGCTGGTGGATGTCTCGGACCGGCTGGCGATCACCGACGTCTTCGTCATCGTCACCGGCACCAACGAGCGCCAGGTCGGCGCCATCGTGGACGCCGTCGAGGAGAAGATGCGAGAGGCGGGGGTGAAACCGACGCGCCGCGAGGGTGAGCGGGACGGGCGGTGGGTGCTGCTCGACTATTTGGACGTCGTGGTTCACGTGCAACATTCCGAGGAGCGGGTGTTCTATGCCCTCGACCGGCTGTGGAAGGACTGCCCGTCGATTCCTTTCGTGGATACGGCTCAGGGGACCGACTACTCGACGACCGGATTGGGCGGTCAGCCGGTCGCTCGGGATGGCGGGGCTGCCGTCGAAGCCGGCGCGGATGCCGTTGACGGGGTCGCAGCCTCCGGTGACAGCGCTGATCGCGCCGACCGCGCCACCCTGGTTCGGGATCACGTCGACCGGTGACGCTCGAGCACCTCATCCTGCTGCGACACGGCCAGACCGACTGGAACCTCCGCCAGCGCTTGCAGGGCCACCGGGACATCGCCCTGAACCCGACGGGGCGCCGTGAGGCGATCGAGGCCGCGCCGTCGGTGGCCGCCCTCGTGCCGTCGGTCATGGTGTCCTCCGACCTGCTGCGGGCACGCGAAACCGCTTCCGCTGTTGCCGTTCTCACCGACCTTCCCGTGCCGACGGACGAGCGGCTGCGAGAGACGTCGATGGGTCTGTGGGAGGGCCTGACGCGGGACGACGTGGTCGCGAGATGGCCGGGTGAGTGGGATCGCTGGCGGACGACGTCCGCGCACGCCGCGCCGCCCGAAGGGGAGTCACGCTGGCAGGTGGCCCAGCGGGCCAAAGAAGTCGTCGACGAGCTGGACTCCGGATCGGCGCAGCGAGCGCTGCTGGTGTCGCACGGCGGCCTGATCGTCGGGCTCACCGGGTGCCTGCTGGCGCTACCGGACGACACCTGGTCGACGCTGATCGGCGTCGGCAACTGCCACTGGGTCATCCTGCACCGGTACGCGGGGGCCTGGCGGCTGCATTCCTACAACACCGGTCTGGGCGGGGTCGTGCTGCCGCGGGGCGAGGACGAGGTCGCGGGGACGTAGCGCAGTCGGTCCGCTGGGCATCCAAGGGACCCTCGCCACGTTCGGAGGCTCATGGGTTTGAGAGATCAGCGGAGGTGCCGCGCCTTGTGGGGACGTGGTAGGCCGCCAACTGGGTTGGCGGGATGTCGCCCGCGTCGAGACGATGAGTCTTGTCCGATCGACTCGGAAACACCGGACGCCACTGGTCCCGCCGAGTTGTTCCCATGTCCGTTTTTCATCCACAGCACGACGCAGCCCCGACCCGAAAGCGTGGCCTGCTTCTAGCGTCGGTGCATGCGCCCTCGACCGGATCCGATGCGACGCCTCGCGATCTTGCGGGCGGGCGCCGATGCGGAGCGGAACACGAGCGAATTCGCCCGAACAGACGATGCCGGCGGTCAGAACCGGCCGGGTGGGGTGGGGTCCTGGGACCGCGATTCGACGGCTGAGCGCAGCCACGCCTCGAGTAGTCCGCGTTGGATCCCACCCGCGGCGATGATGAGCGCGGTCGAGGTGGATGGGACCGCCCCCATGCTCCACGGGGCGGGTGGCCGGTATCGTCACCGATCCGACGCCGAAGACCCCGATGGCCGACGAATCTCCGCAGAAGATGACAGCGTCTCCGCAGAAGATGACAGCGTCGATCGCGCCCGAACGGTAGCCGTCTCCGGTGGGTGGGTGCCCGACGATCCGCCGACCCTCGAATGGCAAGCGTTGGACAATCCCGAAGTCGATGACCGTGGGTTTTCCGAGATAGATGACGGCGACGGTCACGAACGAAGTCTCGCGACCGATGACATTCCCGATGAACGCGGAATATCAATGGGTGAAGTCGAATCCGAGGGGGAGGCTGACGACGAGGACGACAATCACGACTCCGAGGAAGCTGCGCAGGCTGAGATCCGCGCCAAGCGGCTCCGCAACCGACCGTGGGGCCGGCTGGCCGAGCTATGGGTCCCGGAGGCGATGCGGGATGCCAGGGTTGATCCCGGTCGCCGGGGTGCGCTCGTGCTTCTGTTGGTTGCTGCACTGGCGGCCGTCGCCACGGCGATCGGGGTATGGCGCGATCGGCCGGAGCCGCGACCAGTCGAGAGCGTGACGTTGGCGCCCGCCTCGGGCGCCAACAGTCCGCCAGAGCTCTCGGCGAGCACGGTCGGATCCCCGACGGCCGGCGCAGCCCCGACGGGCACCGGCGCCCCGGCTCCGTCCGCTTCGGCATCTGTCCCGTCGACCGAGATCGTCGTCTCGGTCACTGGTCTCGTGGCGCAGCCCGGAATCGTCACGCTGCCCCGAGATGCTCGGGTAACCGACGCCATCGCAGCGGCCGGTGGCGCGAGTGCCGAGGCGGATCTCACGGGCCTGAATCTGGCGGCCAAGCTCGCCGACGGTGACTCGGTCGTCATCGGGGCGGCATCCGGCACAGGTAGCGCGGTCTCGGGAGCGTCCAACGCCGCCGGATCGGCGGGCATTGTGGGCAAGCCGGGTGCGGCCGCGACGCCGTCGTCCTCGCAACTGGTTGATCTGAACACCGCGGATGAGGCCGCGCTCGATTCGCTGCCCGGTGTCGGACCCGTGATGGCGCAGAACATCCTGGCGTGGCGGCAGCAAAACGGTCGGTTCAGCTCCATCGAACAATTGCAGGAGATCAGCGGAATAGGACCTGCCCGATACGCGCAGATTTCCGCGCTGGTGACCGTGTCATGAGTTCGAGGCAGACCCGGTGAGCCGGCGCTGGAGTGAGGAGGAATCTCCGCCGCCGGTCGATCTGCGTCTCGTTCCGCCGGCGATCGCCGTGTGGGTGGGGTGCCTGATCGGTCTGACGAGCATCCAGAGTGCCTGGTGGATGGCGGCTATCGCACCTGCCATCGCGACGCTCGGGACCATCGCCCACCTGACTCGATCGAATCCGGCGATGCCGAACCGGACACCAGCGCACCTGGCGATGCGGAACCGGACACGAGTGCACCTCACGGTGTCCCGCCTGGCGGTGTCGCACGTGACACTGCCCCGCGTCAGCAGCACGGTCCGGGCGGCGAATGCTGGGCGCGAGGCCGAGCCGAAGGAACGGATCACCTCCAGCTGGGTGTTCGGCGCGGCGGCTGCGGTGGCCTGCCTCGGCGCCGGACTCACCGTGTCCGCGCTGGAAACCTCGCAACGGGCCAACGACCCGTTGACGACTGCGTCCGAGAGCCGCTCATGGAGCAACCTCATCGTCAGCGTGACCGGATTTCCCACCCAGGTGGACTCCGGATTCGCCGCACCCGACAACGGCGGCCGCTCAGGGCAGTCGGTGGCCAGGTGGCGGGTCACGGTGGGGGTGGCGGACGCCCAGGTTGCCGGCGAGCAGTGGACGTCGCAGACCAGCGCCACTGTCTTCGGGCAGGGGAGCCAGTGGGCGACGGTGACACCGGGCGAGCTGTTGAGAGTGTCGGGTCGACTGGGTGTGGACACGATCGGTTCCGCGCCGGGACCAACCATCGCGGCCCGCAGCCCTCCGGAGATCATCGCCCCGGCGCCGTGGTGGTTCGGGGAGGCTCACTCCATCCGCAACGCGCTGTCGGCCACTGCCGCTCGGCTGGACGGCGATGCGGCGGGGCTTCTGCCGGGGTTGGTGGTCGGTGACACGAGCGGGATTTCCGACCAGCTGAACGCCGACGCGAAAGCGACCGGGATCGCGCACCTGCTCGCGGTGTCGGGGTCCCATTTCGCCGTGTTGTGCGGCATCACCATCGTGGTGCTGCGTCGGATCGGTCCCCGGTTTGCGGCGGCGGGTGGGGCCGCGACGCTGGTCGGCCTGGTGGTGCTGGTCGGTCCGCAGCCCTCGGTGCTCCGAGCGGCCGTGATGGGTGGGATCGCGCTGCTGGCCCTGCTGACCGGACGCACCCGCAGTTGCGTTCCCGCGTTGGCTGCCGCGACCATCGTGCTGCTGTTCGTCGATCCGGGGCTGGCGGTCAGCGCCGGATTCACGCTGTCCGTGCTCGCCACTGCGGGGCTGATCCTGCTGGCTCCGGCGTGGTCGACCGCGCTGCAGCAGCGGGGCGTACCGCGGGGCTGGGCGGATCTGCTGGTGGTACCGATCGCCGCACAGGTCGTCACAATGCCGATCATCGTCGCGATCAGCGGGTCGATCTCGGTGGTCGGTGTGCTGGCGAACCTCCTTGTCGCTCCGGTGGTCGCGCCCGCCCTGGTCATCGGGGTGCTGGGCGCGCTGACAGGGCCCTGGTGGCCGGACGCGGCCGGGTTGTTCGCGCACGCCGGCGCGCCGTTCCTCGACTGGATCGCCGGCGTTGCCCACACTCTCGCGCGATGGCCCGCGGCGACCCTGCCCTGGCCGGCCACCTCGGTGGGCGTTCTCGCGCTCGTCGGCCTGGCCGTGGCCATGCTGTACCTGCTGCGGCACAAACGATTTCGGGCATTACTCGCAACCGCGCTGGTGGCCGCCGCGACAGTTCTGGTGCCCTACCAGATCGTTGCCCCCGGATGGCCGGCCGCCGGGTGGCTGCTGACCGCCTGCGAGGTCGGGCAGGGAGATGCGATGGTGCTGTCGACCGGCGAACCCGGCGCTGCGGTTGTGGTCGATACCGGTCCGGACCCGGGTCTGGTCGACGGTTGCCTGGACCGGCTGGGAGTGGCGACCATCCCGTTGTTGGTGCTCACCCACCTGCATGCCGACCACGTCGACGGATTGCCCGGAGTGCTGGAGGGTCGCAGCGTCGGTGCGATCGTCGTCGGACCTGGACGTGAACCGGACCGAGAGTGGGCGAACGTCACCAGATCGGCGGCGTCTCGCGGAATACCCGTCGTCGAGCCGCAGATCGGCACCAGATGGGTGACCGCGGAACTGACTCTGACCATCCTAGGGCCGGACAGGAGCTTCCATGGAACGGATTCCGATCCGAACAACGACTCCGTGGTGATGATGGCCGAGCATTCCGGCGAGCGAATCCTGATGACCGGCGACATCGAGCCGGAGGCGCAGCAGGCGCTGCTCAATGCCGGCGCCGATCTCGCGGCGGACATCCTGAAGGTGCCGCACCACGGCTCGGCGAAGATCCTGGACCGTTTTGTCGATGCTGTCTCGCCGGCCGTCGCTGTCATCGGGGTTGGAGCCGACAACGACTACGGCCAACCCAGTCCCAGACTGCTGGACGCGCTTGCCCGCCACGGCGTCGCGACCGTGCTGCGCACCGATCAGCAGGGCGATGTGGAGGTCGGATTGGTCGATGGGCAGCTCACCGGGGTCGAGCGCGGCGCGGCTCTACGGACAAAGCAGAGCAACACACGGCCGACCGGCCGCCGTTGATAATCGAGGGTGATCTCGATCCGCAGCTCGGGACAATTCCGCGCCGCCACGAAGGTTGGCCTTGGGCGCGCAGCGCCCTTTCACGAGGTGAGAATCCGATCGATTCCTGGGTCGGCGGCGGACTTACTTGCTGCCCGGTGATTCTCGATGACCGATGACCGCAAACGCTCGTGCGCAACAGCCGCGATCTGTGTGCAGCGCGACCCGGCGAGCCTTCGGCGCCAGCCTCGCCGGGGCGACGGTTTTCCTGGGGTCAACACGCGTTTCCTGTGGTCAACACGCGATGCTTGACAGTTCAATGGCATGGGTGTTGTGTGGGGTCACTGATCCGACAGCCGCGTGGGTACGGTGTCGCCGCCCAGCGCCGTGACACCGTGAGGAATCACCTCCGCCCCCAGTATTTTCCGGCATTTCTTCCGGCGGGAACCTGACGCGGTTGCACCCCACCCACTTCTCGTGTGGCCGCCGCGGTCATCTGTTCCTGCCCAAAAGGAAGGCCCTCACGTCAGCCCCAGGCACCGGTCCGGCTCCTTTCGCGCCCTCACCTTCGCGACAACCCGGAAGGGCGCTCAGTTCTGGGCAGCACTGAACGCCACACCTGTATCCACGAGCCCCGGCACGGCCGTCAGCGAAAGGCCGCCGGTCGGGCCGGTTTCCAACAGTGGAGACCATCGGGGCGACCGAACACGGAAAGGGGAACCCGCCGTGTCAGCGACTTTGGCCAACGCCACGACCGTTCTGAAACACCTGAATTCCGTCCCACCAGTCCGCGGCTACACCCCTACCTTGCACCACGTCTGGCATCTGAGCCCGGGTGACCTGTGGCGCCCGGTCGACGGTGAACGCCCCCGCACGGTGATCGTCGTCCGTCGCTCCGATGACCGCATCATCGTCACCGACCAGTACGGAGCCACATTCGCCTATTCTGCTGTGGCGATCATTCCCACCGCCGTTCCCGATCCCTTTCCTCTCGGGGGCAGAGCCGGACAGAGCCGGAACAGTCGGCTTGTCCCACCACGGAACGGCAGCGTGACCTGGCGGGCACCCGCGTGAGGTGTGGCTCGCCGGCTCGACTTGGTGGACGGGGCGGCGGTCACTCCGCGCCAAAGAGCGCACGCGACCATCGCCCCCGAATCGCCCCGTCCCCGCCGGGTTGGGCGAGCATTCAAGGGTGGGCCGTGCGAGCATTCACGCCCGGGCGGCGCACGGGTTCAAGCGCAGGCGGCGGCGCAGACGAGAGGCGGTGAACGCAGCGCTCATCGACGACTGCTGGCGCTTCGATGTGCGATCAGCACCAAGCCGACCGAGTCCCAGACGACGAGAGCGCCGGCGGGGTAAGGAGCGCTGCAGCATTCGCATCGGCCTGCCCGGGTGGCGGGTACCCCGGGCCGTTGCGGGTGGTCGGTGTCGTTGTCGGTGATCTCCGGCTCGGGAGAATCGGCTCGACTTGTCGTCGCGGTCATCCGATCGGTCTCCGGCCGTGTCTGGGTTGCTGTCATGTGCCGTCTGGGGACAGCGAGACCCTCACGGGGTGGCCCCGCTGGGGTGATCGCGCGCGCGACCTGGCTCTGAGCGCCGCCGCGCGTTCTGCTTCGGTCAGTCCGCCCCAGATGCCGAAGGGTTCCCTGACACTCAGCGCGTAGGCCAGGCAGTCGGAGACCACCGGGCACAGCGCGCAGACGGACTTTGCCCGGGCGGTCCTGGCAGCTCGGACATCGGCGGGTTCCCGATCGGCGGGGAAGAACCACGCGCCGTCCAGGTCTCCGCAGGCAGCCTGTCGTTGCCACCCGGACCGGGCCGGGCGGTCCGGGGCAGCGGCGGTCCGGGGCTGCGTCAGGAGATTCACCGCAGATGCGCGCCTCGCGGGGGCCGACAACGATGTCACGTCTTCCTCCTTGCGCTGCCCTGATGAACCGCCCGGCCCGGCTGGGCGGTCGAGCACCAATCGGGCTGTGTGGGTCCCGCGCTGAGCGGCCATCCTCGCAGCGACGGGCGGCGGCGCGCGATGGTGCCGAGTGGGATCGACTCACTCCAAGGTCTGCGGGTGCGTGACCGGGTGGAGTCTGGGCGGCAGACATTGTCACGATGTCGCGGCCTGTTGGGCGGCGGCATCGGTCCCAGCCGGCTGTTGGGTCCAGCACCACTGAGACAACGCCCACGGCGCGGACTTGTCAAGCAGATGCGGGTCACACATCCGAAATGCGCGGGATGTACTCGGGCATCGTCTCGCCCGCACGACGGAGGGCTGCATGATCTGGCGGCTCGAGCCGGGCACCGAACAGGCGCATCGGCCCGCTGTCCGTGCGAGGCTCTGTGGCGCGAGCGAGCCAGGCCTTCACACCACCAACAGGACGTTGTCATTGTGAGACTCTCGATTCTCACCTTGACAAATCCGCGGCCCAATTTGCCAGAACTGGTCGGGGGTGCACTCGGACCATCCCCGGTGACGAGCGACCGTGGATGCGCAGTTTCATGATCCGCCGGAACGGGCGGAGGCCTCGGTGGTCGAGATCGATTTCGCCGGTTATGGGTGGCTCACCCGGACGCAGGACGGTGATCCAACAGAGGAGGATCTGGCGAAGGCCCAGGAGCAGTTGGCGGATGCCACGGCCCCCGGGGTCGGGATGACCACGCAATGTCCTGCCTCGACGGGCGCGGCGCCCGCCGAGGCAGGACGACCGTCAACAGGCCGGCGCCGGAGGACACGACACGATGAAGTTCAGATTTCCCTCGCCCGACCACCGACTGCTGGACGCTCACTGCCACGGCGTGCTGAGCCAGGATCTCGCCGACGCCGAGTTCGAGTCGCTCACCGCCGAGCGCCGCCTTCCCCCAGGGCCTGGGTGGTCTCCGATGGATTCGCCGGTCGGGCTGGCCATCCGTCGTTGGTGCGCGCCGGTGCTCGACCTGCCCACTCATGCCCCTGCCAAGGAGTACCTGCAGCGCCGACGTGAGCTGGGTTTCGCTGAAACGAACCGTCGGCTGATCGGTGCCGCGAGTCTGCAGGCGATGCTGGTGGACACCGGCTTCGGTGACGATCTGGCCACGCCACACGAACTGGCCGCGCTGGCCGGGGCGCCGGCATACGAGGTGCTGCGGCTTGAAACCGTCGCGGAATCGCTGCGTGACGAAGTCACTGCCACGGAATTCCCCGAGCGGTTCGAGGCTGCCCTGGACGCCGCAGGCCCGGACGTCGTCGCCTTCAAGTCGGTCCTGGCGTACCGGTTCGGTTTCGACATCGCGGGGGAGCCGCCGACGAGGGACGTCGTGGTCGGCGCGGTGAGGGAATGGCAGCGCGTCGAGACGAGACTGACCGACCCGGTGATCCTGCGCTTCATCATCTGGACCGCGTTGAGCCGAAAGCCGTTCCGGGGCAAGCGAAGGCCGGTTCAGCTGCACACCGGCTTCGGGGACACGGATCTCGACCTGCACCGGGCAAACCCGATATTGCTCACCGGGCTGATCCGGTCGGCCCAGCAGGTCGACGGTGCCCCGATCGTCCTGCTGCACTGCTACCCGTACCACCGGGAGGCGGCGTACCTCGCCGCGGTCTACCCGGGTGTTCATGTCGACATCGGGCTGGCTGTAGGGCATCTCGGGGCATCGGCGGGCAACCTGATGCGAGAAGTGATGGAACTGGCGCCGTTCGGCAAGCTGCACTACTCCTCCGACGCCTACGGTCTCGCGGAGTTCTTCCTGGTCGGGGCTATGGGGTTCCGGCTTGGGCTGGACGCCATCCTGGATGACTGGGTCGGCGGCGGGGCCGTCGCGGCTGGAGACGCGCGCGCGATCGCCGAAAGGGTGCTGAGCGGAAACAGCCGGGCGCTGTATCCGCTCCGGGATATCGAGTTCGGCGCTGACCAGAGCCCAAGCTGACTTCGGATGTGACCGAGGGTGAGCCACCCCGAAAGTCGCCGGAACCGTCTCAGGCGTCTACCCCTGCCGCGGCGGCAGTGAATCCAGTTCCGCGCGAACAGCTTCCAGTTGCGCCGCCAGCGCGTCTGCACGTGCCTGGGTGGTCCGCCGGTGTTCCTCCAGGATTGCGCCCACCGTTGTCGTCAGCAGCTCGTTGTCCAACAGCCTGACGAGCTCCCACACCCGAGCCGCCTGCACCGGGGTCGGCCTCACCGCCACCCGGGAACCGACCCGCGCCTCGACCCGCCATTGCGGCGGCTCGCTGTCGGACGTGCTGATGGAGATCGCTACCGGCTGCCCCCGCCGCGGGCGCCTGCCGCGCGCATCGGTGGCCGGGCTTCGTGGGGTGCCCGAAGCTCCGGTAGCGGTTGCCGAGGACCCGCCGGAACCGTCCAGGGTGAGCTGGTCGATATCCGCTGATTCAGCGGGCGTGTGTGGAGCCTGGCTAGGACCGGGAGGGGTCGGTGGCCGACCTGCATCGCCTGACGGGTGCGAAGCACGCGGGGACCTGCCTGTCGGTGTCGAGGACGGGCCGAAAGCCGCGGGATTGCCGGGTGCCACGCGAGCGCCGGGCGCTGGGCCGTCGGCACCTGCGGAACGTCGGGATCGGGTGGCGGGCGTCAGATCCGCAGGAGTGAACGGCAGCACGTCCTTGGTGCCGTTGAGGTTGACCTCGACCTGGATGAACTCTTCCCCGTCGGTTGCCGGGTAGCCGATTCCTCTGACCCGGCCGATCGCGCCCTCCGGAAACTGCGCCGACCGGGAAATGCCGACCCTGACGATCTTCCCGGCGGCCAGCGCCGATCTCAGCGTGTCGACGTCGATGGGGACCGGGCCTGCTGCGGCGCGTCGGCGAGGAGGCATGACCCTGATCCTGCCACCGAGCTACGACAGGTTCCGCCCGCGAATCGCGCGTCGCGTCGGGGGTTCGGCCGTTGCTCCCCGCGCGGGCGGTGGCCGAAGGATCCGGGCCTCGACCGGCGCACCCGGCTCGCCGAACGACAGGGCAACTACGCCGGATGCGTCCGGGAGTCCTCGGCAAGATACTCCGCCAACAATTCATGCTCCCGATCTTTCCGGGGGAAGAGGAAGAACACGATGGCAGCACCGATCACCACCACGAACAAGCCTGCGGCGTAGGCGAGTTTGTCTCCATGCAGAAAAGACGTCTTGGCCGCCGAGATGACCGCATTCGCATACGCCGGATACCGCTGCGCGATATCTGCGGCGCTGCCGAACGACTTCTGCAATTGAGCGCGCGCGGCGTCGCTGACCTGGTCGGAACCCGGTGTCGCCGAGATGATGGACGCGAAGGCCGACGCGTACCCGGCGGTCAGCAGCGCTCCCAACATCGACTGCATCACCGCGCCGCCGAGGTCCCGCTGCAGGTCGGCCGTTCCCGATGCCATACCGGCACGGGAGACAGGTACCGACCCTGTCAGCGAATGCGACGCGGGGGTGCCGGCGAAGCCGACCCCGATGCCGACGCACAC
This sequence comes from Nakamurella sp., assembly GCA_017882715.1. GTDB lineage: Bacteria > Actinomycetota > Actinomycetes > Mycobacteriales > Nakamurellaceae > Nakamurella. The sequence continues at coordinate 4,098 of JADGOY010000063.1, read as the reverse complement.
GAACGTCACCACTATCGGCCAGAAGGGTATGTCCTCCTTCCAGAACACCAGCGCGACCAACAATCCGAGAACGCAGAACGAGTAGCCCAGCAGCAAGGTGAACCGTGAGCCCCTCGATTCCACCAACTTCGCGGAATATGGTGCGACGATCACCATCGCCACGGCCGCGGGCACCATGGCCGCACCGGATTCCAACGGGGAATAGCCCAGGACGTTCTGCAGGAATTGTTGACCGATGAAGATGGCGGCCATCAGCGTGCCGAAGACGATGATTCCGGCACACGCGGCGACCCAGAAGATGCGGCGGGACGCGACGTGCAGGTCGAACAGTGGCGATGGGGCACGCAACTGCCGCAGGACGAACAGGACGAGGGCCAGCAGTGCGATTGCTCCCAGGATCAACGCGAGCCGGCCTCCACCGGGGACCGGCGCGAAGTTGATCGACAGCACGAAGGAGGCGACCAGCACGATCGACACAATGCCGCCGAGATTGTCCACCGCATCGCTGGTCTCGTTGACATGGGCGGGCACCAGAACGATCGCCATGATCAGCGCGACCACCGCCAGCGGCACCGTGACCAGGAAGACCGAACCCCAGGCGAAATGATCCAGCAGCCATCCGGAGAGCAGCGAACCGAGCGCCGCGATGGCACCACCGGTCGCCGACCAGAGCGCGATGGCCTTGGTGCGGGCCGGCCCTTTCCACAAGGCGGTGATCAGCGCCAGGGTGGTCGGGAAGGCCATCCCGGCCGCGAGTCCACCCAACAGTCGGGCCAGGAAGAGCACCTCGATCGATGGTGCGTATCCGGCGAGCAGACAGGCGGGGATCGTCAGGCTCATGCCGAGGATCAGCATCAGCTTGCGCCCGTACCGGTCGCCGACGGCCCCGAAGTACAGCACCGAGGCCGCCAGGCCGAGCGAATATCCGACGGACACCAGGTTCAGGGCGGTCTGGCTCGCGTCGAACGCCTTGCCGATGTCCGGCAGCGCGACGTTGGCGACGGACAGGTTCAGGTTCGCCACGGTGGCGACCAGGATCAGCGCGACCAGTACCCACATCGAGCGGGGGGCAGGCTGGTTCGGAGTCGGCGCGGACGAACCGGCCGGGGGACTGCCCGCCGGGTTCGGGGCGACTCCGCAGCGGCGCTGACCGGTGCCCGCATCGGTGCGATGCACGCCCGCGGCGCCGTCCGCGGCCGGTTCCCCCTTGGTTGTCGTGCTCGCTCCGTCAGGCATCGGGACCTCCCCCACGTCCGTGCTGCTGCATGTCGCTCAGCGGCGCGGTCCGGTGATGCCGCGGTTGCGCTGAGAAACGTCCCCGTCACATACGGTGACATCATCCTCCCGAATTCGCCGTCGGGCCCGCCCAACAGCCGTGACCTGCGGTTTCTCGGGCGTTACCTGCGTTTTCTCGGTCGCGCCCCGAGACCGGGTGCCGACCACCCCGCCGTCGGCAGCCCGCTTCCCCGACCCCGTTTGTGATGCGAAAGCTGCCTCCGCCTGCCTGCCTGCTTGCCGGCGGACGGCCCGGTGCGTCAGGCGGCCTTCTCCTTGACGTACGCCCCGGGGGCCTCCTCGATGGGCGCGAACTCGGCGTTGCCGAGGTTTTCGCGCGCGTTCACCTGTGTGCCGCTGAACCCGGCGAGCCACTCTTTCCACCGCGGCCACCAGCTGCCGGGCACGCTCTCGGCGCCCTCGAACCAGCGCTCGGCGTCGGCGTCGAGCGGGGCCTGATCGGTGTGCACCCAGTAATTGCGCTTCCTCTTCGCCGGAGGGTTGATCACCCCGGCGATGTGCCCGCTGGCACCCAGTACGAAGGTGGTGTCGCCCCTGACGAGTTGGGTGCTTGCGTACGCCGTCTTCCAGGGCACGATGTGATCTTCTTTGGAGGCGTAGACGAAACTCGGCACCTCGATCCTGCCAAGATCCACCGGCTGGCCCAGCTGCACTGTCCCGCCCGGCTCGCGCAGCTTGTTCTCCAGGTAGGTGTTGCGGACGTACCAGCAGAACATCGGTCCCGGCAGGTTGGTGTCGTCGCTGTTCCAGTACAGCAGGTCGAACGCGGGCGGGGCCTGGCCCTTGAGGTAACCCTTGACGACGTACGGCCAGATCAGGTCGTTGGCCCGCAATGAGGCGAACACCTGTGCCAGTTCGCTGCCCTTGAGCAGGCCGCCCTTGCCGATCGCCTTCTCCCGCGCGGCCACCCCCTCCTTGGTGACGAGCAGGCCGATCTCGCCGGTTTCGGAGAAATCGAGCATGGTGGTCAGCAGCGTCATGCTGGCTACGGGGTTGTCGCCGCGCGCCGACAACACCGCAAGGGCGCTGGCCAGCAGGGTGCCGCCGACACAGAAGCCGAGCGTGTTCGCCTTGTCGGCCCCGGTGATCTGCAGGGCCACCTCGATGGCCCGCATCACGCCATGCTCGAGGTAGTCGTCCCAGGTGAGCTTGCCTTGGCCGGCACTTGCATTACGCCACGAGACCAGGAACACGGTGTGACCTTCGGCCACCGCGTGAGCGACGAAGGAATTCGCCGGCTGCAGGTCGAGGATGTAGTACTTGTTGATGCAGGGGGGCACGATCACCAGCGGCCGCTCGTAGACTTCGGTGGTGGTCGGGGTGTACTGGATCAGCTGGATCAGCTCGTTCTGGTAGACCACGCTGCCAGGAGTGGTGCAGATGTTGACGCCGACCTCGAAGGCCTTGTCGTCCGTCATCGAGATCCGGCCCTTCGCCAGGTCCTCGGTGAACAGTCGCATACCCTCGACCAGGCTCGCGCCGCCCGTCTCCATCGCCAGCTGCAACGCTTCGGGGTTGGTGGCCAGCGTGTTAGCGGGGCTCAACGCGTCGGCGACCTGGCGCAGCGCGAAGCCCCACTGTGCCTTGCTGCGCTCATCCAGCGGCGAGGCGTCGAGCGCCCTGCGCAGCAGGTCGGTCTGCGCCAGATAGATCTTCGCCAATGCCTCGTACCGGGGGTCCTTGGTCCAGGCATCATCGGCGAAACGGCGGTCGGCGATGGGTTTCGCGGCTGTTCCCGCGGCCGCGCCCGGGGCGGCGAATGCGGGCCACGCCGCGGTCCACGGCTTCGTCATCTGATTGATGCTGTCGAGCTGCCAAGTCGTGAACGCGGCGACGGCCTGCGTCCATGGCGCAGCGGCAGCGGCAGCGGCAGCCTTCGTGTCGGCGATGTCGCCGCCCGGCCACAGCACCGTCTTCTGGGCCTTCATCAGATCGGTGAGCCAACGGGTCGGGTCCGGGACGGGCTGGGACATGGCGGGCACTCCAAGATCGAACGCGGGGGCTGGGGCGTAAATCGGATCGACTCCACGCCGTCGCCCGGAACAGCGCGACGCACGGTCGGTGCGCCGTCGCCACATGGATGCTAGCGAGCGGATGTAGCCTTCGGCGAGGATGGCGCGGATGAAGCCGGAATTCGCACTGGATGACCATCTCTGGTCGGCCGTCGGGTGCCGATGGCCTGGCCACGGCGACGCGGCCCCGTTGGCAGGTACATCGCGGCGGACATTTCGGCGATGCTGATCCAGGAATGGCGCCGAATCCGCATCCATGCGGCCATGCCGATCGCCATGTTCGTGGCCATGACCATGGCGTCCACGTCAGCGCGTGCGGGCAGCCCCGGCCAGATCAGGGTCCACAGCCGGCCCAGCAGCATCATGCCGACGAGCATTGCGGCGACCATCTCGAGGCAATGCCGGACGGAGCGCCAGCTGATCTTGCGACCGGTGCTGGGGTGGTTGGTGACGGTTTGGCCGGGGCGGAGTGAGGTGCGCATGCAGAAATGACGCGAGTGCGCCGAGTTCTCGCCGGGTGCCGAAGGTCATGACGGGCCGCGCCCGCGCGGAGGGCCGCGAACACATCCTCGTCGTCGACGGTGGTCAGCGCGTACCCCAACCTCGGGCTGTTCGGCCCGCAGCCGTCGGGTCGCCGCGATCAGGTCGAGCACGGGCATGCGCGGATCCATCAGGAGGACGTCAGGTCGCGGTGCGGCGGATCGCCGCACGGCCTCGTCGCCCTCGCCGGCCTCGCCCACCACCTTGATCTCCTCGCGGCCCGCCGGCTGCCGGTCAACCCAGCGGAGGC
>JADGOY010000203.1 GCA_017882715.1 Nakamurella sp. | reverse complement strand
CTGGGTCATCCCGAGCTTGTGGCCCAGGATTCCCTTGATCGTGTGTGCCATGTTGGAAGTACCCATCTCCTGTGCAGACGTGTGCAGCTGGTGGCCCTGCCTGGACCGGCGTGATCGACATCGTCGCTCGCCGGGCCCGTCGAGGGTCGATTACTGGATGTTGACGTCCACGGACGCCGGCAGGTCGATGCGCATGAGCGCGTCAACCGTCTTGGGCGTCGGGTCGAGGATGTCGATCAGCCGCTTGTGCGTGCGCATCTCGAAGTGCTCGCGCGAATCCTTGTACTTGTGGGGCGAGCGGATGACGCAGTACACGTTCTTCTCAGTGGGCAACGGCACGGGGCCGACAACCCGGGCGCCCGTGCGGGTCACCGTCTCGACGATCTTGCGTGCTGACGCATCGATCGCCTCGTGGTCGTAGGCCTTCAGCCGGATGCGGATCTTTTGTCCCGCCACGCTTGCCGTCCCTCTCGCTCGTCGCGGCTGCTGCCGCTCCTGTCGTGCATCTGTGGTGCTGCTCGTCGTTTTGCTGGTCCTGCGGGCACTACTGGTCGCGCTGACGCGCTCGCGCGCACCCACGGCTCGGCGCACGCGCGTCTGAGCCGGACGGACCAGGTCCGCCGCCACTGTTCATCTGTCCGGGATCACCGGTCCACGCGGTCGGGTGTGTCGCGCCCTGACTGCGGGCATCCGCCCCGGAATCTGGCGAATGCTGGTGGACCGGTCACGCTCGTGGTGAGCGCAACATGGTCGGTGGTGCTCGGATAACTGCTGGTTTCGCGGCCGCCGCAACACCGGCTGGAGATCAACTTCGACCGACCATACCCGCGTCATGCCGACCTGATCTGGGCCGCGCAAGAGCGCAACCCCGCTGAGGGCAACCCGAGAAGTATGCCTCATGTCGGGGGGCTACTTCAAATCAGGGTCCGACCGATGGTGTGCGCGCCGGACACCGCTCAGGGCGCTACTCGCCACCCCTTGCGGACCTGGCGTGCCAACGACTGGCACTCCCTGACCGACCTGCGCGCACCGTCCGTCAGCCTCGGTCTCGCCTACTCATCCGCCAGGAGGCACCGCCCCGCCCGCCCCACCGCGGGCACCCGCGCCGCCAACGCCACCGATCCGCCCGTACCCGTCCCGCCGAGTCCGCCGATGATGACCGCGCCCGGCGCGGCCGACCGGGCGGTCGACGTGGAGGTCGGCCGGGCAGCCGTCAGATCGGCGATGACGACCTGCTGCCCCGCGGTGATCCCGGTGAGGATCTGCGTCACATCGTTGCCGACCGCCCCGATGGTGACGGGGGCGGTGGTGGCGGGGGCGGTGGTGGCGACCCCACCGGCCAGCACCTCGACGCTGCTCTGCGATCCGACCGTCCGGATCGCCGAACTCGGCACGGTGAGCACCCCGTCGACCTGGCCGACCGTGATGGACACGGAGGCACCGGCCCCGTTGAACAGCGTGGTGTCGGTCGCGTCGAGCGTGACGACGACCCGGTACGAGGGGTTGGTGCTGGTGCTGGCCGAACTCTTCAGCGGGCCGATGACCGCAACCGTCCCCGTCAGTGGGGTGTCCACGCCGTCAACCGTGACCGCAGCCGGCTGACCGGTCTTGATCTTGTCCAGCACCGACAGGGCAGCAGTGGTGCCCGGGGGAGCCCTCCGTACTCGTGCCGGGTGCGGAGCCGCCGGCCGAAGACCCGCTCCCCCGCCGCCCCGCCCTGAGATCCCTGTCGCGCGGCGGCCAACGCATCCACCGCGTCGTTCAGCGCATTTTCGAGCCTCTGCTGGTCGGATTGGGCCTGCGCGACCTTGCCCTGGTCATCGATGACCCGACCGAGCGCCACCTGGCATGCGGTCAGCGCCTCGGCGCTGCTCGTGTCGCCGCCGGAGGTCGTTCCCGGGTCCGGTGTCGGGGTGGCCGCGGTCGCCGGGTCCAGCGCGTCGTCGGCGAGCCGGAACGCAGCCTGCACGATCGCCGCAGTGGTGGCGATGGCGTGCTGTCTGAACCCGGCGTGGGTCGTGATCGTCGCTGCGTCGTCCATGTTCGCCGAAGTCGTCGTGGTCGAGGAACTCTCCGAGCTACTCGGCGCAGGCGCGATGACAGTGGTCGTCGCGGTACTGGTTTCCGTTTCGGTCTGCGTTTGAGTCTCTGTCTGCGTTTGAGTCTCGGTTTGCGTTTGGGTCTCGGTTTGCGTTTGGGTCTCGGTCTGCGTCACCGTGCTCTGACCCGTCGAACCGTCCCCGCCGGAGGTCAGAACTGCACCGCACACCGTTTTTTCGGCGTCGATGTCGGCGTCGGTGGAACTGATCAGGGTGTCGACCAGTTGCTGCTGGGCGATCACGTTCTGCTGAGCCGCGGTGACCGCGGCAATCAGGGACGCGGCGTCGGTACCACTCGACGGCGCTGCTGCGGCAACCGGCCGGACGTTGAGCGCGGACCCACCGGACCGCAGACCAGAGGCCGTGAAGTTGTCGGAATCCGTTGCGGTGTCGGCATTGTCGGAGGAGTCACTGCCGGACGAATCGGTGCCGGACGACGAATCGGTGCCGGACGACGAATCGCCGCCGTCGGACGAATCGGAGGCCGTGTCTGACGGCGACGCCGCGTCGGAGGATGGCGTCGACGTCTGGCCGGCCTGATCCTTGGCTAGCGTGTCCTGCGCCTTCGACACAGCGCTGTTGGCGGCATCGACCGCATTGTCCAACGCCGCGGTGTCGATGGTGGCGATGGTCTGCCCGGCGGTCACTCGATCACCGATCTTGACCGGGACGGTCGCGACCGTCCCGGCGACCGCGAAGGACGCGGCGACCTTGGCCACCGAGCTGACAGTTCCGACCGAACGAACGATCTGTTCGACCGAGCCGGCGCCCGCTGTCGCGGTCCGGTAGGTCGCCACGGTGTCACTGGTTCTGGCCATCGCGAACCCGGTCCCCGCAAGGCCGAGCGCAACGAGCGCGGCGAGCCCAACGGTCAGTCGCCGACGCCGACGGCGGCGGGCGCGCGCCTGGACGCCAGGTGAGCCGTTGACCGGGACCGGCGGCACCGTCGGTGCTGAGTGCTCACCCATTGCTGGTCGTCGTCCCGCTCTCGCTGCCCTGTCCGGCCTGTCCCCCCTGGCCGCGTCGGCCGAATCCGGTGGTACAGCCCTGCGAGCCCGCCTCGCTCAGGCCGATGGCCGTGGCCGCAACCGCGCCCTTGTCGTCCCCGGGGCCGGTGACGGACGCGCACAGCCCGACCCGCAACGCACTCGCGTCCGCAGGACCCGTCTGGATGCAGACGGTGTCGGCGGTGACCGTCACAGTCACCGGCGAGCCGGTCGACCCCGACGCATCCGTGCTGGAGCCGGACGTCGTCGTGCCGCCCGCCCTGCGCCGTTCGGGAAGGCGATCGGCGAGATCACCATGGAATCCGTCCCGACCGACGTGACGGTTCCGACGGCGCGCTGGCCGAAGCCGAAATCCGCCTGCGCGGCTCTGTCCCTGACCGCCGGTCGGCGCTTGACCGGAGCCAGAGGGCACCTGGCCGGTCGGCGCTGCCCGGCCCGATGCGGCGCCGCTGGGTGACCCGCCGTTCGCACCGGCACCACCCGGGCCGCCCAACCCGCCGCCGAACAGACCGGCGCACGAACCGCTGACCGGCTGACTGACCAGCAGCGTCGCGGCGGTCAGGCTTGTCGGGGCCGTCGGGGCCGCGCCAGAAGAACCGGGTGCCGCGGCCGCCGGTGCTGAAGCCGAAGCGGACGGCGCCGAACCGGACGGCGCCGTCAGTCCGGATCCACCCGCGCCCCCCGTGCCCCCGGACTGCCCGCCGGCCGCCGCCAGCACGCACGCACCCACGGTCACCGCGCTCAGGTCCACGGTCTTGGTCTGGGCAATCGCCGTCGAGTCGGTGTAGGTGACGGTCGTCTGGCTCTAGTCGTGCTCTGCACCTCGATCACCCCTGGGGAGGCCGCCGCGATCTGCCGAAGGCGGCTGGCCGTATTCCGCCGGCGCGGCTGAGTCCGTTCCTCCCGTCACCTCCCCGGCCGCCGCGTCCCGGTCTGACCGACGCTCACGTCGACGGCGGTGACGGTGCCGGTCGCGGCGAAATTCACTGGTTCTTGATCCGCCGGTGTCAAGGTGCCGGTGGTGGAGATGTTTTTCTTGATCGTCCCACTGAGGCGGCGACCAGCCGATTGAATCGGACCCGAGGCTGCCGCTGTCGCGTTCGCATTCCGGTCGGCGAACCACCAGACTCTGCCGGCCAGCCCCGCCGCGAGCACCACGACGATCAGCACGGTGATCCACGGTCGTCTCGTCAACAGTCGACGCATCCTGTTCATGTCCACCTCGGAGTTGCGGTCCTTGCAACCCTGAGCGGACCCTCGATGGCCTACCTGTGCGTAACCCCAGAGGCCCGTTGGAGTCGGATGAATGGGACACAGCACCTCACGCGTAATCAACACGTCGGTCAGACGGTCCCAGCTCGTGCCCGTCGGTCAACCGGGGGTTGTCACTGTCGGCGAGGCTGGGATTGGTCCGGCGAGCAACTGTTGCTGCTCCAACTCTCGGGGCGCATTTCACCTGGGCAGCCGGACCCCCACGACCGGGGGCACCCGGAGCCCACCACCGGGGAACCCGTACCTCACGACCGCGGGCACACGGAGCCCTCGACAGCACCCGAGCACGATTCTCACCCTGCGGTGCGAGCACCGTGCGCGTTGTGGGAGCAGCAGCCGACCAGCGGATCCAGCGCCTCGAAGGGTTCGAAACCTGAACATCAGGGCGCGGGTTTGATCACGGCACCCGCGATTGTGAGTCGGGATTCCGGGTTCAAGCCGAAGGCGTGCCGATCCGTCGTGACGGGACGTGACGGCGAAAGGAACAACCAGCACAGTCAATCGGCCCGACCGAGAGCGCGCCGGAGCCGGTAAACGACCGCCGTCGGATCGTCCAGATCCGCCCAGATCCAGCGCACCACAGCCCATCCCGCACCTCGCAGGGCGTCTTCCCGCTGCTTTTCGCGGAACACCGTGTCGCCCAGGTCCTCGGCACGGAACGCGCCTTTGTATTTGACCTTTCCGTCGAATTCGCCCAGCACCTTTCGACGTCGGTAGCCGAAGTCGGCCCGTCCCAAGAACGCGCCATCCGCGTCGGACACCGTCATCTGCAATTCCGGTGCCGGTAATCCCCCATGGTGCAACATCACTCGGCTGCGGGATTCCCCCACGCTCTCACTGCGGCCGTCTGCGAATGCGATCACCCGACCGGCGGCACGCGCGCCGGGCATACGGCGGCAGCGCTTCACTTGCTCGCCAAGCTGTTCGAGCGTGGTCAGGCCCATACGCAGAGCCGCGTCGGCGATGACCACTCCCTGCTCGAACGGGACGATTCTGGCGACGTCGACCACTGTCCGCGTGGGCGAGGTGACGAGCCGGTGCCTCAGCACGACGACGTCGTCCGGTTCGAGCACCGACATGTGACTGTGCACCCTGGACCCGCGATGGGCGTTGACCGGCGGGCTACGGGTGACATGTACCTCGCTGAGATGGGTCCTCCAGAGCGGTAGACCATGCAGCACCGCGGCCGACAAGTGGCTCACCACAGGCTCGCCGGCCAAACGCGGCACCAGGGTTTCGACCAGCAGGCGATGCCGGTCCGCGGCGGTCAGCCTCGGCAGGGCCGACGTCTCGAAGTACGCACCTCGGACCGCCGAGGTCCACTGGCCGTTGCGGCGCAAACGCCTGATCTCGTCGTCGTTGTAACCCGCGGCCAGAGCGCCCGCTCGGAGAATCAGCCGCGGGCGGTCGGGCGGGAGGCTGGTCGTCATGGAACGAGAATGGAGACGTGCGTGCTGGCAGGCGAGCACCGTTGAGCCAATGTGGACAGAAATCGGACATGGGAACAAATGCGCGGGCCCAGTCGGAACGGACAATGACGGACGATCCATCCCGGGATGCCTGCAGGACGCCTGCCGCGCGCTGCGCACCGCGCCAGACCAAGGCCCACTGCCACGTCGGTACCCCGCCCACCACGGAGCCCGCGAGCGCACGATGCTCACAGCGCCCGCGCGTTTCCCCTGCAGCAGCAAGAGCAAAGCACCAGCACCCCGAGCACGGCACGTTCGACGGCCGAGACCACCACGCCGAAACCACCACGGCCGAACCCCACGGCCGACCCCCAAACGGCGAGCCTCCACGCGTAGACCCCCAAACACCGAAGGGCCCCGCCGCGACGGAATCGCGGCGGGCCCCGGGCGGCGCGTCAGCAGACCACCGGCCTGCGTCAGCTCACTTGATGATCTTGGTGACCGAACCGGCGCCCACGGTGCGGCCGCCCTCGCGGATGGCGAAACGGAGGCCCTCCTCGATGGCGATCGGCTGGATCAGTTGAACGGTCATCTCGGTGGTATCGCCCGGCATGACCATCTCGGTGCCCTCGGGGAGGTTCACCACACCGGTGACGTCAGTGGTGCGGAAGAAAAACTGCGGGCGGTAGTTGTTGAAGAACGGCGTGTGCCGCCCGCCCTCGTCCTTGCCCAGGATGTA
>JADGOY010000062.1 GCA_017882715.1 Nakamurella sp. | reverse complement strand
TCGCCCGCGCGGCTCGGATCCTTGCTCATCCCGTCTGGCTGCTCAGCACCGACGAGCTGTCGATCTTGAGCACGCCACCGTCCCGCACGAGCCGGTACGCGGTGCGCTCCACCGACACCCGGCCGTCGGTGAAGTAGTAGGTGATGGTGGCCTGGACGGAGTCCGGCGGAATACCGGTGACGTCAGTGGCGACGACCCGTTCCACACCACCCCAGAACGAGTTGTAGTACTCGCGGTCCCGCGCGGTGCCGGATTGGAAGCTCGGCGTCAACCGCGCCCAGCCCGCGTCGGTGTTGCCCGGCATCAGCGTGTAGTAGTCGCTCACGGTGGCGGCGAGTCCGGCCGGCGGCTCGGACCCGCCGCTCACGGTGGCGGCGAGTCCGGCCGGCGGCTCGGACCCGCTCGCCGCAGCGGACTCCGACCCCTGCGACCCTTCGCCAGACGCCTGGGTCTGACCCGAATCCGAGCTCGGCGAAGGGCTCTGGGGTACCTGCCGTGCAGCCACGGCGCCCTGGTCCTGCACCGAGGTGGCGGCGACCGAGCCCTGACCACCATCGCCGCCGGTGAACAGGAGGAACCCGGCCGTCAGCGCCGCCGCCAGGACAACCCCAACGACGGCAACCACGGCGCCTGTCGGGCGTCGCCGGCCCGGTGAGTCGACGGGTTCCATTGACCTGGTGTGCGGCGCGGCCATCAGCTCCGAGAGAGCGCGGGGTTCGGCGGTGCTGGATTCCGCGGCCGTCAGTTCGGACCGGGATACCGGCACCGTCTGCGCCGAGAGGTTCTCCACCGGTGTTGCGCGGACAGGGGTCGGGGCATCGGCCAGGGCCAGCGTGGCCGATACCTCGGACATGGTCGGCCGGTCGGCGGGCTGCGGCGCCATCATCCGCAGCAGCAGCGGGGTCAGCGGCCCGGAACGCTGCGGTGGGATCATCTGCCCGGAGGCGACCCGGTGCAGGACCGCCATCGGGTTGGGGTCGAGGCCAAATGGCGGCGTCCCCTCCAGCGAGGCGTACAGCGTCGCGCCGAGGGAGAACACATCGGCGGGAAAACCGGACGCCCCGCCGCGCGCCACCTCGGGCGCGAGGTACGCGGGCGTTCCCGACACCATCCCGGTCGAGGTCAGCGTGACGTCGCCGGCGGCGTGGGAAATGCCGAAATCGGTGAGCTTCGCGGAGCCGTCATCGGTGATCAGGACGTTGCCGGGCTTGACGTCGCGGTGCACGATGCCGACCTCGTGGGCAGCCTGCAGGGCGGAAGCGAGGTCGGCTCCGATCCTGCCCACCTGCGCGGGCGGCAGCGTCCCGCGCTCGCGGAGCAGCCCGGTCAGGCTGCTGGAGGGCACGAACTGCATGATCAGGCACGGGTAGTCGCCGTCGTCGACGACGTCGTAAATGGTCACGGCATGTGGGTGGTGCAGGCGCGCGGTGATCCGCGCCTCCCGGATCACCCGGGTGCGAGCCAGCAGGGCATCGGCCTCGCTCAGCCCGGGCTGGGTCAGGACCTGCTTGACCGCGACCCGGCGCGCCAACAGCTCGTCCCACCCCTCCCAAACCACACCCATCCCGCCCACCGCGATCCGGTCGACCAGACGGTACCGGCCAGCGATCAGCTCTCCGACGTCAGTCACCGGCATCCCTGCCCGGAACACCCCAGGGTGGGTCGTGGCTGGTCGGCGCGCTCGCGGACCCGACCCGGCACGCGATGACACCCCGCACTACCGCTCACTCCTTCGATCAGCGTCACCTGAGGGCTCTGGACAGGTGTGGAGTACCCAGAAACCGGAGCCGGTATCGCTGACACCCGATCGATCGGACTGGTTGCCCAAGGTCGCACACATCACCGGAACGCCTCACCGGGTAGGGCCCGAGTCCGATCCTCAAACGCTACCGTCCAGGCGGAGAATGTACAGGCCCCGTGGGGACGGGGAGATACCCGTCCCCACAGGATCGCTGTCCTCACGGGCCACGGGTGGGCGAGGGCGTCGCCCCCCGTGGGGACGGCCGCCGCGACATTCCGGGGTAAATGTGCGCGTGAGGCCCCGGGGGCCTCGTCGTCAGCTGCGCTGCCGGTGTAGTCGTCAGCTGCGTTCGGCGACGCCGCGGACGAAGGCCGCTTGCCCGACATGCTGCAGGTCGTCCGCGATGACACTGACCAATCGCACCGCGAGGGTCACCGGCGGATCCCATCGGGTGTCGACGACGCGGTCGAGGTCCTGCGCCGTGAGCGTCCGGAGATAGTCGACGCTCCGAGCGTGTACCGCGTCGTGGTACCCGAGCAACAGTTCCACCGGTACCCGCACGGCGGCCACGTCTTCGGAGTGCTGCCCGTAGCCGGTCGCGGAGGCGTCGAACGGCAGGCCGAACTGCTCGACCCACGCTCCGGACGACCAGACCTGCTCGGCCTTCATCGCGTCGGCGAGATGATCGTCCTGGACCCGGGTGAGATGCCAGACCAACCAGGCGATCGAATTCGCCTGCTCGTCGACGCGAAACGCGGCCGCGGCCGGGTCCAGGCGGTCCAGGACGCGATGCACGCCCTGCTGAATCCGGTCAAACCCGTCGATCAGAACTCCTGAGCTGTCCACGCTGCTGCTCCCCTGCACGACGACTGTTCCGGCTCGGGCGACGCTACCCCTTGCCGTCGGGGCAGACGTCGGGATCGTCGACGACGGCAGCCGGCCGTCCGGGGGTCAGCCTGAATAGACCGCGACGGTGATGGGGGTGTCTGGCCCGATGGCCGTATTGGCGCCCACGGACTGACCCTGCACGCGGCCGGCCTGCCCTGACGGTGGTGAGCCCGCGCTGGTGAACGTGACGTTGGTCGCGCCGGCCTGGGCGAGCAGGGTGGCCGCTTGTCGTTGGGTCTTCCCGACGACGTTCGGCACGGTGACCCGGCGGGCCCCCACGGCGACGCTGACCGCCGTGCCGGTCTTCTTGACGGCCGATCCGGCCGCGGGATTCTGCGACTGGACGCTACCGATCGAGCCTCGGGGGGCGGGTTGTTCGGTGACGACGAGGCTGCCGGCATCGCCGACCCATCCCTGGGCCTGCAGGGCCGCAACAGCCTGATCCTGGGACCGGTTCTGCAGGTCGGGCATCGTCATCATGCTGTTGTTGGAATACCTCAAGGTCACCGGGCTACTGGCCGGCAATGGCTGGCCCGCTTGTTGATCGATGCCGATGACCTGGTTGGCCGGTTCGACGCCGTCGGCTTCCTGTGGGATGGCTGTGAGATTCGCGGCCTGAAGTGTCGCGGTTGCCTGGTCCAGGGTCTGTCCGACGAGTCCGTCGGGGACGGTCACGATCGTGAGCCCGGTTCCGATGTTGACGGTGACCGTGCTGTTCGGTGCGACCTGGGTCAGGGCGACCGGGTCTTCGGTGAGCGCCTTGCCCTTGTCGGCGTCGGAGGACGGTTGGAGGACCTCCCGGTACTGCAGCTGGGCACCGGCCAGCGCCTGCTGAGCGGCCTCGCGCGTGTCACCCACCACGTCCGGCACGATGGCCAGGGGAATCCCCTTGCCGATCTCCAGATTGACCGGCGAATCCTGGGCGACCTGGGTCTGGCTGGACGGACGCTGGTGGACGACCTTGTCCTTGTTCGTGTCGCTGGACTCGACGGGCGTCACCGTGCCCAGGGTCAACCGGCTGTCCCGAAGTTTGGCGGTGGCCTCCTCCAGCGACATCCCGGACAGGTCCGGCACCGCGACCAGCGCCGCCGGCGGCGGCGCGCTGATCACCCGCAGGGTCAGCCAAACCGCCCCGATCAGCAAGGCCACGCACAGCGCCGCGATGCCGACGAACCCCACCACCCGCCCGGGCCGGCTGGCATCGTCCGGATCGGGGTCCCGCAGCGGCGCGGACCGCACCGGAGGTGCCAGCACCGGAGGTGCCAGCAGCGGCGGGGACCCGTTGACGCGCGGTGCCAATGGAGCCGCGCGCATCAGCTCCGTTCGCTGCTCGTCGGCGGTCAGGGGGTCCGGCTGCATGGCCTGTACCACCTGCCCGGACAACGCCCGTACCAGGTCAGAGCGCATCTCCGCGGTCGTCTGGTAACGGTTCAGCGGGTTCTTGGTCAAGGCCTTCAGCACGATCGCGTCGAGTTCCTTGGGCAACCCCGGCTGCAGTTCGCTCGGCGGCCGCGGAGCCTCCCGCACATGCTGGTAGGCGATCGCTACCGGAGAATCACCGGTGAACGGCGGCCGCCCGGTCAACAGCTCGTACAGGACGCAGCCGGTCGCGTACACATCCGATCGGGCGTCCACGGATTCACCCCGGGCCTGCTCGGGCGACAGATACTGCGCCGGGCCGACCCCCGCCGACATCGCAGATACCCCCCTCATCGGTGATTCACCGTCGGCCACCGCCCGGGCGACGCCGAAGTCCATCACCTTCACCCCGCCGGCCCGATTCACCATGATGTTCGCCGGCCTGATGTCCCGATGCACGATCCCGTGCCGATGCGAGAAGTCCAGCGCCGCACACACCTCGGCGACGATCTCCATCGCCCGCCGGGGCGGCAGCGGTCCGTCCCGCTCGAGCACGTCCCGCAATGAGTCGCCGTCGACGTACTCCATCACGATGTAGGGCAACGGACCGCTCTCGGAGGCCGTCTCACCGGTGTCGTATACCGCCACGATCGTCGGATGGTTCAACGACGCGGCGTTCTGCGCCTCCCGGCGGAACCGCGCCTGGAACGAGGGATCACGCGCCAGATCGGCGCGCAGCACCTTCACCGCGACTTCCCGACCCAGCCGCAGGTCACGGCCACGGTGCACCTCGGACATGCCGCCCACCGCGATCATGTCCGCAACGTGGTAACGGCCAGCGACCAAATATCCCGTCTCCGTCATCCGCTCCCCGCCTGGATCAGTCGCGATTTCCCGTTGCGTGGCTGTTGCGCCGGTGCCCCGACCGGCGCCGACCATCCCCGTTGCCAGTATGCGACTAAACACGCACGGTGACGACACCGGGCTGGCATCGGCGACGGGCTGGCATCGGCGACGGGCTGGATCCGCGGGCTGATCGTCGGGCTCCAGCCGAAGCCCGGCGACACGCGCCGGACAACCTATGCTCGCGGTAGGAAGGGAACCCATGCTCATTTCCCCAGACCCGCCGCCGAGCGCACGTGTGCGGGACAAGGTCGTCAGTGCCGCCGACGCGATCAGGCTGATCCGCGATGGCGACTGCCTGATGGTCGAAGGTTTCATCGGTCAGTGCTTTCCCGAGGAGCTGACCCTCGCGTTGGAACGGCGATTCTTGAATTCCGGGTCCCCCCGCGACCTCACGCTGGTGTTCACGGTTGCCGCGGGGAACAGAGAAGGGCGTGGGCTCGACCGGTTGGCCCACGAAGGACTGCTGAAGCGGGTCGTCGGTGGCTTCTGGGGTGTGTCGCCCGAGCTGGGAAAGTTGGCCGCGGATAACAGGATCGAGGCACATAACCTGCCGCAGGGCATCATTTCACAGCTCTTTCGGGACACCGCCGCTGGCAAGCCAGGCCTGCTGACCCGGATCGGGCTGGGGACCTTCGTCGACCCGCGGCACGGCGGCGGGAAGGTCAACGAACGGACCAACGAGGATCTCGTCGAGGTGATCACACTGGGCGGCGAGGAGTTCCTCTTCTACAAGGCATTGCCGCTCGATGTGGCCTTCCTGCGCGGCACGACCGCGGATCCCGAAGGCAACATCACCATGGAGCGCGAGGCGTTGACCCTGGAGGCGCTGGCCGTGGCCACCGCTGTCCACAACGCGGGCGGTTCGGTGATCGTGCAGGTGGAGCGGGTCTCCGATACCGGCAGCCTGAGCTCACGGGAAGTCAAGATTCCTGGCGTCCTGGTCGACTGCGTGGTCCTGTCGCAGCCGGAGCACCATTGGCAGACGATGGGAACCCTTTATTCGCCCTCGCTCAGCGGGGAGCTGCGTCGAGTCCGGAACACCATTCCGCCGCTGGCATTGACCGAGCGGAAGGTCATCGCTCGCCGGGCGGCCATGGAGCTTCGACCCGACGGCGTGGTGAATCTGGGTATCGGTATGCCCGAAGGCGTGGCGAACGTGGCGGCGGAAGAGGACATCCTGGACTACGTCACACTGACCGCCGAACCCGGTGTGATGGGCGGTATGCCAACCGGCGGCCTCGATTTCGGCTCGGCCGTGAACGCACATGCCATCCTGGATCAGCCGTCCCAGTTCGACTTCTACGACGGCGGCGGCCTGGACATCGCATTCCTGGGCATGGCTCAAGCGGACCGCCTGGGCAACGTGAATGTCAGCAGGTTCGGGTCGAAAATGCCGGGTTGCGGCGGGTTCGTCAACATCAGTCAGAGCGCGCGGCAGCTGGTGTTCGTCGGGACCTTCGTCGTGCCCGGTCGCGATCGGGTGCGGGATGGCCGGCTGGTGGTCGCCGCCGGACCGGCATCGGCGAAGTTCCTCGACGAGGTGGAGCAGCGCACCTTCAGCGGCGTGTATGCGGCCGCAGCTGGAAAACCCGTGCTGTATGTCACGCAGCGGTGTGTGTTCTTGCTCACCCAGGACGGCCTGGAGCTGACCGAGATAGCACCCGGGGTGGATCTGGAGAAGGACGTCCTCGGCCACCTCGGATTCGAGCCCATCATCCGCGGTGTACCGGCCCTGATGGACGCGCGAATCTTCGCCCATGGACTGATGGGCCTGAAAGATGAATTGCTGGCCATCCCGCTGGAGTCGCGCTTCGCCTTCGACCCCGAACGAAACATGTTCTTCCTGAACATGGAGGGCATGTCGCTGGTCACCAGCGAAGACGTCGAGGCGATCCGGGCCGAGGTTGCCCGGCGGCTGGCGGCCATCGGCCGGAAAGTGCACATGATCGTCAATCATGACTACTTCTACGTGGCCCCGCCCGTTGCCGACGACTACAACACGGCGGTTCACTGGCTGTCCGATCGTTACTACGCCAGTGCGACCAGATATACGACGAGCTCGTTCGACCGGCTCCAACGCGGCGAGCAACCTTCGTTTGACGATTCCGGTCGATCCATGACAGCCCTCCGGCAGCCATGAACCGGTCCGGTGGATCACCCGCTCGGGTGGCGAGAACTCACCTGGCGTCAGGACTTTCGGCTCTACCAGCGCGGCGCTCGGCTGGATCGGCGGGCACGGCGCTGCGGACCTCAGGTCGCTGCTCGGCCGTCCAGCCGCTCGGGCATCGCGAGAAGGTGAGCGGCGCTGGTCCCGGCAAGGAGATCGCTCCCGAGCTGCCGGAACCCCGCCGCGGGGGTCACGGGTCGTGTCCAGAGCCTCCGCCCGGCGATGGGCCGAGTGGGCGATCCGAATATCGCTCAGCGCAGCGACACGACTACATTTGGTAGCTACACTGGTCATACCATGAGCGAGACACGTGGCGCGCGGCATCCGAGAACCATGCCGATCGACGGCGGATTGGCCGCCGCGGTGCTCGATTCGCTTCCGGACGCCACCGCCGTGCTGGACACGTCCGGGACGATCATCGCGATCAACCACACCTGGTTGATGTTCGCCCTGGACAACGGTGGTGCGGAACAAGCCACCGGGGTGGGCGTGAACTACCTGGACGTGTGCGTCAGGTCGGCTGAAGCCGGGTGTGACGACGGCGCAGAGGTTGCCACGCAGATCCGTGAAGTACTGACCGGCACAGCGGTCGAGGCGGAATTGGAGTACCCGTGTCCCTCCCCCGATGTGCGGCGCTGGTTCATGATGCGCGTCACCAGCCTGCAGGGCCCGGCTCCGGGCGCGATCATCTCGCACGTCAACATCACCCGGCGCAAGATGGCCGAGCAGGAGCTCGCTCATGCTGCCTCGCATGACCCGCTCTCCGGTCTGGCGAACCGCACCCTGCTCAACGCCCGGTTGGCCACCGCCCTGGCAGGGCGGAACGACCACCGACAAAATGCCGACATCGGTTTGCTGTACATCGATCTCGACGACTTCAAGTCGGTCAATGACAGATTCGGACATGCCGCGGGCGACGAGGTCCTGTTGAACGTCACCAATCGGCTCAAGGCCATCGTGCGATCTGGCGGCACCATCGCCAGGCTCGGCGGCGACGAGTTCGCGGTGATCATCCCGCGGGTCGATCGGCGGGAACTGACGGCCTTCGCGGGCCGGGTCGAAGATGCGCTCGCCCCCCCGCATCGCATCCATGGCGAGCTGGTGGCGGTCGGTGGCAGCGTGGGGGTGCATCTGGCGATGCCCGGCGACCACGCGGCCGAGGCGCTGCGATTGGCCGATCAGGCCATGTACGCCGCCAAGCAGGGTCGAGTCCGCAGCGGGCCAGGGCCGTCGGTCCACCCCAGGGACGACCGAGTCGCTGAGCCGGCGCCTGCATCGCACCGCTCGGCGACTCCCCGCTGAACGAGAAGAGTGTCCGCTCCGGGTGGAGCGCTCGCGTGACGTCGTCGGCGTTCCCCGCGATCCGTAGATTGGCAGCGTGGCCCTGACCTTGTTGCCGTTGTTCCCGCTCGGCACCGTGCTGTATCCCGGCGTCGTGTTGCCGCTGCACATCTTCGAGGATCGGTACCGCCGGCTGGTCCGCGATCTGCTGGCGCTGCCCGACGGGCCGCGCCGATTCGGCGTCGTGGCGATCAAGCAGGGTCGTGAGGTCGGCACCGACGGCGTCACCGCCCTGCACGAGATCGGTTGCACCGCAGAGCTTCGGCGGGTGGAGGCCTACGACGACGGCCGGTTCGACATCATCGCCGTCGGCGGGTCGCGCTTTCGCCTGGTGCACGCGGACGCATCCGATCCGATGGTGGGCGAGGTGGAGTTGCTGCCGGATGTCAGCACGGACAAGGCGATCACCCTGTCCGGGCGGGCGATCCGGATGTTCGGCACCTACCGAGCAGCTTTGCTCACCGCGCAGGGCCTGCGCGTCGACGATCCGCCCGAGCTTCCTGCCGATCCGGTCGAGCTGTCCTATGCGATCGCGGCGGCGATGCTGGTCGAGATGTCCGACAAGCAAGAACTCCTCGCGACGTCGACCGTCGACGACCGACTCGCGGTGGAGGTGACGATGCTGCGCCGGGAGGCGGCACTGGTGAGCCAGCTGTCCACCCGTCCGGCAGTCGAGCTGCCCCGGGCGGGCTACAGCCCGAACTGATGCCGGGCGAGCAAAGGACGGCCCCCACGGAGCGCGTGCTGTGCTTGCTGATGGCCGCGGTGACCCCCGGACGCTCGTAGACCGTGCAGGGGCAGATCAGCCCAGCAGTTCGTGCACGTAGCACCAACGCCACGCCTCGCCGGGCTCGAAGCTCCGCATCACCGGATGACGGCTGTGCTCGAAGTGCTTGGTGGCATGGTTGCCCACCGACGAGTCGCAGCACCCCACGTTGCCACATTCCAGGCACAGCCGTAGGTGCACCCATTTCAGCCCTTCCCGCAGGCAATCAACGCACCCCTCCGGGGTGAGTGGCACGGCGCTCTCCGGTGCGTTCACGAGGTCGTCGCACTCGCCGGCCGTCCGGGCCGGCGTCACCAGCGTCCGGTCGCCGATCGGTTCGGCTCGGCCGGATCGGCGGTCGATCATCGATTCCTCGACGTCCAGGGTGTCCATGACGGCGGCCAGCACGTCGCTGTCGACGGTGCCCTCGTGCCGGATCTTCAGGACCTCGTTGCGCTCCGCCGTGAGCATCGCGAGCCGGAGCCTTCGGTACTGCTCGCTGGGTGTTTCATCGGCCTCGGCGCTGCCCAACCGCTCCCACACGGCGTTGGCCCGGGTCTCCCCGCGCCTCTGCAACATCGCGACGATGCTCTTGTCGTCGTCCGAGGTGACGATCCGGTCCAGCTCCGCCCGTCCCGCCGTGGCGGCCGAACGCAGCACGGTTGCCTCCTGGAGCGCGTCCTCCCGTTCGTCAGGACCCCTCACTCTCAGCCGGCGGGCCAGCCAGGGCAACGAGAGGCCCTGTAGCAGAAGCGTTCCCGCCGTGACGACGAAGGCGCCGAGCACGAGGATCTGGGCGTACGGAATGGCCGCCTGCAGCAGCACGAAGGCCGCGGCCAGGGTGACGACGCCGCGCATCCCGGCCCACGAGATGATCGCCGAACGCTTCCACGACACACGTTGGCCGCGTTCATCTGTCGGCTTGACCAGCAGGTAGCTCACCGGAAACACCCAGAGCGGCCGGGACAGCACGACGGCCGCGAGGGCACCGACGCAGAACACCGCGATGGTGGACGGCGACAGATCCGAGTTGGCGATGTCGTCCAGGATCATCCGGAGTTGCAGCCCGATGAGCAGAAAGACGCTGTTCTCCAGCAGGAACTGGATCGTCTCCCAGTTGATCCGCTCGTTCAACCGGGAGGTGGCGTCCTGGATGATCGGCGCCTTGTGGCCCAGGATCAGGCCGGTGACGACGACCGCGATGACGCCGGACGCGGAGAGTTCCTCGGCCGCGAGGTACGCGGCGAACGGGGCCATCAGCGACACCGACGTGTCGGTGACCGGATCCTTGATGTGCCCACGGATCAACGCGATGAGCAGCGCCACCGCGACGCCGATCGCCACCCCGCCGGCCGCGGCCCAGACGAAGTCGAGGGTGATCCGGCCGAGACTCACCGTGCCGGCGACCGCGACGATGGCGGTGTGCAGCGCAACCAAGGCGGTCGCGTCGTTGAGCAGCGACTCACCCTCGAGCACCGTGACGATCCCGCGCGGCAGCCCGATCCGGCGGGCGATGGCCGTCGCGGCGACCGCGTCGGGCGGGGCCACCACGGCGCCGAACGCCACGGCTGCCGCGAACGGGATGGGCAGCAGCAACCATGCCACCAGGCCGACCGTGAAGGTCGTGAAGATCACCAGACCGACGGCCAGGAAGCCGATTGCCCGCCGATTGGCGGTGATGTCTACCAGCGAGGTGCGGATCGCGGCGGCGTACAGCAGCGGCGGGAGCAGCCCGATGAGGACAAGTTCCGGGCTGAGCTGCACCGGATGGACAAAGGGCAGATAGGACGCGCCGATCCCGATGACGACCAGCACCAGCGGGGCGGGCAGCTCGAAGCGGCGAGCGAGAGCGCTGACGGCGGTCACCGTCGCGATCAGCGCGAGAAGCGTGAGGGCGACAGACATCCGTGCATCGTCGCACTCCGCCGGCCGTCCGTGGCAAGGCTCCGCACCGGTCGCTCTCGGTTCAGCCTCGCCGGGCAAGGCGAAGGGTCACCAGCTCGAAGGGGCGCATGCTCAGCCCGATCCGCCCGCCTTCCCGCCCGATGTCCGATCCGGACGGTGCTGATTGCTGCAGGGCTGATTGCCGCAGGGTTGATTGCTGCTGGGGCCCCTGCTCGAGGGGCCTTTCCAGCAGGTCGGTGACGGTGACACCGGCGGCGTCGAAGCCGGCGTCGACGGTCACCGACAGCCGGCGACCGAGCGATTCGTAGAGCCGGACGATCACATCACCGGAACGGTCTTCCGCCAACTTCACCGCCTCCACGACGACCGCCGGGTGGGACACGGTGACGATGGGTGGCACCTCACGCGATCCTCGAACGGTGCGGATCGGGAGGTTGAGTTCGTAGCCGGCGCGCACGGCGTCGCCGATCTGCGCACCTGGCGTCACCGAGACCCCGAAGGTGTGCGCGCCCTGATCGGCGTCCGGATCGGGATACAGCGGAGCGCGCAGCAGCGAGAGTCGGACCGTGGTGGAGGTACCTCCCCCGGCACGCGGAGACGGGGTGACGTCGTGCCCGTAGGTGGCGTCGTTCGCGATCGCCACGCCGAAACCCGGCTCGGCCACGTGGATCCAGCGGTGCGCGCAGACCTCGAACTTGGCCGCCTCCCAGGACGTGTTGGTGTGCGTGGCACGGAAGACATGACCGAACTGCGTTTCCGACGCTGACCGGTCGGCGGCGACGTCGACCGGGAATGCCAACTTCAACAGCTTCTGCCGTTCGTGCCAGTCCACCTCGGTGATGATCTGGACACTGCGAGACCCGCGCGACAGGCTGATGCGTTGCGCGATCACCGATTCGCCGAACGTCCTTCTCACCTCGATCGCGGCGTGGCCAGGGGCTGCTCCAATGAGGCTCACCGATTCCGCGGTGTCGAGGTCGGTCACCGTGTCCCGATAGTGCCGGTCGATATCCCAGGCGTCCCACTGGTTGGGGATGTCCCTGTGCACCTGCAGCAGGTTCCCGGCGGCGCCCGGCGGCACCGCGTCCCGCCCGGAAGCGAGATCGACCAACGACGTGAGCAGCCCGCGATGATCAACACTGACCCGCACCAGGCCGTTGTCCAGCGTCAGTCCAGCAGTCCGTCCTCCCGTCTGCCCCCGAGTCGGTCCAGCCGTTCCGTCGCCGTCCTGGACCACCCGCACCTCCGGCGCGGCGGGATCCGGGCCGGACGGTCCGGCACCCAGGCCGGGCACACCGTCACGAGGGAACGGGCTTGCGTTGAATGCGATCTCGTTGTCGTTGTCGTTGTCGTTGTCGTCGTTGTCGTTGTCGTCGCTGTCGTTGTTGTCGGCGTCGTTGTTGTCGGCGTCGCTGTTGTGGTTGTTGTGGTTGTTGTGGTTGTTGTCGTCGTTGTCGCTGAGGCCGGCCAGGTCGCGGAGGCTGCGTTGGATCAGACGTTCCAGCGCCTGTGCCACTTCGGCGTACCTGCGCTCGGCCTCACGGTGCACCCACGCGATCGAACTGCCCGGCAGGATGTCGTGGAACTGCTGGAGCAGGACGATGCGCCACAGCCGTTCGAACTCGTCGTAGGGATAGTCCCCCGGCTTCTTGCTGCCCGTGCGCACGGCCGCGGTCGCCGCCCATAGTTCCGCTTCCCGCAGCAGGTGCTCGCTGCGGCGGTTGCCCCGCTTGGTTCGTGCCTGCGACGTGTAGGTGCCGCGATGCAGCTCCAGGTACATCTCCCCTACCCAGACCGGCGGATCCGGGTAGTCCTGCTCGGCGTCGAGGAAGAACTGCCGCGCACTGCCGAAGCTCAACGTGGGCGAGCCCTCCAACGAGCGCACGCGACGGCCGCGAGCGATCATCTCCCTGGTCGGCCCGCCCCCGCCGTCGCCGTGGCCGAACGGAACCAGTGACATCGACCCGAGTCCGTGCTCGGCGTAGTTCCGCTCGGCGTGGGCCAGATCGCTCGCCGACAGGTCCGAGTTGTAGGTGTCGACCGGAGGGAAATGGGTGAAAAGCGACGTGCCGTCGATGCCCTGCCACCTGAATGTGTGATGCGGCATCCGGTTCGTTTGATTCCAGGAAATCTTCTGGGTGAGAAACCACCGGGCACCGGCGCCTGCCGCGATTTGGGGGAGCGCGCCGGAGTAGCCGAAGGAATCGGGCAGCCACACTTCCTCGGTGTCGACACCGAACTCGTCGAGGAAGAACCGCTTGCCCATCAGGAACTGCCGCACCACGGCCTCGCCGCCGGGCATGTTGGTGTCAGACTCGACCCACATGCCGCCGACCGGCACGAATTGCCCCGCAGCCACCTTGGCGCGAATCCTTTCGAACAGCGTCGGATAGAATTCCTTGATCCAGGCGAATTGTTGCGCCGAGGAGCAGGCGAAGACGAAATCAGGGTTCCCGTCCATCAGTGACAGCACATTGGAAAAGGTTCGTGCGCATTTGCGCACGGTCTCGCGCACCGGCCACAGCCACGCCGAGTCGATGTGTGCGTGGCCGACGGCGACCACATGGTGCGCACTGGCCGAAGCCGGTGACGCGAGCACCCCTGCCAGTTTCGACCGGCCGGCCAGGGCTGTCCCGGCGATGTCATCGGGATCCATCGCGTCCAGCATCCGTTCCAGGGCGCGCAGGATCATGGCTCGGCGCGGCCGGTCCGCCGGAAGCTCCCGCATCAGCCCGTCGAGCACCTCGACATCGCGCAGCAGCTCCCAGACCGCCACATCGAGCAACGCCACCTGCACCCTGCCCAGCCGGTACAAGGGCACGCTGCCAGCGGTAGCCGGGTCGCCCAGCGGTGTCGGGTGGTACGCGCCGGCGGCCACGTTCGGGTTCGACGCCGCCTCGACGAAGAAGTTGATCTCGTCTCCGGCGCCCAGCGCCAGCGACAGGTGAGAGTTACGGGGTGCAATCGTCTTCAGTGGATTGCCGTCCGAGTCGTACGCCAACCCTTCGGCCTGGAACCCTGGACTTGCCCGGTCGAAACCGAGATCGACCAGAGCCTCCACCCGGACGTCGCCGGGCAGCACGCGGGCGTGGCCCCACGCCGGCGGCACCCGCCCGGTGACGTGCAGCCATGTGGTTCCCCAGGGCGCCCCCCAATCGGTGCCCGGCGCGAGTGGGGTGTAACGGCCACGCACGGCCTGTCCGAAAGGTACCGGTTCGCCGGGCGTCACCCAGGCAGTGACACTGAGCGGCAACGCTTCTCGGTATTCTGCGGGCTCGAGCCGCTCGGCCTGGAAGCGGCGGAGCCGCTGCTCTGTGATCTGGCGGTCGTCGTGCATCCTCACGCAGCTCCCAACGCCCGGCGCGCCCATCCCGCTGGGCGTGCGCGCATCATTGCCCGAGCACGGTCTTCCGCGCCTGCGCGACCGCGGTCGGCGGACCCGCCAGATGCCAGCGATGCCCGCCGTGCTCGAACACCTCGGTGGTGCCCCCGGCGTGTTCCACCAGGGCAGCGCCCGGCAGCCAGTCCCACGAGAGCGTGTCGGCGTGCAACCAGACCCCGAGGCGGCCGGCCGCGACCGCGGCCAGCTCGACGGAGCCCGATCCGATGATCCGTACCGACGCGGCGGCCGCGATGGACCGCAGTAGCCCGTCCCTGAGATTCACGTCGTCGACCTTGGTGGGATGCAGGTAGGTGGAGATCGCGAGCTCGTGCAGCGGACGGTCTTGGAGGGGGGGAAGATCGGTTCCGTTCAAGGTGGTCGGGTGATCGCGACCACCGATCCACAGCTCGTCGGTGGTGGCCTGATAGACGGCGCCGAGCACCAGCGAGGCACCGTCGAGCAGCGCGATCGCCGAACACCAGGCGGGGAGCCCGGAGACGAAGTTGAACGTGCCGTCGACCGGGTCGATCACCCAGGTTCGCCGGCCGGGCGCCTTCGCTCCCTCTTCCCCGATGATGCCGTCGTCCGGGCGGGCGGAGGCCAGCACGCCGACGATCATCTCCTCGGCGGCCTTGTCCGCATCCGAAACGACGTCGCTGACGCTGGTCTTGCGCGCCACGGTGAGCCCGTCGAGCCGCATTCGTGCGGCCAGGTCGCCGGCTCGACGAACCAGGTAAGCGGCGAGTTCGGCGTCGGTGCTCTGCGAACTGTCGGTGTCTTCCGGTTCGCCCGTGATGATCTTGGACACCAACCAACGGTAGCCGCCTGCAGCGAACGGGCGCATCTGCGGGGGCCCGGCCGGCGTTCACGAGTCCGCGCCTACCGACCGCCGAGCAGCGGTGGACCTGGCCGGCGACGAAGGGAGCGGGGCAGCGCCGCAGCGACCGCAGCCATTCCCGCGATGACCAGCGGAAGCCCGGCGATGGCCCAGGCGGCATACAGCGCGATTGCGGAACCCTCGCTGCCCAGGGCGGCGATCGAGGTCACCGTGGCGCGGGACGACCCGGTGATGCTCTCCTGGAGTCGGGTCTCGGCGACCACCAGCACCATGCGGTACAGGCCGTAGAAGACGGCGACACCGACGAGACCCACTGGTCGATCGGCCAGTGCGGCGGCACCCAGGGCTACCACGCCGAATCCGAAGCCGCCCGACAACACCGCGGTGCTCCGCCTGTTCGCCCAGCCGCCCAGGGCAGCGCCGATTGCACCGGCCAGCGGCAGCGCCAGGGTTGCCATCGGGACGAGCACGGTGGGAACCCCCCAGCCGCTGGCCAGCAAGGAGAAGTACTCGTCGAACCCGTCCAGTCCGGCCAGCAACGCGACGCCCACGACGGCGACGCGGACGGCCGGTTGGCCGGCGGCTTCGGCGGTTCCGGTGCGGAGCACGGCCAGGTATCCCTGCGGCTCGGGCAGCGGGTCTGGGTCCGGCAACCGGGCCGGTTCCGGACCTGAGCCGGGTACCGGCATTGTTCCCGCCTGCGGAATCAGACAGGCCAGCGCTGCGGTCACCGCGCACCAGCCGACGCTGACCCAACCGACCAGCGGGTAACCGCCGAGCGCGAGAAGTACGGTGGCTGCGCCAGCGGCCGGTAGCTGAGCCAGTAACCCGGCGCCGCGCGACCACCCGAGCACCCGAGCGAATTGACCTTCGGATCCGGCAGCGACAAGACCGTCGTACAGCAGGGTCTCGAAGGAACCCGAGACCAACGCGCCGCCCAGCCCCCACAGCACGAAACCCGCGGCATAGCCGGCAAATCCAGGCAGCAACATCCACACCGCATATCCCGCGGCCTGCAGCACGCCCGACGCCACCAGCGCGAAACGAGGCGAGAAGCGGTCGGCGACGGCGCCGGACGGCACCTCCGCGACCAGCCCGACGACCGACCACACTGCGAACAACGCGGAGATCTGGGCCTCGGACAATCCGTTGTCCGCGAACAGCAATGCGTAGAACTCGTACAAGGGCACGACGTCGGCGAAGAACGACCAGCCGACCGCCGTGCGCACCAGCCTCCGGGCCGAGCGTGGGAGGCAAGCCGGGCTAGGTCAATGAAAGGGCATACGGGCGAATTCCATACGGGCGAGGGTAGCCCTGCGGTGCCCGGCCGCCAAGAACCGACGGACGCCCCGGTCACCCTTGACGTCGTTCGACCGGTCGGGCGTGGACCACACGGTGTACGACACGACGTCGATCCTGGCGACCATCGAGCACGGCCTCGGCCTGGCGCCGCTGAGTTCGCGTGACGCGACGGTGGCAGACCTGAGCGAGGCGGTGCGGACGGGCAACCGGCACTGACCGGGGCGCTCGCTTCCCCGCGGCGGGCTGTGGCGCCGGGCCGCAAGGGGACCGGGTGGTAGACAGGGTCGGTGACCCGCCTGCTGCTCGGACCCCTGCTGCGTCATGCAGGCGCCACCGACGCGACAATCTGGGTGGAAACCGACGGGCCGTGCGAGGTCGAGGTGCTCGGCCATCGGGAACGCACGTGGAACATCGCCGGTCACCACTACGCGCTCGTCGGCATCGAGGGTCTGCAGCCGGGCACCAGCACGCCCTACCAGGTGACGCTCGACGGCGAGCACGTATGGCCCGAACCAGCGTGCGGCAAACCGCCTTCGCGGATCAGGACCACTCCGCGGGGCGAGACGATCCGCATCGCTTTCGGATCGTGCCGGTATGCGCGCTCGGATGCCGTCGCCGGGGATGCAGATTTCGATGCCGATGCATTGGTTTGCCTGGCCCGCGACATGGGAGCCGTCGACCACGACGACTGGCCGCACGCCCTGATCCTACTGGGCGACCAGGTCTATGCCGACGAGACCTCGCCCCAGACGCAGCAACGCATTCGTGACCGCCGGGACATCGGGACGGGTCCGGGGGCTCAGGTCGCGGATTACGAGGAATACAGCTGGCTGTACCACGAGTCGTGGACCGATCCCGATGTGCGTTGGTTGCTCTCCACGATCCCGTCCTCGATGATCTTCGACGATCACGATGTCCGTGACGACTGGAACACCTCGCATTCCTGGCGAGTGGACATGCAGTCGCAGTCCTGGTGGCACGAGCGGATCGTGGGTGCGTTGTCCTCGTATTGGGTCTATCAGCATCTGGGCAACCTGTCCCCCGCCGACCTGGCCGAAGACGTTCTCTATCAACGGGTTCGGGCTCACCCCGGAGACGCCGAGACGCTGGTCCGGGAATTCGCCGTCGCAGCCGACGCGGAAGCCGATGGCGCGAAGGGGGCCCGGTGGTCGTTCCGCCGCGATTACGGCCAGGTCCGGCTGATCGTCATCGATTCGCGGTGCGGACGAATTTTGGTGCAGGATCGGCGAGCGATGATCGGCGACGCCGAATTCGACTGGATCAAGGCGCAACTGCGGGGCGATTACGACCATCTGCTGATCGGCACATCGTTGCCGTGGCTGATGCCGCGGGCGCTGCATGACCTGGAGTCGTGGAACGAGGTGCTGTGCGCCGGTCGCCGGGGCGCGCGGATCGCCCGATGGTCCGAGAAGCTCCGTCGGGCCGCGGATCTGGAGCACTGGGCGGCGTTCCGGGATTCCTTCGACCGGTTGGCCGGGATCATCCGGGACGTCGGTCGTGGGCACTACGCCGACGGCCGCGCGCCAGCGACGGTCTGCGTGCTGTCCGGCGACGTCCATCACGCGTACGTGGCCACGGCCAGCTTCCCCGGCGGAGCCGACGCGGCCGTCTATCAGTTGACCTGCTCTCCGCTGCACAACCACGTGCCGACTCCGATGAGGCTGACCTTCCGAATAGCCTGGAGCCGGGTGGCCGAGCGATCCACCCGGGCGATTCTCGGGGTGGTGGCCAAGGTTCCGCCGATGGTCATGCAATGGTCGCGAGAAGCCGGACCGTATTTCGGCGACGAGCTGATGACGCTGACGATCCAGGACCGGCGGGCGGAGCTGGTCCTGGCAAAGGCCGGGCCGGTGAGCGACCCGCGGTTGACCGAGATCGCCCGGCTCACCCTCGCCTGACCGGTGCCCGCCCCCGCGGCCCGCCCCTGACCTCGCCTCCGTCAGCTGCCGACAGCGTTTGTCCCACTGAGATTCTCGATCGGGCCGGTCGGAAAGCCGACTCCGGTCAGGCGTTCCGCCGTGTCCCACAATCCTTGCGCGGTCGCCGCGTCGTGGGCCCGCCTGGGTCCGCTGACGGTGGTCGGTCCGCCGGTCATCTGCCCGAAGCCGTCCGGCCCGTAATACCGGCCGCCCTGCGCCTCCGGGCTCGTCGCCGCATAGAGGGTCGGCAGCGCACCGGCATCGGGATCCTGCGTCATGCCGGGCAGCTTCATGACCCATCGGGAGATGTCGATGCGGGGGTTCGGCTTTCCCAGCCGCGGTCCGGTCGTCTGCAGGTTGGTCCGGGTGACGCCGGGATGCGAAGCAGTGCTCATGACGCCCCAGCAGTACTCCCGGCTGCGGCGATCCAGTTCGATCGCGAACATCAGGTCGGCAAGTTTGGACTGCGCGTACGCACGCCATGCCTGATAACTGCGCTCGCTGTTCAGGTTGTCCAGCTTGATCGTGCCCATCGACGCGGCACCGCTGCTGAGCGTGACGACCCGGGGGTTGGGCGCGGCCACGAGCGATGGCAACAACCGGGCGGTCAGCGCGAAATGCCCGAGGAAGTTGGTCCCGAACTGCAATTCGAAACCGTCGACGGTGGTGTGCCGGGCCGGCACCGCCATGATCCCGGCGTTGTTGATCAAGAGATCGATCGCCCGTGCCTGCTGCGTCATCCGATCGGCGAAGGCCGAGATCGAACCGAGGTCCGACAGATCGAGCGTCTCGACCGAGAGCGTGGCCGCCGGATGGTCGACGAGGATGCGCTCGACCGCCTGACGCCCCTTCTCGGCATTGCGGACGGCCAGCACGACCTCCGCCCCGGCTCCCGCCAACCGGCGGGTGACCTCGAGGCCGATCCCGCTGTTGGCGCCGGTCACCACGGCCAGGACGCCGCTCTGGTCCGGGACGGAGAACTGCGGATGTTTGCTCATGACGTTCCTCCTGGTTAAGAGCCCATTGGTCTGTTACTTCTCCCAGCATAACAGACCGACGGTCCGTTATGCTGGGGTCCGGAGGCGAAAGGGGATGTCGTGACGCACGGAACTACGCACTTCCAGCGTGCCCGCAGCCCCGAGCAACGCGAGACGCGACGACGGGCGATCCTGGACGCCGCGGCCGAGATGATCACCGAGATGCCGGTTGCCGATATCAGCCTGCGGGAACTGAGCCGGCGGGTGGGCTTGGCGAAGTCGAACGTGTTGCGTTACTTCGAATCTCGGGAGGAAGTGTTCCTGGAACTGCTCGACTCCGCCTGGACCGAGTGGCTGACGGCCCTGACCCAGGAATTGCAGGACCTCCCGACGTTGCCGACCGCGCGACCGGATTCCACTCTGGTGAAGGACCGGGTCGACGCGGTTGCGCAGGCGATGGCCGGATCGCTGGCCGCCAGGCCGTTGCTGTGCGAACTGGCCAGCGTGACCGCCAACGTGTTGGAGCGGAATGTCTCCGTCCCCGTGGCCCGTCGATTCAAGATCGCCGCGATGAACAGCATGGCGGTGCTGCAAAGGCTTCTGCACGAACAGCTGCCCGTCCTGGATGAGCCGTCGGCCGAACAATTCACCGCGGCCACGCTGGTGATGGTGGCCGGCCTGTGGCCGTTGGCCAATCCTCCGACGACAGTCGTCGCCGCCTATCAAGACCCGACACTGGCCGCCGCGAGGGTCACCTTCGAGTCCGGCCTGGGGGCGCTGCTGACCGCCCAGCTCACCGGGGTGCTCCATGGCGGTGCCCGGTGGC
>JADGOY010000202.1 GCA_017882715.1 Nakamurella sp. | reverse complement strand
GTCTTGATTCCGATGCTCGACTTGAACGACACCGCGGACCCGATCGAGGACTACCTCGCCGCGCTGCGGCTGCTCGAGGGCGTGGCGGGCGACGTCGATGTCCTCGTCCCGGGTCACGGGTCCATCGGCGGAGCGGATCAGGTACGCGCACGGATCGACCAGGATCGGGCGTACGTGCATGCCCTGTGTGACGCCGGTGTTCCCGGCGACCCGCGGGTCGGCCCATCGGCCACGTACGGCAAGGATTGGCTTCCTGGCGTGCATGAACGGCAACTACAGCACCTCGCCCGAAGAAGAGAGCGCAACGGCACGCCCGGATAGAGATCCCCTGCGGAACGATGACGATCAAGGAAGCGGAGGCCAGGTATCGGGTTGCGGACGCCCTGTTCGCCGTTCGGCTTGCGGAACGGTGCCCAGGCGGAAGGCGGTCCGTGTGCTGCTGGGTGGCCCGAACGTCGAAGTCGCCAAGGCGCCGCCGGCGGCGCATGACGGGCAAACGCGGCGAGCCGGCCGGTTGACAGAGGTGGCGCCAGTGGGTGAATTGACCGGACTGGTGGTCTCCGCTCTGGCGGGCCAGCTAGGCGAGTTGGACGAAGACGCCGACCCCACCACCCTCGACGATCCGGGTCACGTGGCCGGCGCCCGTGGTGTCTTCGACGAGGAGCAGGTCGCCCGGCCCGAACCGCTTCGTCTCCTCACCCGCCGTGATGTCTACGCCGCCGTCCAGGAGGATCAGGAGCTGCCTCGCCGGCGCGGGATGTGGGACGTCACCACCCCACACCTCGTCAGCCTTGACCAGCAGCGCCGCCGTTGTCTGCCCGAGCACCGCCATCGGCAGCGGCTCGGCCGGCGGCACAAGCAACTCCTGGTCAAGTGTGAGCTCAACGTCCTCGAAGCGAGGCCGACCGCCGTCGTCGAACAACCGCGTGATGGTGTGGGTTCGCATCAGACATCAATCCTCGCT
Source organism: Nakamurella sp. (assembly GCA_017882715.1). GTDB lineage: Bacteria > Actinomycetota > Actinomycetes > Mycobacteriales > Nakamurellaceae > Nakamurella. The sequence continues at coordinate 5,570 of JADGOY010000202.1, read as the reverse complement.
CTTCGCGTGCTCAGCCTCAAACCGTGGATCGGTCCGCTCGTTGATCTTCCTCTCAATTGTTGATCAAGGTCGGGCTGACAGACAGGAACAACTGGTGTGCGGACAGGGGATGCAACGCGAGATCGCGGCCCGGATGTCCTCCAGGCGCTCCGCGTCCGAGCGGCTCTCACGGCCACCGCGTCTTTGAGGGCGGTCGCTGATACCTCGCTGCTCGATCTCGGTGGGGGTCAAGTCCTCGACGTGTTTCAGGAAGGCCCCACACGTGACCGAACGGATCACGGAGCATGACGCTTCGGTCGCCGTAGAACATGTCCGTGGGCTCCTGCAAGACTTCCGCGCCGGCTCGAGCGGCGCGATCACCGAGTTGGTCCACGTTATCGACGTACACGTCCAGACCAACCGACGCGCCGCTCGGAGGAGAAGGCGCACTGAACGGGGCATCAGCGTCACCCACCATGAACACCGAGCCTTCGATCGACATCTCGGCATGTACGACGATGCCTCGGGGCGAGCGATCTTGAAAAGCTGTTCGGCGCCGAAGGCGTCCCGGTAGAAGGCTTCGCGCGTTCGGCTCCGCCGACCATGACGTGTGGAATATCGGCAGCTTGGTAGCGCGTGGGTGTCGTGTTGGTAGCCATGCCTCCAAAGCTAGAACCCGAACACGGCGTTGATGCCAAGGACGACGTTGTCTTTGGCGATCGGGGGCGCCGCGCGTCCACGACGACCGTTCCGACGATCGATCCGGCTATGGAACGGCGGGGCCAGGTCCGGCAACTGTCGACGCACACGAACGTCGTGTCGATCATGGGCGCCCGGACTCGGGCTGTTCGGCGTTGAACTCAATGCGATGTGCGCCCCACCAGCCGAAGCCGAGCAGTATGGCGCCTGGCAGCACGCCACCGATCAGGGCGATTGTCGCCTCGGCTGCGCCGGTGGCGGCGAGGACGAGTCCGGCGACACCGCAGGCGGTGATCACAGCGCCGAGCCAATGGAAGAATCGCTGGCCGAGGACAACTGCGAGGGCAAAGAAGTGGACGCCGACCACGAGCGAGACCCAGGCCACCCCGGCCTCGGGGGCATCGAGTGGACCGCTGAGCACGCGCACGCCGAGGTACAGCGCAACGAACTCGGCGGCCACCACGAACCAGTACCCGCGACCGAACACGCGCCGTTCTTGGCCACTACGGTCCCGGGACGGACGATTGGAACGGAAGATCGCGACAAGCACCGCGACGAACGCGACTACGGCCAGCACCCGAAGTGTCAGCCTCCAGGCCGCCGGCAGCGGTCCCGCGTTGACCAGTACGTAGATCAGCCCGAAGACCGCGGCGATCACCGATCCGATCTTTTGACCTGGCATCGGCGTTCCCCATTCCGGTCGGCGCAGCTCGGACGTGGCTGCCGCATGGGCCAACACTATTCGATATAGTCTACTCTATTGAATCTAGGAGTGGGTGCGCAGTGGGTGCGTCCGATGACCCCGTAGGGCCCGGCACGAGCCGGACCTACCGTTCCCGCTTGCGTGAGGAGCGCGCCGCCGATACCCAGCGACGTATCGCCATCGCGGCGAGCGAGATGTTCGCCGAGCACGGGTTTGGCGGGACTACGGTGACCGGCATCGCGCAGCGGGCTGGGGTGGCTGCGCCGACCGTGTATGCGACGTTCGGATCCAAGGGCGCCATCCTGCGCGCTCTGTTGATGCAGATGGAACACGACGCGGACGGCGCTGGCTGGGCCCAGCGCATCGCGGACGAGACGAAACCGCACGGCAAGCTGGTCGCCTTCGCACAGTGGACGACCGCGCTGTTCGCCTCCAGCAAGGTAACCATCCTGGCCGTCCGCGGCGCGACGGGGGACCCCGCGATCATCAAGCTCCGAGACGAAGGCGACAGACATCGCAGGGAGGGTCTTCGCCCCGTGATCGCTTCGCTGGCCCAGGTCCACGCCCTGCGCCACGAGCTCAGTGAACAACGCGCGCTCGACCGCGCCTGGATACTGACCGGAGTCGAGCCCTACCTCAGTGCCACCGAAGGGTGCGGCTGGACCGACGAGGAATACGCGCAGTGGCTCGGAGCCCTGCTCCAAGAGCAGCTACTCGGCCCTGGGGGTGACATCTCCGCGTAGCGTCCCACTTACGGATCCCCCGCGGGACGATGACGATCAAGGCAGCGACGGGCCAGGGATCGAGCCGCTGGCGTCCTGTTTGCGGTTGGGTTCCGGGACAACGCGGAAGTCCTGCGAACTTCGACCGGGAGGCTCTTGTGAACGGAAGGTGTCAGTGCCCTCCGTGAACTCGCAGCCGACCGGCCCTTCTGTGGCGTAGCGCACCATTACCCAGTCCGGTGCACCTTAAGTGCAGTATGCTGCACTCATGGATCAGATTACTCCTGACCTGTTCTCGGCGATCGGCGGCCGGGTCAGGCAGGAGCGGCAGTCGCGGCATTGGACGCTGGATCAGTTGGCGGAGGCGGCCGGAGTGAGCCGTCGGATGGTGGTCAATGTCGAGCAGGGTGCCGCGAACCCCAGCGTGGGGACGCTGTTGAGGCTCAGTGATGCGCTGGGTATCGGGTTGCCAGCGCTGGTCGAATCACCCCAACCCAAACCGGTCAAGATCACCCGGCATGGTGAGGGTGCGGTGCTGTGGACCGGCGAGGCCGGTGGTCGTGGGGTGTTGGTGGCCGGGACCGAACCGCCGGATGTGGTCGAGCTGTGGGATTGGACCCTGGGCCCGGCGGACCGGCGCAGGAGTCAGGCGCACGCGCCGGGTACCCGGGAGTTGGTGCAGGTCCAGCAGGGCAGGATCACGATCGACATCGCTGACCAGCAGTTCATTCTGGGTGTCGGTGACGCGGTCGCGTTTCCCGGCGACGTGGCCCACGCCTACGCCAACCCGCACGCCGAGCCGGCCCGGTTCTCGTTGGCGGTGTTCGAGCCGGGTGTGGGTTCGGGAACCCGGTCGGAGGTCACTCATGCCTGACCGTGGCTCGCTCGGGGAGTTCCTGACCGGCGGGCGGGTCGATTCCGCGGTGTTCGCACTGCGTCCGGACTACCGCGCCCTGCTGGTGGCCGTGGACGGGCTTGTTCCGGGCCCGAGCGACTCCACCGGTGAGGCGCTGCTGCAGGCGGCGGAGACCGCCGCCCGCGAGGCACTGCATGACCGGCCGGTCGAGCAGCTCCCGCACGTCGCTGCCTGGCGGGAGGCGTACCGGGCGTTCGGCGCGAAACCGCAACGCACCCGCAACAGCCTGGAGGCGCTCCTGCGGCGCGCGGCGACCGGTCTGCCCCGGGTGAACCGGCTCACCGACCTGTACAACGCGGTCTCGGTGCTGCACCAGATCCCGCTCGGTGGAGAGGATCTCACCCGATACGACGACGCACCAAGACTGTTGCGCGCCACCGGCGAGGAGCCGTTCGACACCGTCGCCGGCGGCATCCCGGTGATCGAACACCCAGACGTGGGTGAGGTGGTGTGGTGCGACGACGCCGGCGTGACCTGCCGACGCTGGAACTGGCGCCAAGCACACCGCACCCAGTTCCGCGTGGACACCACCACGGCCCTGTTCATCCTCGACGCCCTCGACCCGATTACCGACGACGCGTTGCACGCCACCGCCGAGGATCTGATCACCCACCTGACGGTCCTGGGCCCGACGTCCGCACCGCCCGCCGCCTGATCACCGCCGATACCCACTGAGGGAGAACGACAATGCTCATCCACCCCTGGGACGCCGCGCTCGACCCGGTCGAGTGGCAAACCTGGCTGGCCGGCACCGACCGGTTCGGGACTCTGGTGGTCAATAACCTCGATCCCGCCGAAGCGCCGTTGGTGGTGCCCGCCCATTTCACCCTCGCCGGGGACGACTTGCTGCTTCATCTGGCCAGGCCGAATCCGGTCTGGCCGCACCTGGAAGCGGCCGCACAGGTCCGGCTGGCCGTGGTCGGCGACTACGCCTACGTCCCCTCGTACTGGCGGGCCAAGGCCGGCGGCCCCGACGAGGACGGCGTGCCGACCAGCTACTACACATCCGTGCAGTTCGTGTGCCGGCCCACCGTCGTCGACGACCCCCAGGGCAAGGTGGACATCCTCACCGCCCAATTCGCCGACATCCAACCCGAGGGCCAGCACGCCACGGTGGCCGTCGATGCGCCACCGTACGGGCGGATGCTCTCCGGCATCCGCGGGATACGGCTGACCGTTCTGCGGGTAGACGCCAAGTTCAAGTACGACGACCACAACCCCGTCGAGCACCGCGAACGCGTGATCAACAACCTCCACGAACGCGGCCACGGGCTCGACGCCGGCGCCGCGGCCCAGCAACAACGGCGGCTGGCCGCGATCGGCGACTGGCGAACCCGGAAACGGTCATGAACCGCGACCCCGCCACCGGATCGGTGCCGCCCTCTAGCTGATATGTGAGTACTTCTTGTCAAGGGGCAAACGGAAATTTGCGACCTGATTGTTCTTTCAGAGCGGGGTCGGGTCGCGCTTGTGAAGCTGTTGACCAGGCGGTGACGGTCGGGCCGTGAGCGTGTCGTTGGCGACGCGGGGTCAGACTGATATTCGCGGGTTGGTTACCGCATGACGGGCTGTTCGGCTGGAGCGTCGCGCTTGTCTAGGAGGCGAGCGTGGCAACGAGAACCGTTGCTGCTGATGGCTCTACCCTCGTTCATTGGAGCTCCCCTTCCGGGAACGCTTTTGCTGCTCGTCCCTGGAGGACTTCTATGAGACGGCGTCCCGGGAGGGTTGTTCCGGAGGCCTGACGCCCGCAACGGTGTCGTCCCGCGAGGACTGGTCCATCAGCACGGCGCTGCGCCTCGGTCCGGATTGTTAGGGGTATGGAAGGAGGCGTGACGTGTTGGGCGTGGGGATCGACTGGGCCGAGCAGTTTCACCTGGTTGCTCTGGGTCGAATCGAGTCCGGTGTGTTCGAGGTCAAGCGGGTGGAGCACACCCCGGCCGCGGTGACCGCGTTGATGACCAGGATCTCGGGGTTGGAGCCGGACCCGGCCGAGGTGCGGGTAGTGATCGAGACCAGCCACGGGGTGCTGGTCGAACAGTTGCTGGACGCCGGGTTCACGGTCGTCCCGGTGAACCCGGACCTGATCGCCCGGCGGCGTGGCCCGGCCAGGAAGAAGGACGACGCGGAGGACGCCCGGATCGCGTGCCTGCTGGCGTTGGACCGGTTCACCTCGTTGCGGCCGCTGATCCCGCACGGGCCGCTGGCCGCCGAGTTGCGGGCCATCGCCCGGGACGATGAGCGAGCCAACCGGGACGAACGCCGGCTGTTGAACCGATTGCGGGCGGATCTGATCGCGACGTTCCCGGCGGCGTTGATCATCGCCGGTGACGACCTGGGCCGGCCCACGGTGCTGCGCATGCTGGAGCGCTGGCCCACCGTGGAGGCGTTGCGGCAGGTGCCGCGCGAGGAGCTCGCGGCTTTCGCGAAGTCTGGGCACCACGGCTGGCCGGACCGCTTCGCTGACCAGGTCACAGCCGCGTTGGCCGACGAAACATTCACTGCCCGTGACTATCTCGTGCGGGCCAAGGCCGACACGATCCGGTTGACCGCG
>JADGOY010000061.1 GCA_017882715.1 Nakamurella sp. | reverse complement strand
TGTGCCGCGCCGGATTCCAGGCTCGAGTTTCACCAGCCCCTCGGCGGCCGGGTACCGAGAGTTCCGCGGCTCCCCTGGATCGATCGGGCAGGGACGGCGTCGCGGTCGACAGACAACGATCCAATGTCAAGTACCTGCATATCCAGGCGTGCATGTCATCCCCCCGGGTATCCGTCTTACCGCGCACTCCCGGGGACGTCAGGTGACGAACGACCCGACCCCCAGGGAAGAAAGTCCCCTGGGAGTCGACCCGTCGATCCAGCGGAACGATTCCGCCCCATCGCCCGATATCCACAGCGATCCAGACCCCCCGGAACTCGGAACGACCAGGCAAACGAGCCGACCCACCCCGCAGTTGGCCCTTGCAGGCGGAATCAGTCCGATGTTGCGATTCACGGCGCAGCGGACGACGGGTTGGTCTCGGGCTCATAGGCGAGCCACAGGACCCCAAGGGGCGGCAGCGTGAATGCGGCGGAGTACTCGAGGTCGTTCCACCCGATGGCCTCGGCGGTGACGGCACCGACAAGGGCGTTGCTGCCGCCGAACTCCGCGCTGTCGGAGTTGAGGATCTCCACCCACCGCCCCGGATGCGGAAGTCCGACCCGGTAGTCGTAGCGAGGCACCGGCGTGAGATTCGCCACGCAGGCAATGCTGCGCCCACCGGTCAACGGGAACCGGAGGAACGACAGGACGCTGTTATTCGAGTCGTTGGGTTCGATCCAGCGAAACCCGGGCCAGTCGAAGTCTTGCTCCCACAATGCGGGCTCGCGGCGGTACACCGTGTTGAGTGCGCGAACCAGTGCCTGCACTCCGGCGTGCTCAGGGTAGTCCAGCAGGTGCCAGTCGACGCTGCCGTCGTGCCGCCACTCGTCGTTCTGGCCGATCTCGCCGCCCATGAACAGCAACGGCCGGCCGGGATGCGCCCACATCCAGGTCAACAAGCATCGCAGGTTCGCGAATTGCTGCCACCGGTCCCCGGGCATCTTGGCGAGCAACGATCCCTTGCCGTGCGAGACCTCGTCGTGGCTCAGCGGCAGGATGAAGTTCTCGGTGAACGCATACAGCAGGGCGAAGGTGAGCTCGTGATGGTGGTGGGGCCGATGCACCGGATCTTTCGAGAAATACACCAGGTTGTCGTTCATCCACCCCATATTCCATTTGAACCCGAACCCGAGCCCACCGAGATAAGTGGGGCGGGATACCGCCGGCCAGGCGGTGGACTCCTCGGCGACCAGCATGATCGAGGGGTGGTGTCGATATACCAGCTCGGTCGATTGCTTGATGAAATCGATCGCTTCCAGGTTTTCCCTGCCACCGAACCGGTTGGTGACCCATTCGCCCTCCCGCCGCGAGTAGTCCAGGTAGAGCATCGAGGCGACCGCATCGACGCGCAGGCCATCGACGTGGAACTCTTCGATCCAGAACAGCGCGTTCGCGAGCAGGAAGTTCCGGACCTCGTGGCGCCCGTAGTTGAAGATCAGCGTGCCCCAGTCCTGGTGCTCACCCAGTCGGGGGTCGGAGTGCTCGTACAGCGCCGAGCCGTCGAAGTGGGCCAAGGCCCAGTCGTCCTTGGGGAAATGCCCGGGCACCCAGTCGACCAGGACCCCGATGCCTGCCTGGTGGAGCCGGTCGACCAGATAGCGGAAGTCGTCGGGCGTCCCGTGCACCGCGGTCGGGGCGTAGAACCCCGTCACCTGATAACCCCAGGAGCCGGCGAACGGGTGCTGCGCAACCGGCAGGAACTCGACGTGGGTGAAGCCGAGATCGCGGAGGTACTCGGGGAGCACCTCGGCCGCTTCGCGGTAGGTCAACCCTCGCCACCCGCCCCCGTCGGCCTGGGTCAACCGCCACGAGCCCAGGTGGCACTCATAGATCGACACCGGAGAATGCAGCAGGTCGGTGGTCTCCCGGCGGGCGAACCACTTTTCGTCCTGCCATTCGTACGTGCTCTGGGCGACGATACTGGCGGTGGCCGGTGGCACCTCGGCAGCGAAGGCGAACGGGTCCGCCCGCAAACTCAGCTGTCCGCCCTGGGTTGCTATCTCGTACTTGTAGTGCGCGCCGGGACCGACCTCGGGCAGGAAGATCTCCCAGACCCCGGAACTGCCCAGCGCTCTCATCGGGTGGATACGGCCGTCCCAGCCATTGAAGTCACCAACAACCCGCACCGCCCGGGCCCCGGGTGCCCACACCGCGAACGACGTGCCCGATGCTCCCTGATGCACGCGCACCTGCGCCCCGAGATGATGCCACAACGTCTCGTGCCTGCCCTCGCCCAACAGGTAGAGGTCGAGCTCCCCGAGCGTGGGCCAGTACCGGTACGGATCGTCCAGCACCACCACGACACCGCCGGGGTAGGTCACCTCCAGCCGATAGTCCGGAACGCCCGGACCCTCCAACACCCCGGCGAACACCCCAGCCGGATGCACCCGGCGCATCTCGACACGCCGCCCATCGGCGAGGATGACCATACCGATCGCGTCTGGACGCCACCCGCGGATCACCACACGCTCGCGGCCGTCACCGCCCCGTTCCGGGTGAGCGCCGAGGAGATGGTGCGGATCGTGATGCTGACCGGCGACCAGCCGCTCCAGCTCCGCGCCGTCCACCCCAAGGTCGAAATAAGCCGGTGAGCTCATGCTGGTTTCCTCCGCGTGTGTTTGGGCGAATCACGAGACCCCAGTCTGCCGGTGTGGTTCCGGTCACAGCGGCCCAGGTCCAGCAATTCGGCGTCGGCGTGAGCAGCCGGACCACCTTCGTGTTCGGCGTCGGTGACCGCGATCGCCGTTTCCGGGTCCGGTTGTTCCTGCTGTTGCCAGCTGACCGCGGCCGCGAGCGCCTCCGCAGCGCCGGAGAATGCCGTCCCCGAACCCGATCCACGCCATCAGCGCCATGGTTGCCATCAGGTCAGCCGGTCGCCGGGACGGTGATCGTCCACCGTGAGTCAGCGTGCTCCACGGACCCTCCGAGCGCCGTCACGCGGTCGCGAACGGTTGGTGGCGGAGCGAGCCCGGTGGTGATCCGCAGGGCGGCCTGATCGATCAGCGTCGAGTCCGCGAATCGCGGCGGGCTCATCGAACCGCGCCACGAGGTAGGCCGTCATCTCGACGGGGGCGGGATACCGGCGGTCGGGTACCACGGCTCCGGGAAGCGCCGCCCTGAGCCTGCCGGTGGTCAGCGAGTTGGGGAAGACCGCGTGGGAAATGCTTCGCACCTGCGCGGCGGCGTGCTGGCCGCGGGTGACTGTGCGACTGCCAGCACCATGTCAGAGCCGGCGTGGGCCATGGCTGCTGCGATCGCCTCGGGTAGCAAGCGCAGCCCGTTCGAACCCAGAACCATCGCCTGTGGGCGTCGGGTGACCAAGCGAGTCATCAGGTCGGCTCCGACCTTGCCAGCGTTGCGCAGGACTTCCAGCGGACCCAGTGCGTCCAATTCGTCCAGCCCGTCGTGCACCACGATGTCGATCAGCATGGCTTTCAGCCTGCCCCACGGGAAATGTCGCGTGCCTGGCGGAGGTCCCAGGCGTCCACGGCGTGGGCTGGGTCGTGGTCGGCCTGTCCCGAGCGTCACGCCCCGATGAAGCGCCCCACACCCGCCAGCGGTCACGCCGAGATGTTGGCGCAGTTGTTCGATGTCGCCGACGAGATGCCCGGTCGTGCTGGTGGCCAGGTCGGTGCCCGGATCCGCGACCGATGGGCTGCTGCGTCCGCAGCCGCGTTGGTCGAACTGCGGACAGTTACTTGGCGTCCAGCTACCTGGTGCCCAGCCATTTATTGGCCTTTGGCGTAGTTGCTGGCGCCCCACCAGTCGACGACCACCACGGGCTCGTCGCCGACGACCCATGCGTCGTGTCCGTGGGGCAAGGCGGTCACATCGCCGGGATGGGCGTCGAACTCGGTGCCGTTGGCCATCAGGATGTGCAGCGTGCCCTGTAGGTGGTACTGGAAGTGGGGTGCCTCGCACAGTTCGGTGCCGGCCAACGGCTTCACGTGTGACGACCAGCGCCAGCCGGGCTGCAGCGTCAGCCGGCCGATCTCGCTGCCACCGATGCTGAGCAGGTCCACCTTGCCGAAATCGAAGCTGCGGGTCTCGTCCGGGGTGTGGAAGCTCTTCTGTTCCGCGGATGCGCTCACGGTTGATCTCCTGTTCTGGCGGGAAAGGCGGTCGTGAACTGATCGTGGCGCGCGAGGTTTGCAGGGTGTTTGCAGTCGACCGCCACCGTCCGGCTGGCGCCCTGCTCGGGCGGCGCGGTTGGATCCTGCTGTGCGGTCCTTGTCGGTGCGCGTTCTGGGCGAGTTGAGCGTGGACGGGCTCGAGCCCGCCGCATTGGGCAGTCGCAAGGCGCGGACGTTGTTGCGGCTGCTGGCATTGGGCCGTGGTGGCTTCGTCTCTGGCGACGTGCTCATCGAGGGGCTGTGGGGTGATCGGCTGCCGGCGAGGCCGACCGATCAGCTGTCGGTGCTGGTGAGCCGGCTGCGCGCCGTGCTTGGCCGCGAGCGGCTCGAACATGGAGACAGCGGGTACCGGCTGCGCTACGACTGGCTGGACGCCGACGAGCTGACCGACCTGGCCGCCGAGGTCGAACGCCGACTCGCAGCCGGCAATGTCCGGGGCGCCGCGGCAGCCGGATCGGCGGCGCTGCCGCTGATCCGTGGCGAGGTCGTGCCCGGCGGCGCCCTTGGGCAGTGGGCCGCCGCGGAGCAGGCCGCCCTCGAGCGGCTCGTGGTCCGTTCCCGGCGGGCGGCGGCGACCGCTCTGGCCGCGGCCGGGAACTGGTTGCAGGCCGTCGATCTCGCGTTCGCCGCGCTCGACCGCGACCCTTACGACGAGGACGCGTTGCGCGTGCTGATGCGGGCGAATGTGAGGGGCGGTCGGGTCGGCGCGGCGTTGGCCGCGTACGCCCAGATGCGGGAACGGTTGGCCGACGAGCTCGGCGCTGACCCGTCACCGGAGACCGAGTCGTTGCACGCCACGATCCTGCGGGGTGAACTCGCGCAACCGTTGCCCGCAGCCGCCGCTTGGACGCTGGTCGGCAGAGACGCCGAACGCGACCGGCTCGACGCGGCGGCCGCCCGATCGCGCGATGGTGATGTCCAGATCGTGGTCATCGAGGGCGAGGCGGGCATCGGGAAGACGACCCTCGTCCGGGCCTGGGCGGCGCAGCGGGCCGCAGGTGGCGACGCTGTGCTGTTCGGGACGTGCGGGACGCTTGACCGGGCAGCTCCCCTGGACGCGCTCGCGATCGCCGTCACCGACTACCTGCGGCGGGCCGGACCGGCCCGCACCGCCGACGTGCTCGGGCCGGACCACGAGTTGCTCGGGCGGCTGCTGGGAATGGGCTACCCGGTGGGCTCGGGGCAGCCGCTCGCCGAGGGCGTGATCGGCCCGTCGATGTTGTTCTCTGCGCTGGTCGGCGCTCTGCAGCGGATCGCCGAGCGCGCCCCGATCGTGCTGGTGCTGGACGACGCCCACCAGGCCGGCCCGACATTGGCCGAGTGGCTGCGCTTCGTCCTGCGGCGGCCCCTGCGGCTGGTGATCATCACGGCTGTGCGCCCAGGGGAGGGCGAATCGTTGCCGGCGAGCGAAACGATCGACCTGGGCCCGTTGGACCGTTCCGCGGTCCGGGCGCTGGTGGGGACGTCCCGGCTGGACAAGCTGTATTCGCGATCGAAGGGGCACCCGCTGTTCTTGACCGAGTTGGCTGCGGCAACGGATGCCGTCGAGCTTCCTGCGTCCCTGGTCGAATCGGTGTCCACGCGCTGCGACGAGCTCGGAGCGGGGTCGACGACGCTGCGCAGCGCCGCGGTGATCGGCCCGTCCATCGACCTCGACCTGCTGGCCGGTGTGCTGCGCCGGCCGGTCATCGAGCTGCTCGACGAGGTCGAACGGGCGACGGCGCGGCGGCTGCTGATCGAGGACGCCGGGGTCTTCGTGTTCCGCCACGAACTTGTCCGCGCCGCCCTGGCCGCGAGCGCGACGGCGGGGCGCTCGGCGCTGCTGCATCGGCAAGCCGCCCGTTTTCTGGCCGGGCGGCCGCATGCCGACCCGATCGAGGTGGCCCATCATGCGCAACTCGGCGGCGACCTGGAGCTGGCCGCCAGTTCGCTGCGAGCGGCCGCCGTCCGGGCCGCCGAGGGATTTGACCACGCGACGGCCGAGGCGCTGCTCGATGACGCACTGCGGTTGCATCCTGACGTGGACGGCTGGCTGGACCGGGCCCGGGTGCGCACCCGACGAGGCCACTACGCCGGTGCCTACGAGGACATCGGGCGGTGTGCCGGCCCGGCAGCCCTCGAGGTCGGCGCATGGGCGTCCTACTTCGATCGCCGTTTCGAGCAGGCACTGCAGTTCGCGCAGGACGGTGAGCTCGCGGCCGATGATCCGGCAGTCCGCGCGCGATGCCTGACGGTCGGTGGCCGCACCCACCACGCCGCTGGTGATCTCGAGTCGGCCGAGCAGATGCTCGGCGCCGCACTCGAGGTGGCCACCGGCGCTGACCGGATCACCGCTTCGGCGTGGCTCGGCGTCGTGCGCGCCCACCAGAGCCGGGTGCAGGAGGCGCTCCGCCTGCTCCGTCCCGCGACTCGGGAATCGGGCGTCGAGCACACCTCTGCGATGCTGCACGCGTTGCTCTTCACCGGCCACGCACAGGCGCTTGCCGGCAGGCCGCAGGCGGCCCTGGCCGCTTTCGAGCGGTACACGGCGGAGGTCGATCGCCGGCAGGTGCCGCGGTTCGGTGGACGTGGGGTGAACTTCGGCGGCTGGGTGCTGCGCAGCATCGGTGCGACAGCCGAAGGGATTGATCATCACCTGGAGGCGCTGGACGTCGCGGCCCGCGGGGGCACGCCGGAGGTCCGGATCGCCGCTCTGGAGGACCTCGCCGAGGCGCGGCTTGTCGATGGGGACCCGAATGGCGCCGGCGCGCTGCTGTCCCAGGCGGCGGCGGCCCTGGGCAGCGATCTGGTTTTCGGTTGGCGACTGCAGCTCAAACTGCGGCTGCTACGAGGGCGGCTCGCGCTGCACACCGGCGCTGCGGAACTGGCATTGACCATCGCGGAAGCCCTCGACGCCCAGGCGACCGGGGTGGGGGTGCCCCGATACTCGTCTGTCGCGCGGCTGCTCGCGCACCGTGCGCGCGCCGCCCTGGGCCTGCCGGTTGACCTGGCCTCGGTCGAGTCGGCGCTGGACTTGCTCGACTCCGCCGTCGCACTCGAGGCCTGGTGGTGGACCGGTGAGACAGCCGCCGACCTCGGCGTCGCGCGGTTCCTCGATCGAGCCGAGGACCGGGTCGCGCTGATGGCCGCCGAACTCGGTCCGCGGGCGGCCGGGCTGCACACCGATGCCGCCCGGCGCCTGCGCGTCTGGCGCGCGACGATCAGCGGGCGGCGAGCACAACCATAGGCACCACCAGCGGCGGCGCGCCCTCCAACGCAGCCACGGTCGCCAGCCGAGCCCGAGCGCGATCGGTGGGCGCAAGCGTCTGGATGAACGGAGCCAGATGCGCCATCCCAAAGCGCCACTGCGCCAGTTCGGCAGGGGTGCTCAGGCCGCTTGCAACCGGCATCACTGTGACCTCCACCTGGTCGTATCCGGCAGCCGCGGCGGCAGCCGCCAGCCGATGCGGGTCGTCGACCTGCGGCTCCACGTCACGTTTGAGCTGGGTGTACCAGGACGGTGCGGTGAAGCCGAACCCAGCGAGCACGTCGTCGACGACGGCTTTCGCCGGATGTACCCAGCCTGCCTCGAACGCGCTGGCCACGATCCCCCCACCGACCCTGCGGGCCTCGCGCAGGGCCGCGATCGGGTCGGGAAGATGCCCGAGGCAGTAGGCGGCGCACACCAGGTCGAACGATCCGGCGACGAACGGCAGTCGCGACGCGTCGGCGACAACCGGGTGGACGCGGCCGGCCAGACCGCGCAGCATGCCATCGGCCACGTCCGCGGCGACCACCTCACGCGCCCCGGCAGCGATCGCGGCCCGGCTGGCGGCACCGGTGCCGGCACCCACGTCGAGCACTCGGGCACCCTGGATCGACACCGGCGAGCGGGTGAGCAGCACCTCGGCCAGCCGGCCGTAGACGGCGTCCGGTCCGGCCACCCAGGCCAGGGCCGACTCGTTGTAGGCCACGCGCACGCCGGCGAGCGTCACCGCAGCAACCGCGATCCCTCGGCCACCTGCGCGACCGCATTGCCGTCGCGGGCGGTGCCGACGTTGTCCAGTGTCCAGCTGCCGTGGACAAACGTGCGCGACGCGGCGGCCATGGTCATGACGTCGGAGAACGGGCTGGAGTCAATCACCGGCTTCCTCCATCTCGGCAAGCAGCGAGGCGGGCCACCGACCACCGCAGAACACAGTGTCGGCCACGATCCGGTCCGCGCGACCGTGCACACGCGGACATGGTGCCCAGCGTGCGGCACCCCGTTCTGGCTCCACGTCAGGTGTACTCAACCACCGCACCCTTGGCGGCAATCGTCGGAGCTTGGCTATAGCTATATATAGCTCAAGCTAGTCGAACCGGCCGGGGTCGGCGAACCATTTGGCGTACTCGCCGCGAACGGCGGCCGCGCCGACGCAACGGAATCGCCAACTCGGGACGGTCGCATCCAGCACCGTCTCCTCGGTCCAGACGTCGCAGTCGACCATCGAACCCGCCCGAACCGCAGGCCGGAACCGGTCGACCACATCCACGCCGGCAGTTGTCATCGTCACGCACCCTAGGCGGGTCGTGCCGCCAGAGAACGGCGCCCGGTCGAGGTGCCTCGCTCGCCGACGAACAACGACGCTGACCCCTCCGACACGGTCGCTCGCGGCCACTGCCGCGCCGGAGTTGTGACCAATGGCCCTGTGAAACGCGATCCGTCCGGTGGTACCGATGAGGGAACGCGAAGGGATCAGTCATGAACAACGAACAGTTCCAGAAAGTCAGGACAGGGAACGGGTTTATCGCCGCTCTCGACCAGAGCGGTGGCAGCACACCGAAGGCCCTCAAGCTGTACGGCCTTGACGACACCTCCTACTCGAACGACAGCGAGATGTTCGACCGCATGCACGAAATGCGCACCCGCATCATCACCAGTCCGGCGTTCAAGGGTGACCGAATCCTCGGCTCGATCCTGTTCGAGATGACGATGGACCGTCAGATCGGGGGAAAGGGATCGGCTGAGTATCTGTGGGAGGACAAGAACGTCGTCCCCTTCGTGAAGGTGGACAAGGGTCTTGCCGGCGAGTTCGACGGCGCGCAGCTGATGAAGCCGATGCCAGACCTCGATGCCCTCATCGCTCGGGCCAAGACCCACGGTGTGTTCGGCACCAAGATGCGCTCGGTCATCAAGCTGGCCACCAAGTCAGGGGTTGACGCCGTAGTGGGCCAGCAGTTCGAGGTCGGCCGCCACATTCTCGGTGCCGGCTTGGTGCCGATCATCGAGCCCGAGATCGACATCCACAGCCCGCAAAAGGCCGCCGCCGAAGACCTGCTCAAGGCGGCCCTGATCGACCAACTCGATCGCCTCGAAACCGACCAGCTCGTCATGCTCAAGCTGACACCACCCGAGCAGGACGACTTCTACACGGAGCTGGTCAAGCACCCCAGCGTGTTGCAGGTGGTCGCCCTGTCCGGCGGCTACAGCCGGGAAGAGGCCAACGCCCGCCTGTCCCGGAACCATGGGGTGGTCGCCAGCTTCTCCCGGGCCCTCACCGCTGGCCTCACCGCACAGCAGAGCGAGGCCGAGTTCGACGCCGTCCTCGATGCCTCCATCGAAAGCATCTACCGGGCATCCATCACCTGACCCTCGCCGATCAGGACCGGCACTCTCGCGCGTGGAGGTGGCGGATGTTCTGCCATGTCACGGCCGCGGGAAACCGGGCGTGCAGATGGTCCCGGGTTGGCCGTACTCCGTGATCGCCGCGTTGGAACCGGGTCGCACCCGTTGGGCGTCGTCCGACCTTCGGGGGCCGCATCGAACTGTCGCATTCGTCAGAGTTCGTCAAAGCCGCTCGCCGAGTGCGGGTCTGCCGTTCCCCTTTGCGTGCGTGCTGTACGATCGCGCCGGTGTCCGTCGCCATCCTGCTCGGCAGACTCCTCGGCGACGACGTGCCGGTCCGCATCGAGGCGTACGACGGCTCCTTTCTGGGTCCGCCCGGGGCGCGCACCGTGCTACGCGTACGCTCGGCCGACGCGATCCGTCGCCTGCTCTCCTCGCCGGGCGAACTCGGCATCGCCCGGGCCTACGTCGCGGGTGACCTGGACATCGAGCGCGGCACGGTCTTCGATGTGCTCGAGCTCCGTCACCTCCGGCCCGACCTGCGGGTGCGGTTGCCCGATCTGCTCGTCGCGGCGCGACTGCTGGGCTTGCCACGTCCCGCCGCCTGGCGTCGACTCCGCCTCCCGCCGCCACCGGAGGAGGCGCGGCTGCGCGGCCGGCGCCACTCCAAGGGGCGGGATGCCGTAGCGGTGACCCACCATTACGACGTCTCCAACGCCTTCTACGAGCTCGTCCTGGGCCCGTCGATGACGTATTCGTGCGCTCTGTGGGAACGCTCGGACCTCACCCTGGAGCAGGCCCAGACGGCGAAGTACGAGCTTGTCGCCCGTAAGCTCGGGCTGCGGCCGGGGATGAGGCTGCTCGACGTGGGCTGCGGGTGGGGCGGGATGGCCCTGCACGCCGCCTCCCGGCACGGCGTCCAGGTCGTCGGGATCACCCTGTCCGAGCCGCAGGCGTCCTACGCCACCCAGGCGGCGCGCCGGGCCGGCGTGGACGGCCGGGTCACCTTCCGGGTTCAGGACTACCGCGACGTGCGGGACGGTCCATTCGACGCGATCAGCTCGATCGGCATGGTCGAGCACGTCGGGGACGCTCGGCTGGCTGGGTACGCCGAGCGCCTGTTCGGTCAGCTACGTCCGGGTGGGCGTCTGCTCAACCACGGCATCGCCAGTCCGTCCGACCCGGTGTTCAAGCCCAACCCGTTCGTCGCCCGCTACGTGTTCCCCGACGGGGAACTTCCGGAGGTCGGGCGGGTCGTCTCGGTCCTGCAACGCGCGGGCTTCGAGGTGCGCCACGACGAGGGGCTGCGGGAGCATTACCCGCTGACGCTTCGCGCGTGGGTGTGCAACCTGGAGGACCACTGGGACGACGCGGTACGGGAGGTGGGGGCCAACCGGGCGCGGGTGTGGCGGCTGTACATGGCGGGTGCTGCCGTGGGCTTCGAGGAGGGCTCGCTGCAGATCCACCAGGTGCTGGCGGTGCGTCCATCGGCCGACGGCTCGAGCGGTTTCCCCCTGCGTACCGACTGGGAGCGGGCCGCGCTCGTGCCGGAAGTGACGGCGCCCCGCTGAGCATCGCGCATCTCGCACATCGGCGGGGGCGTCGCCGATGCCGGCGTTGACGCTATGGGAAGGGTCTTCCGTCTACCTCGTCGGCGGGTCGGCGGGGCACCGCCCCTTTCGCCACCATGGCTATCCGACCCACCCGGCTGAATCGATTCGCCTGGATCGCACGGCCAGCCCGGCCAAAGGGCCGCGCTCCGGGCACGTTCCGGTCCCGGGCGCCATTCCCACCGGATGCTGTGCCGGGGGCGGGTCACCGGACACGTTGGTTCATGGCCGATCGCCGGCGCCGCGACCGTTCGATCTGGTGGATCGCGGTCCGCTGGTTGCTGCGGGCACGATCGACGCAGGGCCCTGAGCCCTATCTCGGCCGGTGGGCTCGAGTCCGATCAGTCACCGCAACGCCGCCTCGGGAGGCGTCAGCCTGGTGACCGGCGGTTCCCACGGAATCGGCCGCGCCATTGCCACGCGGCTCGGGGCCACCGGCCGGCGTGCCCTTGCACGCTCCTTCGACGGTGCGCAACTGGCGGATGGCGTGGAAACGCTGGCATGTGACCTGACTCGGTCTGATGAGATTTCCTCGGCCGTCCAGCAGATCCGCCGCGAAGGTGGGCAAGTCGAAGTATTGATCAACAACGCCGGCGTCTACCTGCAAGGGCCGTTCCTGGACAGCTCGATGGCGGCCGCCGCCGAGTTGGTGATGGTCAAACGTGACCGCGCTGATCCTGATGACGCATGCTTGCCTCCCGGACCTTCTGCGGACGCAGGGCACGGTGATCAACATGGCCTCCCAGAACGTCTACCGGGCGGAGGACGATCAGGCCGTCCACACGGCCACCAAGTATGCGGTGAAGGGCTTTTCAGATTCGCTGCGGCTCGAGCTGCGCGGTTCCGGTGTCCGGATCACGACCATCTACCCCGGTCCGGTCAACACCTGGGGCGCCGAGTCGTCCGAAATGCTACTTCTGCCCAGCGATGTGGCGGAGTTCGTCGGTGCCATCGTCGACAAACAGAATCGAGGTCGGCGAGATGTCGCTTGACGCCGCTCGGTGACAGTCCATTGCTCTGGAACAACAAGATGATCGTCGCTGGCTCTGCAGTCGGGCTGCGCGCTCCGCACCGCGGGTGCATCATCCATCCGGGAGATTTCGGTCGTGGCGACCACGGCGACGAAACGAGCCGGGCGTGCTTTCGGATTGCTGGATCGGGCATCGGTCGTTTGCCCACTCGTTCCGGGCGACTCCTGACAACCAGGCCCCCGCTGCGCGGAACAGTGAACGCGGACCGCGACCGGACCCGGACGTGGTCTTTGGTCAGTTGACTGCCATCAGCACGGCGCCGAACATGGCCGCGCCACCACCCCAGCGTTGACGGGCCGCCAGTCGTTCGCCGGCTACCAACCACGCCAACGCAGCGGTCGCCACTGGATACATGCCCGAAAGAATGGCTATCGGCAGCAGTGGCGCTCGGGAAAGTGCCAGGGCGAACGCGAAGTTGCCCAGCACATCGAAAATCCCCGACATGCCGACCTTCGCCCAGGGGAGACCGCGAATGCCGTCGATGACAATTCGGCTCTCTTGACGCCAACGCAGCACGGCGGCGGCGACGAGAGTCGTCAGTGAGACAGCACGCATGATCAACGTAGAGCCGACCCATCCGTCACCTGCGCCGCTGGCGAAAAGCGTAATCGCTCCGCCGAATCCGATGATCGCAGTGAGACAGAGCAGTCTGGCCTTGGCGGTGAGCCGCATTTGACTGCTGGGAGATCGCACGCCGAGAGCCAGCAAGGCGCCAACCGCTGCCACTGCGATGCCTATCACCCCGATGGTCGGTGGCCAGTGTCCGTGTAGAGCGCCGAAGCTCACGGGGATGACCACACTGGTGCCGACAAGAGGGGCGACAACACCCATCGGGGCCAACGTGAGTGCGCGGTAGAAGGCGATGAATGCAATCGCGCTGCAGATGCCGGCGGCGCCGGCCACGATCGCCGAGGTAGCCGAGATCGTGATGCCGAACGAGATGGCAGGTACCGCTGCCATGATCAGACCGAAGGCTTGGGCGAGCAACACGACGAGAAGTGCCGGTCGGCCGCTGCAGGCGTTGCCGCCAAGAAAGTCAGCGGCCCCCCACGCCAGACAGCAGAACACCGCCAGCAGAATGCCCACTATTCATTTCTCTTTCTGAACAACACCGTCACCCTGGTGAAGACGCCGTCGAGCCGTGTTCGAAGGCGGCGAGCACGCCACCACCGATGAAACAAGAGCCGTTGACGATCGCGGACACACTTGGCGCCGGGCAGTTCCCGGCGATCGTTGTGGACGCGGGTTTCCAACGCGGCGATGGCCTCCAGCCGGACAGGGATCCCGCCGCCCGAATTGATGTGCGCCCGGGGCCCGGTGCCCGGATTGATGTGCGCCCGGTGCCCGGTGCCCGAATTGATGTGCGCCCGGTGCCCGGTGCCCGGAGCGCCGCGGCAACGTGTCCACCGGGGCTGGTGATTCCAGTTCGACCTTCACCGGGTCGCCGTCGGGCTTCCGAAGCCTGCCGCGGCAGGGTCAGCGTCAGGGATAACAAGGGACCCGCGCAGCACCGCGCAACCCATCGCCCGCACCCCCCACGCTGACTGGCCCCGACGCCGAAATCATCCTATGGACCGAACCCCTGGCCGCGCGCCCGAATATCCTCGCACTGGCTATTGGCGCGGTCGAATTCGCGGGTGCAAGACAGGCAGCTGACAGTGCAGCCCGCATCCGGCGAAGAGATCACGATCACGCCGTGCTCGAAATGCAAATTTGGGGGATGGTCAAGCGCATCAGTGAATGCGCCGAGTTCCTGGAATGCAACGCCTTCCCCAAGAGTAGTACAAGATCATCTGTCGAAAGGTGAGGGTCGGGTACGACGCGTCGCCGCCCGTCCGGTCGGGCCGTCGAGAACCGCTCCACGGAGGCCGCGTCGGGTTGCTCGTCGACGCCGACCCGGGCGATCCGACCGACCCGGCGAACTCGGCGCGTGGTCCACGCTGGCACCGCACGCGGCCGTGCAAGGCGCCTCGCCGGCGAATTGAACCTGTCGTCCGGGCGCTGCTTATCGGCCCGCGTACCGCGCCGATCTTCCTGGCTCTTCGGGACGCCGCAGCGAGCGACCCGGAACAGCACGAGCGCGATCCAGATGAGTGGGAACGGGAAGAACCCGTGGGTCACTGCACCGATCGAGAACAGCAGCGCCAGCATCGCGATCAACGCGAGGATCCGCGGTGGCCGACGGGGATGCGGTCGGTACGGCCCCGACCAAGGACCGGGCCGACCGGTGGGCCCGAATCGACCGGCCGGTCCGAATGGACCGGAATGATCAGGGCCCGCCCAGCGTGCGCACCGGGTCCGGACCCGCGGCGTGGCTGGTCCTCGGGCAGGTCGGCGAACAAGGGCGGCAGCTTGTCGAGGTGGGTGGCGGCGTAGGCCTTGCCCACCCGCTCGTCGAATTCGCCGGCGTCCAGCCGGCTCTCGGTGAAACGTCGGGTGAGCCTGTCCACAGCGGCCTGGCGGTCGGTGTTGCCGGCGCGCATCCGCGGCTCGGTCATGACCGTTGGCTCCCGTCGGGGTCGTCTTGCGCTCGGCAGCGGCAGGGTAGCGGCCGGTCCGCGACTCGCGTTGCGGCTCCGCCGATGTCGGCGCTGCCGCTGATAGCGGGCGCGCCCGGTGCTCCCGACATCATCCCCGCCAACGCGGATTCGCTGACCGACGTCGCTTTCGCGCCAAGGGTTCTGCGCTTCATGACCGTCGGCGGCGTCGCACTCATCCGGCGGGTGGACCAACGCGACCCGGCCGGACGGGCTGCTGGGCCTGCTCATGGAATGCCTGAGGTAGGCATTGACCGCCGCTGACCGGCCGATACCGGGCATGCACTCGCGGATCTGACGTGCGGACAGGGCCCCGGCTTGGCCGGAGCTACCCTTCCGGGTATGCCCACGCTGAGCGGTTCGGTGGTCGTTCTTCGACCGGCCACTCGGGACCACATTCCTGCGCTCGCCGCCATTCGCCGAACGCCGGAGGTTCACGACCGCTGGCGAGGCGGTCAGGACATGGTTGCCGCCGTGACCGAGGATCTCGAAGAGCCCGACTCCACCCCTTACGTCATCGAACTGGACGGACTGGTGGTGGGCTGGATCCAATGGTCTGCCGAGGAGGAGCCGGACTACCGGTATGCGACGATCGACATCTATCTCGATCCGGCGGTCCACGGCCGGGGGCTGGGCACCGACGCGGTACGCACCCTGGCCCGGCATCTGATCAACGACCACGGCCATCATCGGCTGGAAATCGACCCGGCGGCCGACAATGACGCCGCCATCCGCTGCTACCGGAACGTCGGGTTCCGGCCCGTCGGCATCCGGCGCCGAAGCGAACGCGGCAACGACGGCACCTGGCACGACGGCTTACTCATGGACCTACTCGCCGAAGAACTCACCGCCGAGTAGGACATGACCGGCCGAAACCGGGGGGCCAGGTACCAACCCGATGACCGTTCGGGAGCCGGCTACTGATCAAGGCACGCACGGCCGGGATCGAGCCTGAACATCTGGCGCCGAACGGCTGCCGCGGACCCTCGGCGACGGTTGTCGAGCGTTGCGCGTCATAGCTCCCTCCTCGGTATCCCCACCGCCGGGAGCGGCCGCCGCCGTGCGCCCGCTGATCGACGTCGAAGATGTCGGGCGTTGGTAGTGCAGGAGCACGACCCCGTTGCCGAAGGTCCGGGTCGCGGTGAGCTGGAGGGTGATCTGCGCCGCAGATCGGCGGAACAGGGGTTTGCCTTGGCCCAGGACGATCGGGTGGACATAGATCCGGTACTCGTCGATCAGGTCGTGACGCATGAAGGCGGCCGCGAGGTCGGCCCCGCCGAGGGCCAGGTCTCCGCCAGGCTGCGCCTTGAGCTCCATGATCTTCTCGGGGACGAGCTCTCGAACCACCGTGCTGTTCCAGTCGGCCCGCACCAGGGTCCTGGAGAACACGATCTTGGGCATCTCCCGCCAGATGCGGGCGAACTCGACCACGGGCTCGCTACTCGAGGGATCCGCGTCGGCGGTCGGCCAGAATCCGGCCATCAGCTCGTAGGTGACACGGCCGTCCAGGAAGGCGCCCATCGCGCTGAGCTGCTCGTTGAAGTGGCTGTGCAGTTCGTCATCGACCAGGTGCCAATCGATCTCCCGGTGCGGGCCTTCGATGAAGCCATCGACAGACACCGACATCATCAAGATGATCTTTCTCATCGCGCTTCCTCCAGTGCTCAGCATTCCGCTCGTCGGAGACTCTCCGGCAGCCCGTGGGCCCGGTCACGCCGTTCGACCTTCCAACACAAGCAGACGAATTGTTCGGCGAACGTTATCGTCGAGCACCGCGGTATAGATGTCGTAGCTACGGACGCTCTTGCCGAACTCCGGGCGGTTGCACCACAAGTCCTTGATCCGGAAAATTGCCGCGCGCGTCCCCGGGTCCAGGCTAGGTGGCAGCGACCGCACATGGGCGAGATCAGGTTGACGTCCGGCTCGTCCACGAGCCACCTGTCAAGGTTCCGGTCGTGCAATACCTGCTGTATCGATTCAGCCGAGCCGGGTCGGCTCGTCGTGGAACTCAGCGGGACCGGGGGAGCCGGATGGTTGGCGTCGTGTCGTGTCCGGGCCGGTCATCGCAGGCACGGAGAAACTCCAACCGGCCGCGGCGAAACGGTAGAGCCGGCCGGTCGGCGTCATGGGCCACCTGGTGTCCTTGATGATGACCTACCATCGGTCATGCTGGCGCGCCGGCGCTGACGCACCTACGTCTGGGTGGTCCGCCACGCAAGGAGCAAGAAGCTACACGGCCATTGCGCGCGCCAGGCGAGGCTTGTCAGAATCGGCCCGTGCTGAATATCGGGCTGGTCGTGCTCGGTGTCGCCGATGTACCGCGAGCTGCGGAGTTCTGGCGCCAGGCGCTCGGTTACGACCTGCGGACGGACGGATTCGGCGGATGGGCAACTGTGCTCACACCGCCCGGAGGCTCCGGCACCAAGATCGCGCTGCAGCGCAGTCAGACTCCACTGCAGGACCACCCGCGTCTGCACCTGGACCTGCACGCGGCCGATGCGGCCGAGCAGGCGGCCGAAGCGGCGCGTCTTGTCTCGCTCGGAGCCGAAAGGGTGGATTGGGACAGCTATCCGGCCGACCCGGACTTCGTCGTGCTCGCAGATCCCGACGGGAACCGGTTCTGCATCGTGGACCTCGGGCACGGGCGCACCTAGTTGGCACGCGGAGCTGCCGGCCTGCAAGCGCTGGCCGAGGATCACGCCGGCGGTCTGCCGCCTAGGGCTGCGATCGGCCCATGGTTGGTGTCGAACCCGGCGGTCGGCTGGCCGCGGACGAGTCCGATATGAGCGCAAGACGGGTCCACTGCGCGGGTGCGTCAGCCTTCCGTCACCGCGGCGCACACTGGTCGCGAATGGCACACTGGCGGGCCGGCTGGTCGATGGGGTCCGCTGCTGGGAAGCGGAGGTCGGCATGCACGTCAGATTCATCCCTATGCCGCAGGCCACCAATCAGGAAGTCCCTGATCAGGCGCTTGTCTATGACACCGCCGCCGGTTCCGCTGTTGCCGGCCCCGCCTTTTTCGCCAGCCAGGACGCCACCCCGCAGAGCGTGTCCGCATCCACAGCCACCGGCCCCACCAATCCCGGGCCCACCATCACCCAGCACTCCGTCGACGAGCTGCCCGGGCTGCTGGCCCGTGACGACGGTCTCACCTGGGTGGACATCCCGACCTGGGATGACGAGGCGCAACAGGTGCTGGCCGATGTCTTCCGCTTCCACCCGCTGGCGATCAGGGACTGCATCGAGCGCAACCAGGTGCCGAAGATCCACGTGTATCCCGGTTATCTGTTCCTGGTCCTACACGCCCCTGAGGCTGGCAAGGACGGGCATGTGCACTACATCGAACTCGATCAATTCGTCGGCCCGAACTATCTGGTGACGGTGCACGGACCGATCAATCCGGCGGCGGATCCGGTGGTGACGACGGTCGAGGTGGAGTCCCTGCTACACCGTGTGGAGTCGGGCCGTCTGGAACCGTCAGCGTCCTACGACCTTTCCCACGCGCTTGCATCAGCGTTGAGCGGGAGAATGCGCAACTTCACGGCAAGGCTCACCCAGGATGTCTGGCGGCTCGAACAGCGCGTCACCGCCGGACATCTCGGCGACCCCGAGCAGTTCCTCGACGAGATGTTCCGTGCCAGGCACGGGTTGCTCACGGTGAAGACGATGGCCGCGCTGAGCCGGGAGGTGTACGCGCGCATGGCGAAGATCCACATCTTCGGCCATGACCGCGGCCAATTCCTGGTCGAGGATACGGTCGACCAGTTCGACCGGCTGCGGGCGATGGCCGACGGCCAGAAGGACTACCTGCAGGGCACGATCGAGTTCTATCAGGCGCGCACCAACACGAAGATGACCATCGCCGCGGAGCGGCTCGCGGTGATCGCCGCAGTGACCCTGCCGATCACGGCGTTGTCGTCGATCCTCGGCGTCAACTTCATCGTCAACGACAGCACCCAGTACGAACCTCTCGCCGTCTCGTTGGTCATCATGATCATCATGTCGGTCGCGCTGCTGATCTGGGCGAAACGCAAGGGCTGGTGGTGATCCCGGCCGGCGGCTTCGGAGGTCAGCGGCGGAGTGGTCCAGCGGCGGCCGACGAGCGCGATCGACGAGGTCCGGCGGACGAGCCCGAGTGCATCGGACAGCCGGATTCGCGTGACGGCCGCGCGCAGGTGCTCAGCTGAGCTGGGCGATCCGCCGCAGCCGCTCCCACCGTCCGGACTCGTACTGGGTGAACCAGGTGTCCGCGCCGAGGAGCTCGACGGCCTCGGCGGCATGCCGGCCTGCGTCGTCGGCACTGCCCTTCGCCAGGAACAATTCGGCCAGTTCCTCCTGTACGTAACCGTCGGCCGGGCCCAGCTCGGCAAGCTGCTGCTGGATCGCAAGTGCCTCGTCGAAGCGGGCCAACGACCGCAGCGCCCGAGCCACGGCCCACTGCGCCACCCGAACCTGTTCGAAGGTGCCGTGCACCTCGTACGCGGACCGTGCCGCCTCGAACTCCGCCAACGCTGCCGTGTAGTCACCGGCGTCGTGCCGGGCCCACCCCGCGTTGTTGTGCAGGGACCCGGCCCAGCGTCTGGTGCGGGGTTCGGTGGAGCTGGCCACCATCCGCAGCGCCTCGTTGGTCCAGTGCTCCGACCGAGCGCGATCGGCGATGGCGAGCATGTGTGCCGCGTCGATTGCGAGGAAGTCCTCTCCGGCGGCTCGGGCTGCCTCCAGCGCGGTGGCGAACAGCGCGATCGAGTCGGTGGGCTTCCCGGAGGAATTCAGGATGCGCCCGCGCTCGAGGGCGATCCGGACACCCACGACGGGGGACAGGGCGGCAGCGGGCTGCGTGAGGTGATCGCCGGCGCCGCGATCGGCCGGCTCTGTTGTCGCCGCAGCGGCGCGTGTTGGTTCGGCGGTCGCCTGCTCGGCGGCCCCCGACGCCGCCGTCACCGCGTCCAGCGCCGCGAGCGCCTCGTCGTGCCTGCCCAGCATGCCGAGTGCCCGCGCCAGCTGGGTCTGCAACTCGGCTCGGGCGGTCGGGGAGAGGTTCCCGGAGCCCAGCAGCCCCCGGAAGCGGAGTTCGGAGGCTGTCGCGTCGTCGAAATCCCACAGCTCGTCGAGCTGCCCCGGATCGAGCCGCTGCTCGGCGTCCGACTGCGCGGCTTCCCTGGACGACTCTTCGGCCGGTGTCATGTCCTGAGTATGCGGTCGGCACGATCACCGCGGTTGGCACCGCCGTGGCCGACCGACCTACCGGCGACGGGAGGGGGACGAGTATTCGTCGACCGGCTCGTCCTCGTCCTCGTCGGCGTAGTAGGAGGCGTAGGGATCGTCGTCGTCCTCGTCGTCATCGACTATCGGCGGCGGGGATTGGTACACCGCCCCACCCGTGAGTTCGCGCTGCAAGGCGTTGACGTCGATCGACGAGGTGTGGTACTTGAGCTCCCGCGCGACCTTCGTT
>JADGOY010000060.1 GCA_017882715.1 Nakamurella sp. | reverse complement strand
GATGAGCAGCACCGTGTCCGCGTCGGTGAAGGCCTCGCGCAAAGAGTCCGGATCGCCGAAGTCGATCCGCGCGGTGCGCACACCGAGGGTGGCGAGTTCGGCGAGGGCCGCGGTGTTGCGTCCGGCTGCGACGATGTCAGCGGCGGAGACCCCTTTCGCGAGCACGGATTCGATGGTGAGCCGGCCGAGGTGGCCGGTAGCTCCGGTGACGACGATCGTCATGACGGCTTCCCTGACGGTAGGTGACTGTGCTGCTCCCGAACCCGCCTTTGTGGTTTGAGCGCAACAACCTGATTCGGCCTAAACCGGCAAATAGGACGATGCACGCGCGCCATCCCTGGTGCCGTGGGCGCGGCATGCAGGGGGGCTGCAATTGGGTCGGTCGGGGCGGACCTACCGTTTCGCGATGACGTCGTAGAGCTCGGGGAGCGGCGAGTTCGCCCCCATTTCATCGACTCCTGTCCGACGTTCTTGTTCCAGTCTGGCGCTGGCGAGGCGACCGTTCTCCTCGGTGTCCCACAGCGTCACGCCGAGGAGCTTCCCTTCTCGCGGTTCAGCAGAATCAGGTATCCCTTGAGATTTGCAGTGGGCCGACCGGCCCACGCTGCAGCTGCTGCGGCACCTGGCGGGCCTACCCCTGGGCCGGGTCCTCCTAGTCGGCGTCCACCGGGACAGCGAGCGCCTCGTCGGGCCGCTGGTCGAGATGCTCGGCGCGCTGCCGAGCCAGGCCACGATCACCCGGATCACTCCGCGCGGCCTGACCGTGTCACAAGCGGTCGCCCTGATGACGGCGACCGCGGGCCGGGAGCCCGACGCCGCGGGCGGCACACTGGCCGGCGTGTTGCACCGAGAGGCGGACGGCAATCCCTTCTACCTGGTGGAGATGTTCAAGGACCTGCTCGAGACCGGCGTCATCACCACTCTCCCGGACGGGCGCTGCACCGCAATCGCCGAGGTCACCGCGGCCGGCCTGCCGGTCAGCATCCGTGACGTGCTCAGGGCCCGACTGGCCAGGCTCGGCGCCGAGACCGCGCTGGTCTTGTCCGATGCCGCCGCGATCGGCCAGGAGTTCGACGTCGACCTGCTCGCCCGTACGACCGAGCTCGACGGGGATCATCTGCTCGACCTGCTCGAAGCGGCCGGACGCACCGCCCTGGTCGCCGAGGCCCCGGATCCACCGGGTCGGTTCCGCTTCGCGCACGCCCTGGTTCAGCACACCCTCTACCGCGACATCGGCGCCACTCGCCGCACCCGCGCCCATACACGGGTAGCCGCCGCGATGGAGAACCTGGGCGGACGTCAACCGGGTGAACTCGCCTACCACTTCCTGGCCGGCGTCACACCGGCCACCGCGGGGAAGGCGATCCACTACGCGCGGGCCGCGGGCGAGCGGGCGCTGGCCACATCCGCCCCGGACGAGGCCGCCCGCTGGTACTCCGCCGCCCTGAACGCGCTGGCCCCGCCCCGTGACGACACCGAGCACGTTCGAGCGCTGCTCGACCTCGGAGTGGCCCAGCGTCAGGCCGGTCACCCCGCCTGCCGCGACACCCTGCTCACGGCCGCCCACACCGCAGAGCGGACCGGTCGACACGACCTGCTGATCGAGGCGGTCCTGGCATCCAATCGGGGCGGTTTTTCCAGCCTGGGCCAGATCGATACCGAGAACATCGCCGTCCTGGAGACCGCGCTGGCGATCACCGACCTGGATTTGGACGTGCGGGCGCGGCTCCTGGCTGTCCTGGCCTGTGAGCTGACCTGGCATCCCGACCATGCCCGACGTATCGCGCTGGCCAACGAAGCCGTCACCGTCGCCCGGCGCGGCGGCGACCCCACGACCTTGCTGTTCGCCATCCTCCGCCCCGGCGGCGCGCTGTGGGTGCCGGAAACGTCCGCGCAACGGGTCCAGCTGTACCGCGAAGCCGCCGAGCTCGCGCAGGGCGTCAACGACCGGATCGCTCGCGCTCAGGCGATCCTGCTGCTGGCCCCCGCGCTGCTCGAGCGGGCCAGCGCGGATCGGCTCGACGAGGAATTCGAGGCTGCGGCGGAAGTCGCCGCGGAGGTTCGGGAGCCATTCCTACGATGGATCACCCGGACCGTCCAAGGATGTCTGGCCATCGCCCGCGGCGACCTCAAGCGGGGCGTGGAGGACGCTGCCGACGCACTGCAAATCGCCCGCGACGGCGGACTACCCGACGCGGAAGCAGCGTATGACCAACAGCTGTTCATCATCCGATGGCAGCAGGGTCGTCTGACCGAAGTCCTGGACCACGTCCGCGAGGTCGGCGCGCTCGTGCCGGGGGCAACCAACTGGCCGGAGCTGCCGTTGGCAGAAGCCATCAGCGGTGATCGGCAGCGCGCCCGAAAGATGCTTGGCGACGCCGCCCAGGCCGACTTCAACAGTTTCTATGGCGCCCCGTGGCTGGGCGGCATGTGCCTATGGGCGGACGTCGCTGCCGAGCTCGCCGAGCCGGACTCCGGCGCGATCCTCTACGCCAAACTGGCTCCCTGGAAGCACCTCTTCGGCACCGGCGGACCCGTTCCCATTCACAGCGTCAGCCTCTCCCTCGGACGGCTCGCTGCGCTGCTGGGAGATACAGAGGCCGCGGACAGCCACTTCGCAGAGTCGATGCGCGTCCACGAGGCGGTGCGGTCACCGTTCGGCAACGCCGAAACCGCATTCCACTGGGGCCAATTACTTCTCGACCGCGACCGCGCCCGAACCCTGCTCGGCATCGCCCGGCAGCTCGCCGGCCGGTACGGCTTCGGTGACATCGAGCGCCGCGCAGATGAGGCACTCCTGGCCCGACGCCGCGTCGACGAACCTGCGGTCCAGGACCGTCCCGACGCGTACCGGGCCGGTATGACCCGCCGACCGTGACACTCAAGATCATCGCTAGCGCCAACGCCTGCACGGACCCTCCTATGACCCCCACACCCGAAATCGACCCACCCCACCGCGCCAACGCCGACACCTGCGCCAACCACCTGGTCAACAAGGCCACCTACCCGGACTACCCCACCGCGCGCAAAGAAGGCTGGCCGATCGCCACCGGCCTCATCGAGGGCGCCTGCCGCCACCTTCGTCAAAGGCGGGACCGGGGCGAGCCATCAAGGCGCGGGGAGTGGGCCGCACCCGGAGCGGCGGGTGAAGTCAATGACGCAAGCGACAGCGAATGGGCCTGCTGGGACAACAATCACCCGCTGCGACACCGATCGTGGGCAGCTCCTGCCCCGATCACCGCTACTGAACACTCAACGGGTCGCTCGGCGCCATGGCCGGCGTGGTGTCGCCGCCGACGTTCTCGCCGGTGACCAGGAAGACGACCCGCCGCGCAACGGCAACGGCATGGTCGGCGAAGCGTTCGTAGAACCTGATGAGCAGGGCGATGTCCACCGCGGGGGCTACCCCGTGTCTCCAGGTGGGCGCGAGCAAGGCCCCGAACAGTTCACGCTGCAGGTCGTCCATCAGGTCGTCCTCGACCTCGAGCCTGCGGGCCAGATCGATGTCGCGCTCGCGGAGGACCAGTCCGGCCTGGTCGGCCAGGTGAACGCCCACCCGACCCATACGTTCGATGATCGGCCGGACGTCCATCGGGATCACGTGGGCGGGATGCCTACGGCGCGCTGCCTTGGCCACATGGATCGCCAGCTGTCCCATCCGCTGCAGATCGGACACGATCCACATGGCGGACACCACGACCCGGAGGTCGGAGGCGACCGGCGATTCGAGTGCGAGCAGTTCGAGTGCGACGTTTTCCGCGCTGGCACGCATCAGATCGAGCTTGACGTCCGAGGCGATCACCTGCTCGGCGAGGACGAGGTCGGCCTCCAACAACGCGCGCGTCGCCTTGCGAAGGGAGTCGCTGGTGAACTGGCTCATTTCGTAGCCGTGTTCGCCCAGGTCGGCCAGGCGCAGTTGGTAAGCCTGTCTCATTGGTCCAGCTTAGAGCCCACGGCCGCCCGGTAGCTGTTTCGCGGGTGAACTAGCGGTGAACGCGCGGGATCCCTTGTCTTTCATGCCCTGTTTTCAGGGCCCTGTCTTTCACGCCTGTCTTTTTCACGCCGAGGATCAGGCGCAGAGGGCGTCGCCGGCATTGATCGCGGGCAGCTCACCAGAGGACAGCGTGGGGGTGGCCGTCCCGGTTCCGCTTGTCCCGCTGGTCGCGGACACCGACCCGGTGACGGTGACCCCCGGGCTCACGGGGGTCAGTTTTCCGTCGAACGACTTGCCGAGCACCAGCCGCACCTTGGAACCGAGCTGACCGGTTGGCACCAGGGTCGCGCCAGGAACGGCCGCCGCGACGGTGAGTGCGGCGTCCACGTTGTCCGGCGCGTATTCGACGGTGACATCCGGCTGCGATACGTCGGCCAATTGGAGGTCTTTGTCGGTGACGGCGAAGCCGTAGCCGTTCAGCTCGTCCATCGCCGTGGTCGCCGCTCCCGAGCGGCCCGTCGCGTTGACGATGGTCAGCTTGACCGATGCCGGGTCGACGGTGACGCCGGTGCCGGATGCCGCCTCGCCGGCGGAGGTCGCGGTCTCGGCAGTGGAGTCCGATGAGTGTGGCGTCGTTGACCCGGCTGCCGGTTCGCCCGGCAGCGGCCGGTCGTTGATCAGCGCGTCGAAGATCGCCGGAGCCTTGTCCTGGTCGACGGCCAGCGCGCCGTCATCGCTGCTACTGGGAACGGTGGGCAACGTGAAGAAAGTGACCCGGCTGGGGTCCAGCGTGCCGAAGGACTGGGCCAGCGCGACCAGGTCGTCGATGGTCACGTTGTCGGTGAAGGTGTTCTGCACGAATGCCTGCAGGAACGCGTCGAGCTTCCTGGGGTTGAACAGCGTGCCGGCGCTCGTCACCTGTTGCAGGATCGAGGACAGCACGATCTGCTGCCGGCGGATCCGGGCCAGGTCGGAGTCGGTGTCGCCGATGACGTTGCGGGCCCGGACCAGACTCAGCGCCTGTTGGCCGGCGATGGTCTGCACGCCACCTTTGTCCACCACGGTCTGCAATTCCCGATCGATGATGGGACCGCACACGTTGATCGTGATCCCGCCCAGGGCGTCGACCATGTTCTTGAATCCCGAGAAATCGATGCCGATCACCCGGTCGATCTGCAACCCGGTCAGGTCCTGCACCGCCCGCACGGTGCACTGCGGGCCACCGACCGAGTAGGCCCAGTTGATGTGCCACTGGTCGCCGGGGCTGACGGGATAGTCGGCCCCGCTGAGCCGGCCGGTGTTGGCGTCCCACTGCTTGCAGGTGGGCGCATCGATCCAGGTGTCCCGCGGGATCGACAGGACGGTGACGTGCTGCCGATCCGCGCTGATGTGCGCGATCATCAGGGTGTCGGAGTTGGCCACGCCGTCCGAGGTGCTCGAATCCGAGTTGCTGGCGTCACCATTGGCGCCCGAGCGGGTGTCGGAGCCGAGCAGCAGGATGTTCTCCGCCTGGAAACCGCCCGCCGAACCCGGAGCCCCGCTGGCCGTCGACACGTTGGAGTCGCCGCTGACGATCGCATTGACGCTGCGGGACAGGATGCCCGAATCGGCACGGGACTTGATCGACCACTCCCACCCGGTGACCATCAACACGATGACGGCGACGAGCGCGACGGCCACCCGCCCGGCGATCAGCAGAGCGTGCGCCCCGGAATGAGCGTGTTGCGGATGCTGTGCCGGCCCAACCGGATGGCGGCTGGTTTGCGGAGGGTTGTCGCGCGGCTCGTCGCTCACGCGACCTCCTCCATCGTCGAGTCCGGGCATGACTGGCTCACTGCTGATCAGGAAATGCTTGCTGCGACGTTCCTGCGCGGCGTGTCACAGCCGGTTGTCCGAGTGTCCATGGTAAGGACCGTCCCCGCATGGCGGCATCGTCAGCCGAGCGGTCCAGGCTGTTGACCGTCAAGGTGACGCAGCGCCGACAGGTTGCGCGGCGATTGCGTTGTCAGACGCTCGGACGTGTGACCGGGTTCAGCCGACGCACAGCGGTGTGATGGACGCCTCACCGTCATGGACGCCCAGATGCAAGGTGGTCAGATCGGTTCCGGTGATCCGGTCCCCGGTGAAGATCCGGATCAGCACGGGCAGGGCGTAGACAGTGCCGCCCGGTGTTCCGTTGGCGGCGGTCCAGTCCGGGGTGGCACGCAGACCGGCGTACACCGGCTCGAACCGCAGGGTGGTGGTGGGGGGGGGCGAGCAGCCGCGGAAGGCGCCTTCAAGCGCTGGGTCGACGACGCTGGCCAGCACGGCCTGTTGGTCCGTGACGGATCCGCCCGCGGTGGCGTTGATCGTGTCGATGGTCGCCCGGATCGCCTGCCCGTCCTGCAACGGGATCGCGGATCCCGGCGAGCCACCTGCGGTGCCGGGCGTCGGTGTGCTGGATGGGGGTGTCGGATCGGGTGTGGTGGCGGTGCACGCAGAACCGAACGCGACGACAGCTACCAGCGTGCACGCGAGTACCAGCCGGGCCGCGGGAAGCCTCTGCCGGATGTTCCCGGCGTCAGCCCCCGCCGTCATCCAGCTCGGCCCCCTCCGGCACCGCGTCAGCATCTGGATCATCCAGCCAGCCGTGGGGCAACTGGACCCGGCGCTGCGGCGCCCCCTGCCGTCCCCGGGGGCCCTGCGCCGCGGCGGGGAAGGCCTGGTCCAGGTCCAACCGGCCCAGCAGGCGATCCAGCTCGTCCAGGCTGGAAACCATGCCGAGATCGCGCCGCACATCTGGGCCGACCGCGAAACCCTTCAGGTACCAAGCCATGTGCTTGCGCAGGTCACGGATACCGCGATCGTAGCCCATCTCTTCGCAGAGCAGCTCGGCGTGCCGGCGCAGGGTGCCCGCCACCGGGGCCAGGTTCGGGGGAGCGGGCGCCGGCCGTCCCTCGAATGCGGCGGCCAGCTCGGCGAACAGCCACGGGCGGCCCTGGCATCCGCGGCCCACCACCACCCCGTCGCACCCGGTCCCGGCCATCATGGCCAGCGCGTCGGACGCGGCGAAGATGTCCCCGTTACCGAGCACCGGGATGCTGGTGACGATCTCCTTGAGTCGGGCGATCGCGGACCAGTCCGCTGAGCCGGAGTAGTGCTGGATCGCCGTGCGCCCGTGCAGGGCGACAGCTGCCACCCCGCAGTCTTCGGCGATCCTTCCCGCGTCCGGGTAGGTGACGTGGTCGGGATCGATGCCGATCCGCATCTTGACGGTGACCGGCACGTTGGCCTCGCTCGCCGCGGTGACGGCCGCGGTCACAATCGACTGGAACAGCCGGCGCTTGTAGGGCAGCGCAGAGCCGCCGCCCTTGCGGGTGACCTTGGGCACCGGGCAGCCGAAGTTGAGGTCGATGTGATCCGCGAGGTCCTGCTCGACGACCATCCGGACGGCCTGGCCGACCACCGCCGGGTCCACGCCGTAGAGCTGCAGCGACCGCGGCGACTCCTGCGGGTCGAACCGGATCATGTCCATCGTCTTCGGGTTGCCCGCCAGCAACGCCCGGGTGGTGATCATCTCGCATACGTACAGACCAGCGCCGAACTCGCGGCACAGCCGGCGGAACGAGGCGTTGGTGATCCCCGCCATCGGTGCCAGCACGACCGGCGGCCACACCTGGTACTGGCCGATGGCCAGGATGTCGGCGCGGGCACCGCTAGGCGGTCGCGGATCCACAATGTTCGCAGCGGGCACCGAGTTCGCAATGGGCGCCGACAGGGGTGGCGCTGCGGCGGGGAACGGGCTCACCGGACGATTGTCCCGCCTCCGCAGCCCGGCGATGCACGCCCGATGGCACAGTGTGAGGCTATGAGCTATTCCGTATCACTCGGCCAGTTGGACACCGCGCCCGCGTTCGGTCGCCGCGAACTGCTCGCTCCGCCGGTGGCCGCGGCCCTGGACAGCCTGCCGATCGCCGACCGCGTGCTGGTCGCAGCCATCGATCCCGAGCTTGCCGACACCGCCGCCTTCTGCGCCGCCTATGACGTGCCGCTCGCCGCGTCGGCGAACTGCGTCGTCGTCAGTGGGAAGCGGGCAGGTGAGCGGCGGTGGGCGGCCGCGGTGATCCTGTCGACCACCCGCGCCGACGTGAACGGGGTCGTCCGGCGCCGGCTCGACGTACGCAAGGTGTCCTTCGCCGCGATCGATGATGCGGTCGCCGCAACAAGGATGGCGTACGGCGGCATCACCCCGATCGGCCTGCCCGCCGGGTGGCCGATCATGATCGACGCGGCCGTCGCGGCCGCCGGACCGGTCGTCATCGGGTCGGGTATCCGCGGCTCCAAGCTCGTGCTGGACGGCGCGGCGCTGAGCGAGCTCCCGGGCGCAGTGGTGATCGAAGGGCTGGCCGCGCCGGTCGGATGATCGAAAGCCTCTGCCCTGTGACGGTTGCGGGCTGTAACGCGTGCGGGCGTCCGTCGCCGCTCGTGCGACGGTCCGTTCGTTGAAGGGTCAGCCGGGATGCGGTGGCGTCGATGCGTAGGACCAGGGCGATGAAGACCAGGTCGCCGAGTACCTGGGTGCTGACCAGGATGCGGGCGAGGTCGCTGACGGGTGCGAGGTCGCCGTGGCCGACGGTTCGCAAGGTCACGATGGAGAAGTAGAGCCCGCCGGTGCGGTTCACCTGTTCGGTGAAGCTGCCCGCGCTGAGTGTGGACAGCGTGACGTAGCATGCGGGGGTTCATGTCCTCGATCTCTGCCGACGCTGTGCCGTCGCGCAGCTGGCGGACGAGTAGTCACGCCGGGTGCCGTCGACCTCCTCGGCGCGCGGCCAGCCGAGGAAGATGTCGCCGGCCGCCTGGATGAGCCGGCGGCGGTCCAGCCGGCCTGATGGCTCTACCAGGAGCGCACCACCGGCAGGATGTCCTGCGCGACCAGCGCGATGTGCTCCAGGTCGGCCAGGTCCAACACCTGCAGGTACCCGCGCTGCACTCCGGCAGCGGCCCACCGTCCCATGGTGTCGGTGACCTCGGCGACGGTCCCGGCGAAGGGACTGGACCGCGCCTCTTCGGGATCGCGTCCGATGGCCGCCGCACGCTTGCGGTACTCCACTTCGTCGGTGCCGACGCAGAGCACCTGCGCCGTGGAGTAGACCAGCGAGGCCGGATCTCTTGCCACCGCCTCGCAGGCCGCGTGGACCCGCCCGATCTGCGTCGTGGTGGCGTCGAAATCGACGAAGCCGACGTTGAACTCGTCGGCGAACCGAGCGGCCAGCGCGGGCGTCTTCTTCGGCCCTTGTCCGCCGACGATGATCGGCACCCTCGGTGTTCCGTCGGGGCCGCTCTGCACGGGCTTGGGAAGCCCGGGCGCGCCGGACAGCGTGTAGTGCCGGCCTGCATGATCGAACCGGCCGCCGATGGGAGTGGCCCACAGCCCGGTGATGATCTCCAGCTGCTCGGTCAACCGGTCGAACCGCTCGCCGAACGATGCGCCGAAGTCGATCCCGTACGCGGTGTGCTCGGGCTCGAACCAGCCGGACCCCATACCCAACTCGAGTCGACCGCCCGAGATGTCGTCGATCTGCGCAGCCGCGATGGCGACCATCGACGGGTGCCGGAACGTCGCAGAGGTCACCAGGGTGCCCAGCCGGATATCGGGCACCTGGGTGGCGATCGCGCCCAGGTTGACGAATGAGTCCGACGGCCCGGGCAGGCCGTCGCCGCCCATGGTCAGCACGTGGTCGGAGCGGAAGAACGCCGAGAATCCGCCGTCCCGCGCCGCTCTCGCAACCGCGAGGAGATCGGCGTGGGAGGCGCCCAGCTGGGGCTCGGTGAAGATACGGAGGTCCATGACGGGCCAGGCTAGCCGCTGTCGGTACGCAGCCCGCTGGCACTCGGCGCTGTGGCAGGCTCGCAGCCGTGGACGGCATGCAGGCGGTTGGCTGGCGGCAGGGCTGGTGGCTGAACCGGCCACCGAATGCGGGCATCGAGCGCGGGCGGCTGAAGGTCCGTGCCGCCAAGGGCAGCGACGCCTGGCGCACCACCTCGTACGGGTTCGTCCGGGACAGCGCGCATGCCCTGTTGACCGATCTGCCGGACGAGATGGCCGTCGAGGTCTCGTTTCTCGCCGACTTCGAGCAGCAATTCGACCAGGCCGGTGTGCTGATCCGGATCGACGAGACCCGTTGGACCAAAGCAGGTGCCGAGTTCTGCGACGGAGCATTGCAGGCATCGACCGTCGTCACGGACGACCTGTCGGACTGGTCCGTCGCACCCATCCCGCACTGGGCCGGCGACGAGGTGACGGTGCGGGTGAGCCGATCCGGCACCGCCTTGACCGTCCGGATCCATCGCGGCGACGAACCGTGGCGACTCCTGCGGCTGGCCCCGATCGACCCGGACGCCGTCGCCTACGCCGGTCCCTACTGCTGCGCCCCCGAACGCGAAGGATTGACCGTGACGTTCACCAAATGGCAGGTGGGACAACCGGATTCGGCCCTGCACGCCGAATGAGTGCGGCGGCCGGGTGGCCGGCTCGGCGGCCGGGCGGCCAGGCGAGAGGATGAGCCGATGACCGACGCCAATCCTGACCCCGATGCCCTGCTCGACCTGGCCACCCGCGCAGCTCATGCCGCCGGTGCCGAACTGCTCGCCAGGTACGGCCGGATTCAGGGCCTGGACACCAAGACCTCGGCCACCGACCCGGTGTCGGACGCCGATCGCGCGGCCGAGGCGCTGCTGGTCGAGCTGATCACCAGCGAGCGCCCGGACGACGGACTGCTCGGCGAGGAAGGGGCGGCGCGGCCCTCCGCATCAGGTCTGCGCTGGGTGATCGACCCGTTGGACGGCACGGTCAACTACCTGTATCAGCTGGACAACTTTTCGGTGAGCATCGCCGTCGAGGACTCGATCGGCGCCCTGGTGGGAGTCGTGCACAACCCGACCACCGGGCGGACGTACTCGGCCGTACGCGGCGGCGGGGCCTACGCAGACGGGCGGTGGCTGCGGGTGAACGACCCGGTGCCGATGGAACGTGCCCTGCTGGCAACCGGTTTCGGCTACAGCCCGCAGCGGCGGGCGGCGCAGGGTGCGCTCATCGCAGCGCTGCTTCCGCGGGTGCGGGACATCCGGCGGATCGGTTCGGCGGCGCTGGACCTGTGCGCTGTCGCCGCGGGAGCTGTCGACGGCTATCTCGAAGAGGGTGTCAAGGCCTGGGATGTCGCAGCCGGCGCGTTGATCGCGAAGGAGGCCGGCGCCATCGTGACCGTGGTGACCCCGACCGGCGACGCCACCGGTTGTCTCGCGGCGGGGCCGGCCCTGCACGCGCAGTTGGCCAGCAGCCTGGGCGGCTGACTTCCCGGCCAACTGTTTCTCATCGGTCAGCAAGAGGCTCCGGGATCCGTGCGCTGATCAGGTCGGCCCCTCAGGTCGTCTCACCCGCGGGCCGCAGGCGGGTCACGATGCGGGTGCGGGTCTCGTAGGCCCTGGCCAGGGCGTCGCGGGCCATGCTCATACCGTGCGGGTTCAGGCGGTAGTACCGGCGGCGCGGTCGGCCCTGTTCCCGGGGGTCGGTCTGCTCCCAGGAGCTGTCCACCCACCCGAGCGCCTCCAGCCGGGCCAGGATCGGATGCACCGTCCCGCTGGGCAAACCCGTTGCCGCGCAGATTTCCAGGCCGTAGCGCTCCTTGCCGGGGTCGTCGAGCAGGGCGCGCAACACCGCCTGCGTGGTTTGGGTCATGCGTGGTGGTGATCCCGACATGGTCTAATTCTACCTAGCCCAGGGGCTGATCCAGTCACCGCCGTACGCGTTGGGCTGGAGGGCGGTGTCCTGTATCGAGAAAGGTCGGGTTTCGGCTGGTACGCAACGGTGTCTCGCTATGACGGCCAGCGCGATCCGCAGCCCGAGGAATCCGGCGAGAGTGCCAGCCATGGCGGGGAGCACTTTGTGCCAGATGGTGCCGGCGAAAGATACCCAAGGCGACCGCGAAGAGGGTGTAGCCGACCGGGGCCAGGCTCTGCACGTCGAAGGCGAGTTCGGTGAAACGGCTCCGGCCTGTCTGGCTCGGTGGGGTCAGCCACCAGGACATGCCCAGCCCCCAGCGCTCGGATCATCGTGTCGACCAGGGCGACCACGCCTCCTTGGTCAACCCGGCCGCCTGCGCCCGGCGCAGCCAGGCCACCAGGTCCTCGCGCAGTTCTGCCTGATTGGCCAGGACGCACCGGCCGGCGTGCGGAGCACGAACGTGCCGACACCCGGCGCCCCGCGGCCAGACCTTCGATCTCCAATTCGCGGTAGGCCTTGAGGACCGAGTTGGGGTTGACCACCAAGGACTGAGCCACGTCACGCACCTTGGGCAACTGGTCGCCGGGCTCCAACAGTCCCACGCGCAGGGCTTGCTTCCTCTGCTGTACCAATTGCCTGCAGGTGTTCACCTTGGGCCGGCCATCCAGCACGAACTCGATCAACCGTGACCTGACCCGACTCGGCGTCAGGGCGTCGCGAGAGACGGCGGCGATCCTCCCCAGCCAGCACGGCGTGCATCGAACCCGGGGTCCGGTGTCCCGACCCACCGCAAGTGGTGGCTGGCTGCCCGATGCGTGCCAGACATCTGTCGGCTTGCGTCTGCCACCCTGACTGCCTCGGTGAGCCTGCACTGCGTCGGTGACCAGGGGCTGAGTGAACAGGCCAGCCGAATGCCGCGCACATAGTATCGGCTCACTGATTGCCGGCCCTGAATGTCCGGCCCACCCATTCTCGGCCTGAAATGTTTGGCCTCGTCGATTCCCGACTCGGAATGTTCGGCCCCGTTGGTTCTTGGTGGCCGATGTGCTGACCGATTGCGGCGAGGCCCGCAACAGTTCCTGGCAGTTCGGGGATAGTGAGCGCAATGCCCTGGTTAACGGGATTGCTTCGATGCGCGGTCGGTCACCGTCGGCGGGCGGCCCCGCGGGTTCCAGCCGCCAGACCCGAAGCCGAGCCCCGGTCCAGGACGCGGGACCTGCGAGGACGACGCAACCGAGGAAGGCGAGCGGGCCAAAGGAATTGGCGGTTCGGTGGAACCGGTTCTGGAAAGGAATCGATCAAGAGCGACACGTTTGCGGCGACAAGAGTCACGAATAGATAGCCATTAGTTACTCCGGCGAAATAGATGTCTCAGCGAGATCGTCGCTCTTTCGTGCATCGAACCTTCGGGAGGCGTCTGGCCACGGCCAGCTGCTCCGCTTGACACATCGAGAACACCCGATACGATCGAAGTACCGCCACAGCTGACCCCTAAGCGGCGTCCCCAAAACAGGTTTCAGCCCACTGTGACCCAGGTAACCAATTTGCTGTAGACCCAGTTGACAAGTCTTCGCGTTGTTGTGACCCAGCTCACAAACCAGGCACAGGAGGCATCTTAATGGCTGACGAGACCGCTAACCGATGGGATCCAGGCGTTCACAGCTACGCGTCGATGGGTTATTACGCGCCCGACTACCAGCCCAAGGACACTGATGTCCTTGCGGTGTTCCGGGTGACACCCCAGGACGGGGTGGACCCGATCGAGGCCGGGGCGGCGGTGGCCGGCGAATCCTCCACGGCGACCTGGACTGTGGTGTGGACCGATCGGTTGACCGCGAACTCGCACTACCAGGCCAAGTGCTACCGGGTCGACGAAGTTCCCGGCCGGCCAGGGGAGTACTTCACCTACGTCGCTTACGACATCGACCTGTTCGAGGAGGGGTCGATCGCCAACCTGACGTCGTCCATCATCGGGAATGTGTTCGGGTTCAAACCGCTGAAAGCGTTGCGGCTCGAGGACTTGCGGATTCCCGTCGCGTACGTGAAGACGTTCCAGGGGCCGCCGCACGGGATCGTGATGGAACGGGAGTACCTCAACAAGTACGGTCGCCCGTTGCTGGGTGCCACCGTCAAGCCCAAACTCGGTCTGTCCGCCCGCAACTACGGCCGGGTGGTCTATGAGGCGTGCCGTGGTGGGCTCGACTTCACCAAAGACGACGAGAACATCAACTCACAACCTTTCATGCGCTGGCGCGACCGCTTCCTGTTCGGCATGGAAGGCGTCAACAAGGCCATGGCCGACACGGGCGAAATCAAGGGCCATTACCTGAACGTCACCGCGGCCACGGTAGAGGAGATGTACGAGCGCGCGGAGCTGGCCAAGGACCTCGGCAGCGTGGTCGTGATGATCGATCTCACCATCGGATTCACTGCCATGCAGTCGATGTCGCACTGGGCGCGCAAGAACGGGGTCCTGCTCCACCTGCACAGGGCCGGACACTCGACCTACACGCGGCAGAAGACCCACGGTGTCAGTTTCCGGGTGTTGGCCAAGTGGTGCCGGCTGATCGGCATCGACCATCTGCACGCCGGAACTGTGGTCGGCAAGCTCGAGGGCGATCCCGCGACCACCCGGGGGTACTACGACACGCTGCGCGACGATCACATCCCGATGAACATGGCCCACGGCATCTTCTTCGATCAGGACTGGGCGAGCATGCCGGGCGTCATGCCGGTGGCCTCGGGCGGCATCCACGCCGGCCAGATGCATCAGCTCGTGGACCTGTTCGGAGACGACGTGGTGTTGCAGTTCGGTGGCGGCACCATCGGTCATCCGCTGGGCATCGCGGCGGGCGCGGAGTCCAACCGGGTCGCGCTCGAAGCCATGATCAAGGCCCGGAACGAGGGCAAGGACCTGCTCAAGGAAGGGCCGGACCTGTTGCGCAAGGCAGCCGAACGCTGCCATCCGCTCGAGGTTGCCCTGGCCACCTGGGGCGACGTCACCTTCGACTACACGTCCACCGATGCGCCCGACGCAGTCCCGACCGTGAGCCT
The DNA here is from genome assembly GCA_017882715.1 of Nakamurella sp. Classification (GTDB taxonomy): domain Bacteria; phylum Actinomycetota; class Actinomycetes; order Mycobacteriales; family Nakamurellaceae; genus Nakamurella. Next base: position 5,779 of record JADGOY010000060.1, on the reverse strand, counting down.
GTAGGAGTCGACATGAAATTGCGTCACGGAGCCTTCTCCTACCTTCCTGAACTCACCGACGACGAAATCGCAGCCCAGGTCAGATATGCATTGCTGAACGACTGGCCGCTGTCGATCGAGTACACCGACGACCCGCATCCCCGGAACATCTACTGGGAGATGTGGGGTCTGCCGCTCTTCGATCTGGATGAGCCCGACGGCGTGATGGCGGAGATCAATGCCTGCCGGGCGACCTTCCCCAGGCACTACATCCGGGTGCTCGCCTATGACGCGCGGCTCGGACGGCAGACCACAGCGCTGCATTTTCTGGTGCAACGCCCGGCTGAGGAACCAGGCTTCCTGCTCACTCGCTCCGAGGGGCATGACCGCCAACAGACCTATGCCGTGCACTCCTACGCGACGGCGACGGCCGTCGGCCGGAACGGCTCCGAGCGTCGATGACGGATATCGATGAGCGGACCGATCGTGGCCGCTGACCAGCAGGCCCCGCGGCCTTCGTCGGGCTTTCGTCTGTACCGGCCCGGAATGCCCGAGCCCTCACCGGCCGCCGAGACAACGGCGGAACCGGCCGAGAACGTCGTGCTGGGCGACGACGCGTCGCTGGACCTGACCACCGACGACGCACGCATCCATGTCGAGGAGACGCTGGACCGGCTCGACGCCGAACTGGTCGGTCTGCCGAACGTCAAGCGGCGGGTGCGGGAGATCGCGGCGCTCTTGCTCGTCGATCGCGCGCGGCGGCAGTTCGGCCTCGCGTCGTCACGCCCGACCCTGCACATGAGCTTCACCGGTGGACCAGGAACCGGGAAGACCACGGTCGCGTTGCGGATGGCGCAGATGCTGCATGCCATGGGCTACATCCGGAGCCCAAAGGTTCACGTCGTCACCCGGGATGACCTGGTCGGTCAATTCATCGGGCACACCGCCCCCAAGACAAAGGCGGCCATCGCGAAGGCGGCAGGCGGCGTGTTGTTCATCGACGAGGCCTACTACCTGTTCCGGCCCGAGAACGAGCGGGACTACGGGCAGGAGGTCATCGAGATTCTGCTGCAGGAGATGGAAAGCGAACGGGCGAGCCTGGTGGTGATCTTCGCCGGCTATCCGGACCGGATGGAGACGTTCTTCTCGGCGAACCCCGGCCTCTCCTCGCGAGTTCCACACCACATCGCCTTCGAGGACTACACCCATGACGAGCTGGTACAGATTTCCGAGCTGATGGTGGCGGGGGAGAACTTTCGGTTCAACGAGCCGGGACGTGAGGCGTTCTCGGCCTACCTCGATCTGCGGATGCGTCAGCCTCGGTTTTCCAACGCGCGCAGCGTCCGTAACGCGATCGAACGCTGCCGGTTGCGCCAGGCCAAGCGTTTGGTGGAATTGCGCCGCCCGCTGACGAAGGACGACCTGGTCACCCTGAACGAGCAGGACGTCTATGGCAGCAGTGTTTTCCAGCACAGTGAGGGCGCCGCAGTCGAGCACGGCACCATTTCCGGAACGAACTCCGACGTGACCACGAGGACAGGACGTCATGACTGAGGGACTGAAGACGCTCACCCGATACACCATCGAGGAAGAGCACCGACATCCGGGCTCGACCGGAGATTTCTCCGGCCTACTGAACGTTCTCGCGACGGCGGTGAAGATCATCGCCAATCAGGTCAACAGGGGGGCGCTGATCGGCAGGATCGACGCCTCCGGTGCGGAGAATGCGCATGGTGAGGTCGAGAAGAAACTGAACGTGATCAGCAATGACGTCCTGCTGCAGGAAACCCAATGGGCCGGCCACGTGGCGGCGATGGTCTCCGACGAGATGGACGGATTCTATCCCGTGCCGGCCCGCTATCGCCGAGGGAAGTACCTGTTGGCCTTCGATCCGCTGGACGGATCGAGCAACCTCGGTGTGAACATGAGTCTGGGCACCATCTTCAGCATTCTGCGATACCCGGACAAGGACACCGAGCCGTCGAGCGAGGATTTCTTGCAGCCCGGAGCGGAGCAGGTCTGCGCCGGCTTCGCGCTCTACGGCCCGGCAACCATGCTGGTATTGACGACAGGGCGCGGAGTCGACGGCTTCACGTTGGATCGAGAGATCGGCGCATTCGTCCTGACCCACCCCCAGATGCGGATACCCGAGAACGCCTCGGAATTTGCGATCAATGCGTGCAACGAGCGCTTCTGGGAACAGCCGGTGAAACGCTACGTGCAGGAGTGTCTGGACGGCACAGCCGGGGGGCGCGGAAAGGATTTCACCATGCGCTGGGTGGCGTCGTTGGTCGCCGATACCTTCCGCATCCTCACGCTTGGTGGCGTCTACCTGGATCCCTGCGATGCCAAGGATCCGATCAGGGCGGGTGGGGTGCGGTTGCTCTACGAGGCGAATCCGATTGCGTTCATCATCGAACAGGCCGGGGGAGCGGCCAGCACGGGCCACGGGCGGGTCATGGATCTCCCCCCGCACGGCCTGCACCAGCGGGTTCCGTTCATGTTCGGCTCGAAGAACGAGGTGCAACGCATCGAGCGTTACCACCTGGAGTTCGCGCAGGGGCCGGACGCAGGTTTCGATAAGTCGCTGTTCACTGTTCGATCACTGTTTCGCACCAACTAGCCCGAAGGAAGAGCCTTGTCGGTCAAGCATCCAGTTGTTGCCGTCACTGGTTCGTCCGGGGCAGGCACGACATCGGTCACCAGGACTTTTCAGCAGATATTCCGTCGCGAAGGAATCACCCCGGCGCTCATCGAAGGGGACTCCTTCCACCGGTATGACCGGAAGGCGATGCAGCTGATGATGTCCGATGCCGAGGTTGACAAGAACAACCATTTCTCCCATTTCGGTCCGGAAGCGAATCTGCTGGAGGAACTGGAGACGCTGTTCCGCGAATACGGCGAGACGGGGGTAGGTAGATCGCGCAAGTATCTGCACGACGCTGACGAGGCGAAGCCGTACGGCCAGGAGCCGGGGACGTTCACGCCCTGGGAGGACATTGCGCCCGGCAGCGACCTGCTGTTCTACGAGGGACTGCACGGTGCGGCCGTCACCCCGGCGGTGAACATCGTTGCGCACGCGGATCTGCTGGTGGGCGTGGTACCGATCATCAACCTCGAGTGGATCCAGAAGGTGCACCGCGACAAGACGACGCGTGGTTACTCGAGCGAGGCGGTGACCCACACGATCCTGCGGCGCATGCCCGACTACGTCAACTACATCTGCCCGCAGTTCTCCCGCACAGACATCAATTTCCAGCGCGTGCCGACCGTGGACACCTCTGACCCGTTCACCGCACGCTTCATCCCGACCGCGGACGAGAGTTTCCTCGTCATACGGTTCGCCAATCCGCGGGGTATCGATTTCCCCTACCTGCTGTCGATGCTCCACGACTCGTTCATGTCCCGGCCGAACATCATCGTGGTGCCCGGCGGGAAAATGGAACTCTCGATGCAATTGATCTTCACGCCGCTGATTCTTCGGCTCCTGGAGAAAAAGCGCGCACGAGCAGGATGACCCAAGGTCCTTTCTTGACGCGCTGACGCGCCGCGACGCCAGGGTCGTGGTCCCGCAACAACCACTCTGGCGGTGCTCAGCCGCCGCCTCCGCCGAGCCCCAGGAGGGTTCCAGGCATCTGACCGTACCGCGGTGGATCCTTGCGCTTGCCGCACCTGGTGCACTGCAGGTAGCTGTGCCCCCGGACTTCGGGGTTGTCGTCCTGCACGCCGACGTAGTGGTGTCGTCCGATCCGGCAGCGCCAGTCCTTCTTGTCCTGCTCGGTGACAATCACATCTCGCTCCTGAAGTGCTCGACGCAGGGACACGGAGCCGGCCAGCAGGCTGGCGGCCTGGCTGAGCTGCGAGACCACGCCGAGCTCGGCGAGCTCGGTGCTGAACTCCTCTCGGTAGCGCTCGCGGGTGTCGCAGGGCAGTACGAAGACCGTGAGCGCGATCAGGCAGCGTGCGGCTGCCCTGGGACGCGGGCCCGTCATTGCCGTCGCCTTTCTGGCGTCATCCGGCGGCCACGCCGGGACCCAGCACGTTCGGTGGCATCGGCCCGTACGACGGCGGGTCCTTGCGCTCGCCTCATCCGGTGCATTGCAGCTGGGCCTGCCAGCGCATTTCGGGGTTGTCGTCCTGCACCCCGATCCAGTGGTGCCGCCCGGCCCCTGCAGGGCCAGTGCTTCGCGGAGGTGGGATCCGTCATGGCCCCCCCTTCTCTCGATTTCTTGACGGGGGACACGTCGGGTCCCAGGTGAAACGGGGGTGGCGGCGCGACACGAGTGGCTGGCCGCACGACTGCACAGACCGCGGAGGCGCATCATCGAGCCCCGCGGCCCTTGGGCCGAGCGCCGACGGCGGGCCACATCGGACGAGAAGGCACCTGGGTAGCCGGGTTCCGGGCTCCCGCACCCGGCGTACCTCACATTCCAGTCCCCCGCTGGTCCGGGATGTCGTCCGGGTGCGGGCCCGGTCATGGCATCTCTTCGGCGGGTCGCAGCCTCTTCGTGGTTTCCGAGGCGGCCGCGCGAGCGCTGGCCAATGCGCCGCGTATCTGCGCGAGCCCGTGCGGGCTGAGTCGGTAGTAACGGCGTCTGGGCCAGCCTTGTTCGCGTTCGGCCGGCGGCTCCCAGCCGCTGTCCAACCACCGCAGCGCCTCCAGCCGCGCCAGAACCGGGTAGATCCGCCCGCCGGGCAGGCCGGTGGTGGACCGGATCTCCGCCTCGTGGTGATCACGTGTGGGGTGAGCGACGAGCGCGCCGAGTACCTCTTGGGTGGAACCGATCAACCGGAGGCCGCGGGGCATAGTGGTATTCTACGTAGGTGTGCGATCGAACACAAGACCTGCATCGCTCAGGCAATGGATCGCGGTCGGAGGGCGGGGTGGTCGTCGGCCGCAGTGGCACAGCACGACGGCGCCGAGTGTGCTTGTGCGCGTGCGCGGGATTGTCCGCGGCGGGTCGGTGCCGAGTGTGCGTGCGCAGGCGGCGACCCGGGCGGGCGAAATATGGTCCAGTGCAGCGGCATCACATGCGGTGGAGCGAAGTTGGCGGCGACGTGACGCCGGTGCGACTCTCGCGATGCCGCCTCGCAGCGTAGTCTTCCGGCTGCCGTTCTCACGAGCGTGGCAGGGTCCGATGCGGGTTCCATGGCAGGTCGGTTCAGGTGCGTGTGACGACACGGCTGCGCTGATCATGTTCACGGTGTGAAACCGATTCGCTGATCAACTGCACGTCAACGGGTCCTCATGTCCGAATTGACGCGCTCTTGATCAGCGAGTCATTCGCGATCGGTGTTGTTGATCAGCGATCAGCGAATTCTCAGAAATCGGGGAAATCCGCACTCTTGATCAGCGAATTGCCGATGATTCGTGTTTCCGAAGCCTGTCTTGCGCGATCGCTGCCGTGATCAGTGTACGCCGGAACGACGGCGCACTGCGCACTCGTCGGCATCGCGATCGGCCGGATCGGCACGGCGCATCGGCGCATGGATGTCGGCGCGTCGAGCCTGCTCGAAGCAAGATGCCGCCGCGCGTTGCCGACAATCAACCCTGGCCGTCGGCGAGCCTCGTGCCTTCGTGCCTTCGTGATGCCTTCGGATGACGCCCCGGTACTGGTCGAAGGACGCCCGCGGATTCCGATCGCGGCTCTCCCGATCCACCCGCACTGGCCGAATTGCCGAGTGAATCCCTCCGCCCATTCCCAGCCGTCCAGGAAAGCGCTGAAGAGTACCCGCGAACATCGCCACCACCGGCGGCATCGGCCACCGCAGCGAGATGCGTTTCCAGCTAAGCGATCCG
>JADGOY010000059.1 GCA_017882715.1 Nakamurella sp. | reverse complement strand
ACCGTGCCGCTGCGACGTCCTCTACGCCATGCTCCAAGACGGGAAAGCCGTCAAACCACCCACTGCCGCTGCTTGACAAAGGACATAGGGGCACCCCCCCGAAAGGGCCGTCACCGCAACCCGTTTCACCCGTCAGCCGTCGAGGCTCACGACGGTGAGCCGGTGTCCGGAGACCTCCACCTCGTCGCCGGCCGCGGGCACCCGCCGGGCCCGGCCGTGACCAGTCCGCCGACGCTGTCGTACGAACCCGTCGGCAGGGCCCGGTGCGCTGGCCGGAATTCGCTGAGGCTGATCAGGCCGTCGATCTCGGCCGACCCGGCCTGCTGTTGCGGGCCGGCCGGGGCGTCGTCAGCTCGCGCACCACGACGAGGCGACCCGCCAGCGCCGGCTCGAGCCGGTTCCGCGTGTGGACAACGCCGATGACCTTGTCGGATGAGCCGTCGGCGGTGACCGGGTACCGGGTGTGTGCGTGCACCCACGCCAGCCCGGCGGCCTGCGATATCAGCTGTGACGCGTCCAGGAAGTCGATGTCCGTGCCGCGGCAGCATCGCCTCTCGGACCTGCCGGTCGAAGGCCGCGAAGACCTCGCGCACGATGGCCCGCTCCTGGGTGGGCAGCCCCTCATGGGTCATCACCAGCTCGCGCAGCTCTTCGACGCTGATCTCGTCGCGGGAGGCGGTGGGATCGGCACGCAGTGGCACCACGCCGTTCGTCGACTTTGGAGAGCACCCAGATGATCGGCCGGAACAGCGTGGCGAGCCGGTCCAGCATCGGCCCCAACCGCAGCGCAACGCCTTCGGCGCGCCGCATCGTGTACCGGGCATCGTGTACCGGCGCGGGGTGAGTTCGCTGATCACCAGGGCGATGTAGGTGATCAGCAGGGCGATCACGATGACGGCCAGCCCCTCGGCGGCTTCCTCACCCACGCCCCAGGAGACCAGTAGGGCGGCCAGCGGCCCCACGAGCGCAGTGACTCTGGGACTCTGCGCACGGCCGGACCTCCCTACCGCCGACACTGACCGCGAAGGCACTCGCCGCCAAGCGGGTGGCCGCCCGCGGCCGATGCCGGGTGGACGTCGGGTTCTGGGGCGGCAGCATTCCGACGAACCTCGGCGACCTGCCGGAACTCTCGCCGCCGGCGCCGTCCTCCTGCCCGAGCAGCCACCACGGATCGGCCAGGCTCGCCGCCGCCAAGCCCTCGTTTGAAGGTGATCTGCTCGACCGGCAGGTGGTCGCCGACGTCACGGTCTGTGAGCCTGGCTCGTACCGGGTGCCACGCGGGATGAAAGCGGGATGAAGGGTCACCACTACCACGTTGCGGGTCGGATTGTCGGGTGCGAAATTGACCCGCAACCGGAAGCACACCCGGTCGCCGAGCTGGAACACCGGAGGGGTGTCCGGAGCCGCGGTCGGGTCGCCGTATGTCGCGGACCCGCAGTCCATCGGGACGGCTCGCGACGCGATCTGCTTGTCGATCGATCCGCCCTCCGACGTCTGCGTCGGGGGCAGGGTCGGGTTCGGGCCTGGCAGTGCCGCGGAATTGCCGTCCACGCTGGCGGTGTTGGTGAACGAGTCGCCCTCGGCGACGGGTCGTCCGGTCAGGTCAGGTCCCCCGGCGGGCCCGGTGCCGGTGTAGGTGGCGCGCATCCTGGCCTGGTAGGTGCCTGGTAGGTGATGGTCAGCGTGTCGTTCGCGTCCATGGTCGCGGTGCGGACGAGCACCATGGTGAAGGTGCCGTCCGCGTGCTGGGTGACGGAATCGATCGTCGCGTTGGTCGGCGCGAAGCCGGGCTCAGGCGCGCAATCAGCGGTGACGAAGTTCTGGGTCGCGGAGAGCGGGCAGTCGACCGTCACCAACAGCCCGGGATGTAGGTCAGTCCGGCAGGCAGCACATCGCGCAACGACAGGTGGCCGCGGGCACTGCCGGGCGCTGCAGGGAGCAGGATCGTGATGCCGGAAGCCAACGCGAGGCAGGCGGCTGTCGCCAACGCTGCGAACCGGCGGCGCCAGCGGGTGGATCCATCGAGCGCCGAGCGTGCACGGCGCCGGCCGTCACCGCGGGCGGGCATCCTCATGACCCCCTCGACACACACGAACTGCGCGGCCGCCCTGCCAGCCGCCGATCCGGACCGCTCCCGCCGGACCGCTCCCGCCGGACCGAAACGTGGATCGGCAATCGGCGGCGAGTCCGGTCACCCGCCGTCCCGCGGTCCTGGTGACGACTCGGCAGGGGCAGTCGCGGCGGGCGAGTCCTCGGGTCGGGTCGGCGTCATTTCGGGAGGTCCATGCGTCGGGTTCCCGATGGGGCTCGACGGGTGGTCGGCCCCGGCATCGCGCCGGCCGGGACGGATGGGCGAAGAACGCCGGAGCTCGGCGGTGATGGCCGCGCGGGCGTATGTCTGGAAGCCGCCGCTGTCGACTCCCGGCCAGCCCAGCACCGCCCTGGCCAGACCGAGCTCGGCGGCCCGCTCGACATCGGTGGGTACCCCCGCCGAACCGATGACCCATTCGCCTGCCACTGACCGGGCCAGCGGCAGGTAGAACCGGAACACCCGGTCCTCGGCAGCGGCGAGTTCGCCTGGCACGAGCTCTGCCCTGGCCCGGCGCAGCGCTCCCCAGAACTCATCGGCCGTGGCGTCGCCAACGCCGTCGGACCGACGTCGCGGCCCGTCCTCCCGGCCGGGTCGGACAGACGCGCTGTGCATGAGGTCCTCCGTCCGACCTCCGCGGTCCTCGGCGACCTGACAAGCGGACAGTCAACTGATGCGTGCCCGTCCCGGTCCTGACGAGGCCAAGTCCAATGCCATGGCCGGAGGGATCTCCACGGCTGTCCCGGTTCCCACCCCAACTGCAGACGCCGCTGCGAATATATACAGACAGTAGTCCCGGACGTCGGAATTGTCAGCTCAGCGCAACATCTTGCGCCGGCGGGCACTTCTTGTCGTGGATGGAGACCACCGGAAAGTGGAGCCGGCGACACCGATCAGCGATCAGCGCTTCCGATGACAATGAGGTCGAAGGCGATCTGTAGAGGGTCACCGATTTTCGCCAATTTGACCGACCGCATCGACGTCGCCGTGTCGCCGTCACCCACGGAGCCCAGCGTGTAGCACAGCGGATGGCGACGGTGGCAATCCCCGCGAATTCAGCCGGGCTGGCGGGCGCAATGAACCAGGCGCAATGAACCATGAACCAGGTCAGTCGAACAAGACCACCACCGGACACAGCGTCAGTCGAACTGCACCGCCACGGATACAGGACGGTGAGCAGGCTTGGACCCGGACGAGCACCTGCCCAGGACCCAATTCGCCATACGCAGGACGGGCCGCGGGTTGCAGGTCGAGATCTGCGGGTGGCCGAGTCAACTGTCCTGGTGGTGGCCGGCCTCGGCGCTCGCCCTGGGCCTTTGGGCCCTGTGAGGCGCCCCGTCGGCCGAACTACCGTCACCTGTCGAACCACGGTCACCGATCGCAGGGTGATCCGCCGGTTGCCGAACAGCGGCCTACCGGCCGCCCCGCGAGATACGCTGACCGCCCAAGCGGTCTCGAATGACCTACCGCACAGGAGGCAGATCATGACCCAACAGTCAGTACCGGCGAAGAAGGGGCTCAGCGGAAAGGCGATCGGCGGCATCGTCATCGCTGCGCTGGTCATCATTTTCATCGTCACCAATTGGCACGACGTCGAGGTGACGTTCCTCTTCTGGAATCCCAATATGCCGCTGACGATCGCGCTGGCCATCGCCGCGGCCGGAGGCTTCGTCGCGGGCTTCCTGATCGGTCGTAACCGGTACAAGAAATAGTCGTTGCCGTGGTCGGATGCCGGATCGACGAATGAGCGGAATAATCCCGACCGAATAGTGTCGTCGGCACGCGACCGACCAGAAACCGTCACCCGCCCGCGAACGTCCCGCCGGGGAGGTCTTTTGACATGCGGACTCTGATCGATGTGTGGGTGTCGGGGTTGCGACTGGCCATTCGCGTTCGGATGTCCGGCGCCACCGTCGGGTTGGTCCGCGTGCTGCGCCTGCTGTTTCCGGCGGTACCCCGATCCAACCTCCCCGGCCCGGCGGTCGGTGGTCGCAGGGTGGCGGGTATCTGGGTGATGTCCCCCGAGACGACAAGCGCGGTCTTCTTGGCCGGCGCGGCGCTCGCTCTGGCTCGCCGGCAGCATGTGATCCGTCGTGTGGGCGCGCGTCGTTCTTGGAGGGTGTGGGGTCAGACGGTGGCATAGACCTGCGGCATGAATGCGGGGACACCGGCCGAACCGGTCATCGACCGGCTCAGCACTCACGTCCTGGATACGACAGCGGGTCGGCCGGCCGCCGGCATCCCGGCGACATTGGAGCGGCTCGGTCCGGACGGGATGCCGGTGGGGCGTGGCAACGGGATCACCGACACCGACGGCCGCATCCAGCAGATCAACACCGCCGCGCTGACGCCGGGTGAATACAGGGCGACCCTTAACACCTCGTTTACCGCTCTCGCCTACGACCGCAATGTCCCGGGACGAGATTGCGCAGGTCATGTCCGCAGCTCGGACAAGCTCGGCAACCCCTTGGGGGCACCCGCATGGGATTTCGACGCACGCTCGCAGCGGACGGCACGCCGCTCGAGTCTGTGGACGAGCTGTCACCGTGGCGGCAGCTGATTCCGCTCGCCTCCGATGGACTGGATCAGCGTGGCGATACCGGCGACGAAAAGGTTGGGCGTCACCAGATAGCCCAGATCACCGGGGTTGAGTTTGCCGGCCCCGATCAATCTGTGGATCGGTCATTTCGGCTGGCCTGTTCATGATGCTGCTGGCCCCGCTGTTCGCGAAGTTGCGCTTCTTCCCGCCGCTGGTCACCGGCGCCGTGATCCTCATCATCGGTCTGTCGCAGATGGGTGTGGCAGCGAACTGGGTGGCAGGTGGCCTGGTCCGGCGACGGCCTGCGGGCCGATGGTTTGTCCACCGTGCTCGGCGGCGTGTTCAACACCTTCCCCTACACCGCGTTCGCGCAGAACGTCGGCCTGGTGTCGAACACCGGTGTGCGCAGCCGCTTCGTGGCCACCTTCGCCGGCGGCGTGCTGATCCTGCTGGGCCTCATCCCGAAGATGGGTGCGATCGTCGAAGGAATCCCGCAGCCGGTCCTGGGCGGCGCTGGCATCGGATTGTTCGGGATGGTGGCAGCCAGTGGTGTGCGCACCCTTTCGACGGTGCGGTTCAACAACCGCGACATCCTGGTGGTGGCGATCTCGCTGGGCATCGCGACGATCCCGATCGTCCGCGACTCGTTCTACAACGCCTTCCCGACCTGGTTGCAGACGATCTTCACGTCGAGCATCAGTGCCGGCGCGATCGTCGCGATCCTGCTGCGCGACTCCGACAGGCAGCGGGCGATCTACGAGGCGGAGGAAAAGGACGGTGTTTCGGCCCACGACCTGGTCCGGGAAAGCCCACAGGTGCAGCCGCGCGGCGAAGGGGCCCAGATCCCGCAGCAGGACCGGAGCCCGTCGGATTCCCGGCGTGAACCGACTGATCAGGATGGACCCGCCGACTCAGGATGGACCCGCCGACGGCGAGGACGCGGACAGCTGCGGGCCGGTTGAGGTGCGCGATCGTGGTCAGGCGGCGCGGGTAGCGCCGGGTGAACTCACCGGGAGTGCACGGACGAGAGGAATGTCGTGAGCAGTCGGATCGTCGTCTCAGGACCGCCCGTCGACGGTGGCCAGGAGATCCTGACCACCCCTGCCCTGGAGTTCCTCGCGGATCTGCACGAACGCTTTGCCGCCCGGCGGGACGAACTGTTGCGGCGTCGGCTGGAGCGCCGGGACGCCGTCTCGGTCGGCGAACCCCTGGACTTCCTGGACGAGACAGCGAAGATCCGCTCCGACACCTGGCGGGTGGCGCCGATTCCGGAGTACCTGGCCGACCGGCGAGTGGAGATCACCGGCCCGACCGATCGCAAGATGACGATCAACGCGCTGAACTCGGGCGCCAAGGTTTGGCTGGCCGATCTGGAGGACGCCAACACCCCGGCCTGGGAGAACGTGATCTCCGGCCAGGTCAACCTGCGCGAGGCGATCCGCCGGACGATCGTACTCGAGCAGCACGGCAAGTCCTACCGGCTGCGAGACGGTGAGCCGGCCGTCATCGTGACCCGTCCGCGGGGATGGCACCTCCCCGAGAAACACCTGACCATCGACGGCGCGCCGTTGGTCGGTTCGCTGGTCGATTTCGGGATCTACCTCTTCCACAACGCGTCCGAATTGCTCGAACGAGGCGCCGGCCCGGCGTTCTGCCTGCCCAAGATGGAGTCGCACCTGGAGGCGCGACTGTGGGCCGAGGTGTTCGCGTACTCCGAATCCGCGCTGGACATTCCCGCGGGCAGCATCCGTGCCACCGTGCTGATCGAAACGATCTGGGCCGCCTTCGAGATGGACGAGATCCTCTACGAATTGCGCGATCATGCCGTGGGACTGAATGCCGGGCGGTGGGACTACCTGTTCTCGATCGTCAAGACGTTCCGTGACGCGGGCGACGAGTTCGTGCTCCCGGACCGGTCCAGCGTGACGATGGCGGCGCCGTTCATGAAGGCATATTCGGACCTGCTCGTCCAGACGTGCCACCGGCGGGGCGCCTACGCCATCGGCGGCATGGCGGCCTTCATCCCGTCCCGCGGGGACGCCGAGGTCAACGCCGCCGCGTTCGCGAAGGTGCGAGCGGACAAGACCAGGGAGGCCGGCGCCGGTTACGAGGGCTCCTGGGTGGCGCACCCCGACCTGGTGCCGATCTGCCAGGAGATCTTCGACGAGGCTCTGGATGGCGGGGTCAACCAGCTCGACAAGTCCCTGCCGGCTGCGAATGTGAGCGCCAAGGAAATGCTCGACATCAGGTCCCTGCCGTTGATTGTCACGGCCGCCGGTCTGGCCCTGAACGTCGAGGTCGCCGTCGAGTACATGGTGAACTGGCTGACCGGCCGTGGCGCGGTGGCTATTCACCATCTGATGGAGGACGCTGCGACGGCGGAGATCTCCCGCTGCCAGATCTGGCAGTGGCGGCGCAATCGGGTGGTTCTGAACACCGGGCGGAGGGTGGACGCGGAGATGATCACCAGGCTGTTGGATTCGGCGACCGAACGGCTCTCCGACACCTGGGCGGAAACTCCCGGTGGCCGCGAATATCTGGCCGATGCCAGGAACCTGCTGTTCGACCTGTGCACCGGCAACCGATTCGCGGACTTCCTCACCCTTCCGGCCTACGATCTGCTGCCCTGACGTGCCGACCGAAAGACCGCGCCCGGCAGGCGACCTCGACGCCGGCCAGCTCCTCGTCGCCCGCCGGCAGGCGATCGGTCGCGCGCTTGGCGAGATGTCGCTGGCTCCATGGGATGCCGACCGGCCGAATTCGACTCATCCTACGCGGCAAGCTATCCCGGACCAGCAGGCCGAGGACCCCTGGCGGTGGGCCACCCACTCCGGCGGTGTGCTGCGCGCCCTGCGCAGCGGCATCTATCGAGGCTGGGACCTGCACCCGGCGCAGTTGCCCAGCCGGTTCGCCGCGACCTTGGCGTTCTGCCGTGACTGCTGGATCGATGCCGCCTCCCGGCTCGGCGATTATCACCGGCAGTCCGGTGGTGGGGTGATGGACGAACCCGCCACCGCGTACGCGCTCGCCCGGCACCTGGCCGCCGCGCGGGCGTGCGGCGCGATTGACGCGGCCGAACTCGACGTGGTCGGCGGGATAGGCGACGATGTGCTCGCCCACTACCTGATCCGCGGTGCGGTACCCGGGGTGGGCACGCAATGATGCACGGCACGGCGAGCAGCGCCGGCGGCGCGCGGGCCCAGGGCCGCAGCATGCACCGCCGGCGGCAGCGAAGGCACTCGACACGAAAGTTCGCGACACCGACGACGTGGGAGGCACCGGTGCACCTGACCCCGGCCGATACCGAGAAGTTGTTGCTGGCGGTGGCCGGCATGGTCGCGCGTGACCGGCTGGACCGCGGCGTCAAGCTCAACTACCCGGAAACCGTGGCTCTGTTGACGACGTGGGTCATCGAACGAGCCCGTGACGGCCGCAGCGTCGCCGACCTGATGGTGGCCGGACGCGAGGTGCTCCGCCGCGACCAGGTGATGGACGGCGTCGCGGAAATGCTGCCCGACGTACAGGTGGAGGCCACTTTTCCGGACGGCCGCAAACTCGTCACCATCCATCAGCCGATCGCCTGACCGGGCATCGAATCAGTTATCAGAGAGGCTGGCCCGCATGGCATCGGGAGCATCCGACGGACCAGGGGCGATCCACACCGCGCCGGGCGTCATCGAATTGAATGCCGACCGGAGCGAGGCAGAGCGGATCGAGCTGGTGATCATCAACACCGGTGATCGGCCGGTACAGATCGGTTCTCACCTGCACCTGCCGGACGCCAACACCGCGCTGGAGTTCGACCGCGTGGCTGCTCACGGGTTCCGTCTGGACATCCCGTCGGGCACCTCCCGGCGATTCGAACCCGGCGCCTCGAGAAGTGTTGCCGCCGTTGCCTTCAGGGGTCGCCGCCGGATACCCGGAATCCAGATCAAACCCGAGTCCGAGCAGGAGCTCTAATGGTGCAGATCCCGCGCGCGGACTATGCGGCGCTGTACGGCCCAACTGTCGGTGACCAGCTGCGGCTGGCCGACACCGATCTGTGGATCGAGGTCGAACAGGACCTGACTGCCGGCGGCGAGGAGGCCGTGTTCGGCGGTGGCAAGTCGATCCGGGAATCGATGGCGCAGGGCAGCACCACCCGCGCCGAGGGTGCCCCGGACACGGTGATCACGAACGCGATCGTGCTCGATCACTGGGGCATCGTCCGGGCGGACGTGGGCATCCGTGACGGTCGGATCGTCGCCCTCGGCCGAGCCGGCAACCCGGACATCGCTGACGGAGTGCATCCCGCGCTGCAGATCGGGCCGTCGACGGACATCATCTCGGGCGAGGGCAGGATCCTCACCGCGGGGGGCATCGACACCCACGTTCACCTGCTGTCCCCGTCGCAGATCATCGAGGCACTGGCCACCGGGCTGACGACTTTGGGCGGCGGCGGCACCGGGCCCAGCGAGGGCACCAAGGCGACCACGGTCACCCCCGGTGCCTGGCACCTGGAGAAGATCCACCGCTCGATCGACCCCTACCCGATCAACCTGTTGCTGCTCGGCAAGGGCAACACGGTGCGGATGGAAGGGCTGGCCGAACAAGCCATGGCCGGTGCCGGCGGCTACAAGGTCCACGAGGACTGGGGTTCGACGCCGGCCGCCGTCGACGCCGCGCTGCGTGCCGCCGACGAGTGGGGCCTGCAGGTCGCGCTGCACTCCGACTCGTTGAACGAGGCCGGCTACGTCGCCTCCACCATCGCCGCCATCGCCGGGCGCTCCATCAGCGCCTTCCACGTCGAGGGCGCGGGCGGCGGGCACGCGCCGGACATCCTGACCCTGGCCGGGCTGCCGAACGTCATCCCCGGGTCGACCAACCCGACCCTGCCGCACACCGCCAACACCGTCGCCGAGCACCTGGACATGTTGATGGTCTGCCACCACCTCAACCCGGCGGTGCCGGAGGACCTGGCCTTCGCGGAGTCCAGGATCCGGGCGACAACCATTGCGGCCGAGGACATCCTGCACGACATGGGGGCGATCTCGCTGACCTCCTCCGATGCTCAGGCGATGGGCCGGATCGGCGAGGTGATCACCAGGACCTGGCAGGTGGCGCACGTCATGAAGGCCCGCCGCGGTGATATCGGCGGGTCGTTGCCCGCCGACAATTTCCGGGCGCGACGGTACGTGGCGAAGTACACGATCAACGCCGCGATCGCGCACGGCATCGACCACGAGATCGGTTCGATCGAGCCGGGCAAGCTCGCCGACCTGGTGCTGTGGGAGCCGAAGTTCTTCGGCATCCGGCCCGCGGTGGTGATCAAGGGCGGTGGTCTGGTGTGGGGTGCCCTGGGTGATCCGAACGCCTCCATCCCCACCCCGCAGCCGGTGCTGATGCGTCCGGCGCTGACCGACAGGGTCGGCCCGGATCTGTCGCTGTCCTTCGTCTCGCCCTTCGCCATCGAGAACGGCTTGGCCGCGCGACTCGGGTTGCGCCGCAAGCTCTCCGGTGTCCGCCCGACCCGCGACGTGGGCAAGGCGCAGATGATCAACAACGATGCGCTGCCGACGATCGACATCCAGCCCGACAGCTTCGAGATCTCCATCGACGGCGAGGTTGTCGTCCCGGCCCCTGCCCAAACGTTGCCATTGGCGCAGCTGTACACGATGTTCTGAGCGCGGGGGCCTGCCGCCGAGTCGCTGTTTCGGACCCGTCGCGCCCCGTTGAAGGGACCGAAAGTGGCGAGTGGATCGCGTCGACACCTGCCGTGGGGACAACTCGGTCGGGTACACGGCGCGGTCGGCAAGGATGTCTCATGCCGCGCAACCCCCGACAACCCCCGCCGCCCGCTCTCGAGTCGGCCGCCTTACTGTCGCGAGGGTCTGTCGGGTCGGCTCGGTCAGGGACCGATGCGTGGGCGGGACCTGGAGTGGCCGTTCCACGGCGTCCGGGTCGATCCGGAGCAGGGTGACGAAATGCGGGTGTTGCGGCAGAATGCGCCGGGTCGCGAGAACGCGCCGCGTCGCAAGAATGGGCCAACCGGCGAGAACGCGCCGGCCTGGCAGATCCTGCCGCTTCGTCAAACCCCGCAGGTTCGCGGGCAGGAGTTCGTCGACCGCGGTTCGGCGCTTGCGGTTGACCAGCCGGAAGGCGCCTTCTTCCGTCACCTGACCGCCGGGGGCTGGCCACTGCCGTTGCCGCGGGGCGCCGAGGACGAGGCTCTAATCCTGGAGCCGGTCGTCCCGGATGCCTGGGAAGACCGCCCGTGGGCGTCACGCCGCCAACTCCAGGAACGCGTCGAGTTGTTCCGTGGCACGGGAAAGACACCGCCGGCCGAGCAACGGCGCTGATCCGTCCCGGCGCCGAATCCCGACCGAGATCGATTCGCCGGTTCAGGATCCTCGACGCATTCGGGCGGTCCGGAACTGGTCAATCGATCGACGTAAAATTCGATGATGCCCGCGCCGTCCGGTGAGTTGATGCTCATGCTGCTGGCCGACGCCCGGCTGCCAACCGGTGCGCACACCCAGTCGGCGGGTCTCGAGCCCGCGATCCGGGCCGGCCTGCCGACAGCATCCGTCCCCGGCTACATCCGCGCCCGGCTGCGCAGCGTGACCACCGTGGAGGCCGGCGCCGCCGTCGTCGCACGGAGCCGAACCCTCGCGGGCGGAACGGATCTCGTGGCGGAGCTGGCCGCCGTCGATCAGGCATGGCGGGCAAGGACGATCAGCCCGGCAATGCGGGAGACGGCCGCGCTCCTGGGCCGCGGTTACACCCGCCTGCTGTCCAGGATGTGGCCGCAGTCTCCCGCTGTCGCGGCGCTGACCGCGCTTCGCGGGACGAGCCGTGCCGTGGCGCTGGGAGTGGCAGCGGCGCTCGTGGGACTCACGGCTGCTCAGCTGGTACGGCTGATCGGCTACGAGGAGGCGCAGACAGTGGCCGCAGCCGCGCTGAAGCTCCAGCCGTTGGATCCGATGGACGCGACCGGCTGGGTGATCCAAGTGCAACCGGAGATCGAGCGTATGGCCCGTGGACTGTCGAACATCACCGACGTCGTTGCCATCCCGGCCATCGGTGCGCCGCTGATCGAGCAATGGGCCGAGATCCATGCCACCACCACGCAAAGGTTGTTCCGTGCCTGAAACCTGCTGCCTGAAACCTGCTGACTTCCACCCGTTGCGTCCCGCAGCGTACGCACTTCAGCGAGCACGTCTGCTAGTAGACGCAAGTCACCCGACCCGTGCAATGGAGGCCCGCCCATGAAAACTGCCGGTACGCGCTCGCTTCGACTCGGGGTCGCCGGGCCGGTCGGCACCGGTAAGTCCTCGTTGATCGCCATGATCTGCCGGGAGATGGCGGCCGAATTGAGTATCGGAGTCATCACCAACGACATCTACACCGACGAGGACGCGCGGTTCCTGCGCTCGGCCGGTGTGCTCGACCCGGCGCGCATCCGTGCCGTGGAGACCGGCGCCTGCCCGCATACCGCGATCCGCGACGACGTCACCGCGAACCTGCTCGCCGTGGAGGATCTGGAGGCCGACTTCGCGCCGCTGGACGTGGTCCTCGTCGAGTCCGGCGGCGACAACCTGACGGCGACCTTCTCCCCGGCGCTGGTGGACGCGCAGATCTTCGTGCTCGACGTCGCCGGCGGAGGGGACGTGGCCCGCAAGGGTGGACCTGGGATCGGCAGGGCAGACCTGTTGGTGGTCAACAAGACCGACCTCGGCCCGTACGTCGGGGTGGACGTGCCGGCGATGATCGCCGACGGGATGGCGGCGCGTGACGGCCGCCCCGTCCTGGGGGTATCCCGGCTCGACCGGGCATCGATAGACGGGCTGACCGACTGGGTCCGCGCGGTGCTCGCATCGTTCCGGTCCGGCGCGCACGTCGCGGTCGACCCTGGGCCGATGGCGCCGCACCTCCATTCCGACAGTGACGAC
Source organism: Nakamurella sp. (assembly GCA_017882715.1). GTDB lineage: Bacteria > Actinomycetota > Actinomycetes > Mycobacteriales > Nakamurellaceae > Nakamurella. Next base: position 8,011 of record JADGOY010000059.1, on the reverse strand, counting down.
AGCGGCGGAACGGAGTATGTGCACAGTCATTCCGACGATGACGGTGGCGGACACCCGCACGCCCACCTCGCGCACGGCCACGAGGAGCAGGCCCACGAGCACGCCAGACCCGCGCCGTCCCGCGCGTGACACGCATCGGAGTCGACGCGCCACCGGGTGTTTCCTGCCCGACCCCGGCAGCCCGCCCCTATACCCCGGCTGCGTGCTGCCGCGACGCCGGATCCCACGCGTGACGCGGATCGCGGTACACGCGGCACCCGGTCGCGCCCGGCTGACCTTGGTAGGCGGGCCCATCAGCCCACGGGTGATCCGCTCTACCGACACCGGCGCGCGAGTCGCGCTCATCGCCACCACCGCGTTGCTACTTGGCGGTGATCATGTCGAGATAGATCTCGACGTCGGTCCCAGGGCATGGTTGGAAGTCGTCGAGATCGCCGGGACCGTCGCCTATGACGCCGCCGACGTCGCCTCGTCGTGGACCGTGCGCGCCCGGGTCGGCAACGGTGGTGCGCTCATCTGGGCCGGCGAGCCGTTCGTTGCTTCCCGGGGGGCAAACACGCTGCGGAACACCACGATCGACCTGGATGTGGACGCGCGGGCGTACCTCCGAGAAACCGTGGTGCTGGGACGAACCGGGGAAGCCGGGGGAGCGGTCCGATCGCTGCTCACCGTCACCCAGAGCGGGTCGGCCGTTCTGGTGGAGGACATGGACCTGCGCGACTCCGAAACCCGTGTGTTGCCGGGAATGCTCGGAGGCGCAAGGGTTATCGACACGGCCGCCATCTTCGGGGCTCGCGCACCCGCGGTTCCAGCTGTGCCGCCCGGTTGTCGCTTCGATCTGGATCTTCCTGGGACTCTGGCCCGGTCGTTGACTTCTCAGGTCGACCAGTCACCCCTGTCGGCGGTGACGAGCGCCTGGCCATCGGTCGCGGCGACGCCGGCCAAGGTCCGCGATGGAGGCGGTCCGGCTGACACCTCCGTGATGCCGGAGAGCCTGCTGTCGGCACCGCCGGTCCCGCGCTGACCCGACCAGGTTCAACCATGGATCATGCGAGCCCACCGCCGCGCGGCTCACAGATCCGCGGCCGACTCGGCTCGCCGATGCACCTCGGGCAGGCTCGATCGCCACTGCCGGTCCATCTCGTGCAGCGTCTCCGGGTCGATCTCACCATTCACCCGCAGCCGGGCCAAACCACCGTCCGGGAACACGTCGAGGCGGACATGGGTCACCGGCGCGCTGATCTTGGATCCGAAGAAATGCCGCGTGTCGGGTTGCATCCCGGTCCTGGGCACCAGCGCGGACCATGCCTGCGCATCATCGAGATCGGCTGACGTGGCGTCGATTCCGTGCAACGACACCCATCCCGCCGAATTGCCGCTGAAGTACGGCGTATCGATTTCCACCCGCCGAACGGACCCGCGGGCCGGATCGTTCACGTCGAAGGGATTCTCGCTGTCTCCCTCGACCCCCGACTTCGTCAGCAGGGTTACCCAGCGGCAGATGTCGGTTCCACGTGGCCAGGTGCCGCGCACCCGGCCAGTGAGGCTCCGGCCGGTCATGACGATCTTGCCGCCAGGTGCTCCGCCGCGATCCGTCCGGCCAGTCGCTCCAGCAGCGGACCGGCATCGGCCATCGATCGCTGCATGTCCGACTCCAATTCGTTCAGGCTGTAGGCGGCGGAAATCCCCGCGGCAGCGAGCTGCTCGGCGCTCAGCATGTTGCGGCCGCACACCGCCACCACCGGAACGCCCGCGGCGACCGCGGCCGCCGCGACCCCGGCGGGCGCCTTTCCGTGCAGCGTCTGCTCGTCCAGAGACCCCTCACCCGTGATGACCAGCCGGGCGCCGCGCAGACGGCGTCGGAAGTCGACGAGATCGAGGATCAGCTCGATGCCGGGACGCAGCTGCGCTCCCAGCAGGGCCATCGCCGCGAAGCCGACACCGCCGGCCGCGCCCGCCCCCGGCGCATCCCGCCAATCCGACCCGGTCGCCGACTGGGCGACATCGGCCCACCCGACCAGTGCCGCGTCGAGACGCCTGACGTCAAACGGCAACGCGCCCTTCTGCGGTCCGTAAACCGCGGCAGCCCCGCGAGGTCCGGTCAGCGGATTGTCGACGTCGCAGGCCACCACGATGTCGGCGCCGGACAGCCCAGGGTGCAGACCATCCAGCTCGAGCCGATCGACGTGTGCCAAACCCGCCCCGCCGTCGGCGATCTCTATGCCGTCGGCGCCGAACAGCTTGGCTCCCAACGCGCTGACCAAGCCCGCTCCGCCATCGGTGCCGGCGCTGCCGCCGATGCCCAGCACGATCTGCCGGCAGCCGGCGTCGAGCGCCGCGGCGATCACTTCGCCGGTACCGCGACTGCTCGCCGCCAGCGGAGCGAGGCCGGCCGGCAGCCGCGACAATCCAGATACGTCAGCCAGTTCCACCACTGCGCGATCGCCACGCCGGGCGTAGGAGGTGTGCACCGGATCCCCGGTCGGCCCGGACGCCGTCACCGGCACGGCGCGGTAACCGGCCGCGAAGGCGGCGGCCAGTGTGCCGTCACCACCGTCGGCCACCGGAATCACGACCACCTCCAGACCCGGGCGCACCCTGCGCAGCCCGGTGCTCACGGCGTCGCCGACGGCAGCGGCCGTCATCGAGCCCTTGAACTTGTCGGAGGCGACCAGGACATGAGTCATCGGATCAGTCCAACTCAGTCCAACAGAGCAATCGCGGTCGCCGCGTCCTCGTCGCGCTGTGCCAGTTCTTCGAATTCCACCACGGTGGCGATGCCGGCGCCGCCCATCGAGATGTCCGTGACCCGCTCCAGGATGACCTCGACGACGACCGGCACCCGATATTCCTGCATCAGTGCCTTGGCCTTTTCCAGCGCGGAAGCAATGTGATCGGGCTCGAGGACGCGGATCGCCTTGCAGCCCAACCCTTCCGCCACCTTGACGTGATCGACGGCGTAGCCACCGAGTTCCGGAGAATTGACGTTCTCGAAGGACAGTTGCACCTGGTGGTCCATCTCGAAGCCACGCTGGGACTGCCGGATCAACCCGAGGTGGGCGTTGTTGACGACGACATGGATGTAGGGCCGGTTGAACTGCGCGCCAACGGCCAGTTCTTCGATCATGAATTGGAAGTCGTAGTCGCCGGAGAGCGCGACGACGGTGGCCTGCGGGTCCGCGGTGGCCACCCCCAACGCCGCTGGCACGGTCATCGCCATTTTCGTCAAAGAGGACGCTATGGCTGATATTTCAATGGCCTGGAAGTCTTCTTTGTGCAGCCGCGCCACCGGCGCCTGCCCGGTGATGCACAGGATCGGGATCGAACCGGCGGACGCGGAGTACAGGCCGGTGATCATGTCGGTGCCGGCCGGACCCGAAGTGCCGATGCACACCCCGATGTTGCCCGGGGCGGCGCGCGTGTAGTCCTGGGCCATGTGGGAAGCGCCCTCGACATGGCGGGCCAGGGTGTGCGAGATCTCGCCCTGATCGCGCATGGCCCGGTAGAGGGGATTGATGGCGGCGCCGGGCAGGCCGAAGGCGTGCGTTGCGCCCTCCAGACGGAGGATCTCCACCGCGGCGCGGGCTGCGGTCATACGAGGCATGGCAGAGCCCTTCGAGTTTGTTCTTTCAGTACCGGGTGGGTCCGCGATCGGTGCGATCAGCGGCCGGAGAGGCGCTCGACGCCGCGCAACAACGCGGAATGATCCAGCGCGCCGTCGCCGACGGCGTTGGCCGACGCCATCAGCTGGGCGAGAACGGCACCGACCGGAATGACGACGCCCGCCTCTCGGGCCGCGGCGGAGACGATACCGAGATCCTTGTGGTGCAAAGCGATCCGGAACCCCGGGTCGAACGATCGGGTGAGCATCTTCTCGCCCTTCTGATCGAGTACTTTCGAGCCGGCCAGCCCGCCGCCCAGCACCTTGAGGGCCGCCGTGGTATCCACGCCGTGGGCCTCGAGGAACACCACGGCCTCGGCCAGTACCTGGATGTTGGCGGCAACGATCAGCTGGTTGGCCGCCTTGACGGTCTGGCCGGATCCGTTCGGTCCCACGTGCACGATGGTCTTGCCGACCGCCTGCAGGATGGGTCCGGCAGCGGCGAAGTCCTCCGCAGTGCCGCCGACCATGATCGACAGCGCGGCGTTGATCGCACCGGCCTCGCTACCGGACACCGGCGCGTCGATGATCCGGAATCCCTGCTGCGCAGCCTGTTCGGCGAGCTCGACGGTGACATCGGGCCGGATGCTGGAGAAGTCGATGATCAGCGCGCCTGGCTTCGCGGAATCGAAAACGCCGGCGGTGTCTCCAGAGCCGGTCAGCACGTCACGGACGTCGGGTGAATCGGGCACCATGACCGCAACCACCTCGGCGTCGGCCACCGCCTCGGCCACCGAGCCCGCCACGCGACCGCCGGCGTCGACCAGGGGTTGTGCCTTCGCCGGTGTGCGGTTGTAACCGACGACATCGTGCCCGGCCTTGGCCAGGTGCACGGCCATCGGGCTGCCCATGATGCCTAGACCGATGAAGGCGACCGTTGTCATGCTGACTCCTGTTCGAAAGTTTCTGCCAGAGTGTGGTTTTCAGGCCGTGTGGGTCTCAGGCCGATCCGCGACGCGCCCGGGGCAGCCAGCCGAAACTCGATGCGGTATCGGCGTTCGCCGGTGATGGCTTGTACTCCAGGCCGACCCAACCTCGGTAGCCGGCCGTCTCGAGAACCGAGAGCTGGCGGTCCAGCGGGAGGGCGCCGGTACCGGGTTCTCCCCGGCCGGGTGCATCGGCGATCTGCACATGCGCGATACCGCCAGGCGCCCCGGTATACGCCTCGATGGCCTTCTCGACGTCGTCGCCGTTGACGGCCAGGTGGTACAGATCGGCCAGCATGCCGATGTTGTCCGGGCCGCCGTTCGCGGAGACCCGCGCGATCACTGCGGCTACCTCGGCCGCGGTGAGCAACGGGTAGCGGGCCGCGCCGCTGACCGGTTCGAGCAGCACGGTGCCGCCGATCCCGGCGACGCCGCCGGCGGCCAGGGCCAGATTCTCCGCCGCCAGGTCGTCCTGCTCGTCCGCCGAGAGACCGTCAATCCTGTTGCCGTACAACGCATTGAAGGCCGAACAGCCCAGCCGTTGACCGATCGCGGCAACCACCGGAATGTTGTCCCGGAATTCGGCCGATCGGGCCGCCCAGGAAACCAGACCGCGATCACCACCTGGCATGTCGCCGGCGAAGAAGTTCAACCCGACCAGGGACACCCCGGCATCGTCGATCGCCGTGACGAACTCGTCCACCTCCGCGTCCGCCGGCACCGCGGTGGCAAACGGCCACCAGAACTCGACGGCGTCGAAACCCGCGGCCTTCGCGGCGGCCGGCCGCCGCAACAAGGGCAGCTCGGTGAAGAGAATCGAGCAATTGACCTCGTACCGCAACGAGTGGCCCATGTCCGCTCTCTCCCGTTCGACTCTTGGTTTCGTATTGTGGAAGTGTTGTTCTGCTGTATGAAAGACTAGCGACTGTCGCCGAGGGTGGTCAAGAGGTGGCACGGCTGGGGAAGCCCGGCTGGTCCGTGGAACGCCGCAACGCGACGCGAGACAGGTCCGGCGATCGGGCGCTACGGTCGTGGCGCCGCCTCGACTCGCCACTCTTGGTCCCTTCAAGACCCCGTATAGCTCCGAAAGTGGACTCGATGGGTGATCACCAGCCTCACACCACGGTGGCGGCGGGCTCCCTGGCAACCCGCTCCCCGCGCAACCACACACCTGTCACGTCGGCCGGGGTGGCGAGCGCGAATGTCCGGGCGAGCGCATCGGTGGTGTCGGCGGCGTGGTCGAGGTTGACCGCGTACGTGCTGCCGGCCGTCGGCCGCAGCCAGACGGCGTCGAACTCCTTACCCGGACTGAAATCCCCGACCCGATCGGAGAGGCCGAGCGCCAGGGCGCCCGCGCGAGTGGCCAGATAGAGCAGATGGACCGGGGTGAGGGCGAGCCCGTCGGAACCCAGCAGTTGCTGCATGAAATAGGCCTGCAACCCCTCCTTGGGCAGGAATAGACCGGTCCCGGCCCCGACATCCGAGCCGAGCGCGACCCCGACGCCGTGCTCGATGTGCCGGCGCATCGGGAACAGCCCGCTGCCGAGCGCGGAATTGCTGGTCGGGCAGTGCGCCGCCCAGGCGCCGGCCTCCCCCATCATCGCCAGTTCCTTGTCGCTGGCGTGCACGTTGTGCGCGAACACGCTGCGAGCGGTGACCAACCCGTGCCGGTGGTAGGTGTCCAGGTAGTGATCCGATCCGGGGAACAGGTCCGCCACCGCCGCCACCTCGGCCAGGTTCTCGTTGAGGTGTGAGGTGAACCAGATGTCGTCCCGTCCACCCGGCGCGTCCTGCACCAGCTCCATACACACCGCGAGGATCTCCTCGGAGGCCGACAGTGAGAACCGCGGGGTGACCGCGTAGCGCAAGCGGTCCTTGCCGTGCCACCGCTCGATCAGGTCACGGCTTTCGGCCAGCGCACGTTCCGGGGTACACAGCAGGTCCTCACGCAGGATGCGATCGCTGAGCACCAGACCGGCGGTGACGTTCAATCCTCGCAGCTGCGCATCGGCGAACAGGACGTCCATGGCCGGTGCGAAGTGCGAGCCGAACACCAGAGCCGTCGTCGTCCCGCACGACAGCAGCCCGTCCAGGAACTCGCCGGCCACCACTTCGGCGTATGCCGGGTCGGCGAGCCGGCTCTCCTCCGGCAACGCACACCGCTCGAGCCAGTCAAGCAACGGCATACCCAACCCGCCGATGGCCCGGATCTGCGGAAAATGCACATGGGTGTCCACGAAGCCGGGCAGCAACAACCCGCCGATCAGCTCGGTCACCGGCTCGTGCGGATTCGCGGCACGCAGGGATCCGAACGGACCCCGGGCAGCGATGATCCCGTCCTGCACGAGCACGCCGCCGTCCCCGTCGGCGGCCAGCGCATCAGCGGGATCACCGGCGAACGGATCGCCCGGTGTATCGATGACGGTGGCGCGGAAGAGCGTCATCGGGTCGCCTTCCGATCTGGTGTCGCATCGGGGACCGCTGGGTTCGCCGTGGCACGGTCCCCATGGGGCACCATCGTCGCCGCACAGCATGCTCCTGCAGTGTCAGCACCAGCGCGCTGGCCACGCCGACGGCGATCACCGCCGGTTCCTTACCGGTGATCCCCGCGATCCCGATGGTGAGGTGATGCGGTCGATCACCGACTGCTCGTGTCCCTGCTCGGCGAGCCGGCGCCGAAAGCCCGTCCACTTTGCGCTGGAGCCGATCAGCCCGATGCTGCCGGGCGACGAGATGCGAAGCGCCGCGTCACACAGCGCGAAATCCTCTGCGTGGTCGTGGGTCATGATGCAGCGAGCACGCCTCGTTGGAGGCGGCCGCGTCAACCCAGAGACCCACCGCGACACCGGCGTCGCCCAGATCCCCGCTGCGGCAGGTGCCAGCACCCAAGCGGGCGTGGGAGGACGGGCAGTGAGCGATCGAGGTCCCGGTTGCGCCGGCCGGCTCACCGATCCTCGGGTGCCGGGCCAGGGCCGCGGCGATCTCGCCGTCGGAGAACGCGGCGGCGCCGCTCTGGCCTGACGCACACGGCCCGTGTTCGCGCACGGCCCGGGCTCGCACCGGCAGGAGTCCGAGATTGTTGGCGGCCCGATCACCGATGGACCACCCTTCTACCTAGCGGAAGGCAAGTTCTGTATGGTGGATACTGGCGTCCGGGCATCGCAGGTCAAGACCACCGAGCACAACTGTCCGGATGACGAACGTAGACTTCCGTCATCCGGAAGATCGGGTAGGTTTCGAGCGAGGGGTGGGTGGGGGCGTGACAAAAACCGTCAAGAACCCTCCGGACGCAGGTGCGCGAACCCACGATGCCAAGCGGTCCGGTGGCGTTCAATCCATCGAGCGCGCTTTCACCATCTTGGAGACCCTGGCCGGCAATGGCGGTGTGATGGGGCTGTCGGCGCTGGCCACCGAGTCTGGTCTG
>JADGOY010000201.1 GCA_017882715.1 Nakamurella sp. | reverse complement strand
TCCTGCAGTCCCTGCTATTCGCCACAGCAGCGGCGACGCTGACGGAGTGCGCCGGAGGCCAGGACCAAGGCGGCCGGGATCGTCGAGATGTGGCGAACCGGCCCGATCCCACGCTGCGCTCGGCGCTGGCGCGATCAGCTGTCTGTGGGCTGGGCAACGCAGAGTGGAGTGAGCATCGTCAGCGCCCAGACTCCTCGTTCAGGTGGAGGCACCCGCGCCCGCGCGGCCGAGTAGAGCCAGTGCCTGCGCCCAGTTGTCGGTCCCCTCGAACGGCACCACCGGAGCGAACGCCGCGCCGGGGCGCTCCCGGGCCGCCGGTGTCCGGGGCACCCGTTCCGCCTGCACCAGAGTGGCGTCGACCAGTTCCTCGTCTGGCCGGAACGACGTGCCGAGCGCGGTCGCGATGTCCCAGGTGTGGATCACCGTGTCCAGCAGCTGGAAACCGACCACGACGATGACCGGAAATGACGTGTCGGAACTGATCTCGACGAGCCTGACGAGGCGGTTCAACGGCGCTGCCGCCAAGGCAGAAACCAGCCGGTCGGACGAATCCAGCCAGGCGCTCTGCAGCCCGTCAGACGCGAAGTTCCGATGCGCGAAGGCCTCCACCGGCGCATCCCCGCTGTCCACTGCGTCGGCGAAACCGTGGTTCTGCCCGATGCAATGCCCGAGCAATGTGCCGAGGTTCCATGGGGCACAGGGCGTGGGCAGCTCGAGATCCCGCGGGGTGATCTGGCCAATCACCGCCCCGGCACCGTCGAGGGACCGGCGGAGCAGCGGCCGGTAGTCCGGGAAGGTCTGCATCCACCGATGATCCACCCGGGTATTCACAGCACCCAGCCCGGGCCGCGCGGCTACCCTTCCAGGCGTGGATTGGAGTCTGCGGGCCTGCGGCCGACACGGTCACGAGACCTTCGCACCCGACGAACCCGAGCTGCGCGCCCGGCTCACGGTCGTCACGCCGGCCGGTGAGGCGTGGCGGTGCCTGCGGTGCGGCGACTTCGTCGTCGGGCCGGCCCGGCGATCCGGCCGGGCCGAGGACGCCCCCGAGGTGCCGCGCGGCAGGCTGCTACGCGACCGGACGATCATGAGACTGCTGGCCGCCGAGCGGGTGATCCGCGGGGTCGTGCTGCTGTTCGTCGCCTACCTGCTCGTCCGGTTCCGCGGCTCCGAAGCCGAACTCAAGCAAGCGTTCACCACCGACCTCGCGCTGCTCCGCCCACTGGCCGATCAGATCGGCTGGAACCTGGACAACTCCGGGATCGTCCGCGGGATCAGCCGGGTGTTCGACCTGTCCCCCGCAGCGATCACCTGGATCACCGTCGGGGTGGTCGCGTACGGGCTGCTGCAGCTGGTGGAGTCGTACGGGCTGTGGAACATGAAACGGTGGGGTGAGTACCTGACCGTCGTCGCGACCAGCGTCTTCCTGCCGTGGGAGATCTACGAGGTGATCGAGAAGGTCACCGTGCTGCGGGTCGGCGCGCTGATCATCAACATCGCGGCGGTGATCTGGTTGCTCTGGTCGAAGCGGCTGTTCGGGCTCCGCGGCGGCGGCGCGGCCTACCACTCCGAGCACCACGCGGAAAGCCTGCTCACCGTCGAGCGCGCGGTAGCGTTCGAGGCCACGGCCAACGGGCTGACCGCCGCACAGAACTCCGCGGGCTCACCCGAGCCGAGGCGGTGGCCGGCAAGGTCACATAGCCCTGGGCAGCCGACTCGGTCAGCCGGAATGTCCGCCCGCGACCGGTTGGGACGCGGACGTCAGGTGGGGCTCCAACAGACGCATGATCGTGGCCCGCGGCTTGGCACCCATGAATCGAACGGCGACCTGACCGTCGATGAAGAGCGCGAGGGTTGGCATCCCCATCACCTGGTAGTTGGCGGTGGTGATCGGATTCGCGTCGACGTCGAGCGACACCACCCTGAGCCGGCCGGCCTCGTCGGCACGGATGCGGTCGAGCACCGGGGCGATCATCACGCATGGCGGGCACCAGGTCGCCGTGAAGTCCACCAACACCGGAAGGGCACTGTCGAGGACGTCACCGGCGAACGTGGCATCGGTGGTGGTGGCAAGCGACATTTCTTCTCCTGGGTGTGGGTTTCCGGCCGATCGGTCGGCACTGCTGGTCGGCGGCTTGGTGACGAGTGGATTCACCGATTCACTTCCGCGATGAGGCGACCGCGGGGGTCGGTCCGCTCGCCGCATTCGCACTGCAAGGTGACGCTGACGCGGCCGCCGCAACCGCGGTGGCGGTAGACGATCTCGGGCATCCCGCCCGGGGCGAGATGGCGTTCGCCCCAGTCGGACAGCGCCGACAACACGGGCAGCAGGTCGAATCCCGCATCGGTGAGTGTGTACTCCAGCCGGGATCGAGAACCCGGCACCTGATACGCGCGGGTGGCGAGGATGCCGGCGGCCGTCAGCCGACGCAGCCGATCGGAGAGCACCGTCCGCGGTGCGCCGGTGGCGGCCTGCACCTCGTCGAAGCGACGGAGGCCCAGCGACACCTCACGAACGACCAATAGTGCCCACCGCTCACCCAGCACTTCCAGCACACCCGTCACGTTGTCGACCACAGTGCTGAGTCTAGACCCTGTACTCAGCCTGTCAAAGGAATTGCGCGCTGGTCGCGCGCCGCCGGCCGCGCCCGCCGGCCAACGCGTCAGCGACCTACCAGCCGCGCTCGGCGAGCCGGTGCGGGACGGGGATGTCGTCCACGTTGATGCCGACCATGGCCTCCCCCAGCCCGCGGGAAACCTTGGCGATGACGTCGGGGTCGTCGTAGAACGTGGTGGCCTTGACGATCGCCTCGGCCCGGGCGGCCGGGTTGCCGGACTTGAAGATCCCGGATCCGACGAACACGCCCTCGGCGCCGAGCTGCATCATCATCGCCGCGTCGGCCGGCGTGGCGATCCCCCCGGCGGTGAACATCACCACCGGCAGTCTGCCCAACGAGGCGACCTCGGCGACCAGGTCGTACGGCGCCTGCAGGTCCTTGGCCGCGGCGTACAGCTCATCCGGGGACAACGACGCCAACCGCCTGATTTCACCACCGATGGTGCGCATATGGGTGACCGCGTTCGACACGTCACCGGTGCCCGCCTCGCCCTTGGAGCGGATCATCGCCGCACCCTCGGTGATCCGCCGCAGCGCCTCGCCCAGATTGGTGGCCCCGCACACGAAGGGCACGGTGAATGTCCACTTGTCGATGTGGTGCGCGTAGTCGGCCGGGGTCAGTACCTCGGATTCGTCGATGTAGTCCACGCGCAGGGACTGCAACACCTGGGCCTCGACGAAATGGCCGATCCTGGCCTTGGCCATCACCGGTATTGAAACAGCACCGATCACCGCGTCAATCATGTCCGGGTCGCTCATCCGGGACACCCCGCCCTGCGCGCGGATGTCGGCCGGGACCCGCTCCAGCGCCATCACCGCGACCGCGCCGGCGTCCTCGGCGATCTTGGCCTGATCGGGCGTGACCACGTCCATGATCACGCCGCCCTTGAGCATCTCGGCCATGCCGCGCTTGACCCGTGCGGTGCCGGTGGTGGTGAGCGACTCGGTGGTGACGGGCGAGTGCTCGGGAAGGAAAGGGGCGGACACGGCGCGGACTCCTCATCAGGGGCGTGGTCGCGGCAGATCGGCACGCGACCGGAGGCCTTGGCTGTAACGCGTCGGCCCCACTCGTGATCGAATTCTACTCGGGTGAATTCGGCGGCAACGCCGCTGCAGATCCGGCCAGATCCAGTCAGATCCGGTCCCGAAGCCGCAACATGCGGTCCCCCAAGCTTCCGGAGCGTCAGGACGCGTCCGTCCAGGCGACCGGCGGGACCAGAGCGACCCAGGTCTTCCCGGGCTTGAACGGCACCGGCTGACCGGCCCCGTCCAGGTACTGGGTGGGCAGATCGGCCGCGGGGCGGTTCCAATTCCCCGAGAGGGCGTGCCCGTCGCGGTAGAGCGTGAAGGTGCCGGAGCCGACGGTGTGCGAGATGAAAGACGGCGAACCGACCGAGTCGACATTTCCGTCAGGCTCGAAGTCGACGTTCTGGAACAGCACGTTGTCGGTGACGATCGGGGTCCCCGACGCGTCGGTCTGCGACTCGCCGGCTCGCACCAGCTGATATCCCCCGTCGGTGAAGGAGAACCCGGTCCGGGCGGCCGGGAACTGGACAGCGAGCGAGGTTGCGGGCGGCGCGGCCTCCACCCGCGGATCGGTGGCCGCGAAGACAAAGCCGATGTTGTTCGGCTGGGTGAGTCCGCTGGCGGCGTCGGCCACCGTCTGCAGGTTGGCATGCAGGTTGTACGGCGCACTGCGAGCGTCGGATCGCCAGAAACCCGCGGAACCGGCGTCCCCGGAGAAGGCGACCACCGGGGTGGCGGCGAGCGCGTCGATCGGGCCACCGGCACCACCGGAGAAGACCAGCGCGGGCGTGCCGAACACCGGCAGCAATTCGGCGTCGGTGGTGCGGACGCTCCGCACGTTTCCGATTTCCGTCGGCAAGGTGGAGTGGTACACCGCCATCAGCCGGGTCAGGCCGCCCTCGACCTGTTCGACGTACACGATGTCGGCGTCGGACACACCGTACTGAGGCAATCCCGCGGAGGTGTTGTCGATCTTGGCCGCGATCACCGGCCCGGTGAGGACGGCGCCCCCGGTGAGCGGGTCCGTCGGGGCCGGGGGTGGTGGCCCCGGGGTCGGCGTGGGGGTCGGCGCGGGGGTCGCCGTCGGAGCGTGGCTCGGTGACGGGTTCGGCGACGGTTTGGCGGAGGAACTGGCGGTCCTGCTGGTCGACGTGACCTCGACATTGCCGGACGAGCAAGCGGCCAGCAACACCGCTGGAACAGCCAGCACACCCAGTAGCCGAGCGAGACCCATCGCTTCCCCCTGAAGACCCGGTCAGTCAGTGGTCCGGACCCGCGTGCCGTTGTGCCACAAGGATGGACTCATCCGGCCACCACCGAATCGCGGCACGGTCCCCCGACCTCCGGGCTCACGGTAGGCCAGTAGGCACCGGCCGCAGATGCGGACGCACCGAGTGCTGCGCGTTCGTGACGTGATTGACGGACGCGTGAGGACCGCAAAGGGTCGCTCGGCGGGTCACGTCGATGCGTCAACCCGTCAAAGCACGTCCGGAGGCGAAGCAGGCGCCACCCGCGAAGTGAGCGCCGCCCGCACCTCGTCGACGCGATGCGCCAGCTCCGCCGGATAGACGGCCTCATCGGTGGCGGACAGTTCCCGCAGCGCCCACCAACGGTGTCCGGTCAGGGTGCGGCGCTCCAATTCGGTGTGCCGCTCGTTCGACACCGGATCACCCGCGTCCGCGGTGGCCGCTGACCCATTGACCGAGTCCGTCATGCCGGCAATGCCGTTCACGAGTAGCGGTTCCCGCCTCGGCGGCCGAGCCGCGAAGTAGAATTCCGTCTGCTCGTAGTCGATTCCGGTGAACACGAAACGGGCCGTGCGCCGCCAGATCGGGCCCACGAGATCGCCTCCACGCAGGTGCAGACCGGTCTCCTCGGCAAGTTCGCGGACCGCGGCATGGGTGAGGTCCTCACCGGCCTCGACGCCCCCGCCAGGGGTGATCCACCATCGCGATCCCACCGCTGGGTCGGTCCCGGACAGCAACAGGATCCGGTTGGTTTCGTCGAGCAGAACCACCCGGGCCGCTGTCCGCCGAACCGGCAGCGGCCTGCGGGGTGACTCGGCGATCTCGAAATAGTCGGGCAACGCGGCACGTCCGGCCAACCCGAACATCCGGGTGAACCACTCGGCGCGCAGCGCCCGGGTGTCGCGCACCGCGTCGTTGTAGAACCTGCGGGCCAGTACCACCCGCTCGGAGGCGTCGGCCAGTTCGGCGGCCAGCTCAGGTTCCACACCGGTCGGCATCGACGCGAGCACCCGCGACAGGTCGTTCTCCGCATCGGCGCGGTGCTGACGGCCCGCGGTGTCCGCGGTGTCGGCAAGCCGCCGTAGCTCGTCGGCCTGTTGGGAGTCCAGTCCGCCGGCCGCAGCCACCGCGCGCGTGGCCACGACCCGCCGCGCCAGCGCGCCCTCGAGAGCGGCCCACGCTGCCTCGGTGCGGACATGCAGCCGGTCCATCCGATTGGCCGTACTCCACAGCCGCAACGCCGCGACCAGCAGGAGCACAACGATGACAACGACGAGAACGGTGGTCATGATCACTCCCTCGAGGGCTCGATGCAGACGTGCGCAGGCCGCGCTAGCGTCCCATGCCGTGGCGGGCCGGTCCGCACGCCAAGGCCCGGATCGTGGCGGGAAACACGGCAGGCTGTGGCCGGTCCGTCTGGTTGGTCCGCACTTCTTTCCGAGTGGTTCTTTCCGAGTGGTTCTTTCCGCGTGATTCCTTCCGCCTCGGCTCTGTTGGTCGGCCGCGCGTTCTGACGGCCGTGCGGTCGGTCCGCCCTGGTTCAGTCCGCCTCGGCGACCAGTCGCGGATCGGCGGCGACCACGGTCTCGTAGACCTTGACGACGGTTGCCGCGACCACCGGCCAGTCGTACGCGGCGACCACCCGCCGTCCCTGGGCGGCCAGCACGGCCCGGCGTCCTGGATTGTCGAGCACCGCGCCCAGCGATCGGGCCAGCGCCGGCGCGTCACC
>JADGOY010000200.1 GCA_017882715.1 Nakamurella sp. | reverse complement strand
GGGCGGTAGGTGGCGATCACCACGCCGGTGGTGGTTCCGACGGAGTCGACGAGCTGGAACGTGGCAGCCGCGCCGACCGGGAACAGCCGGCGTCCGGTCCCCAGCACGAGCGGGTGGATCAGCAGCGTGAACTCGTCGATCAGGTTGCGCCGCAACAGCGATCCGATCAGCTCGCCGCTACCCAGCACCACCAGATCCTGGTCCGGCTCGGTTTCCTTGAGCGCGGCAACGGCGGCCGCCGCGTCGCCCTTCAGCAGCGCGGAATTCATCCAGGGCAACGGCTCCGCCAGCGTCGCTGATGAGACGTACTTCCGCAGCTGGTTCAGCACCTCGGAGAAGGGGTTGCCCTGCTGGTGCGGCCAGAACGCGGCAAAGTCCTGATACGTCCGCCGACCGAACAGCAGCGCTACGTCTCGACCCGGCTCTTGGGTCATCCCCTCGGCGAAGACCCGGCCCATCGCGTCGCCGCTGTACGGCGCCGCCCACCCGCCGTGCTCGAAACCGCCCCGGCGATCCTCGTCTGGCCGACCCGGAGCCTGCATCACACCGTCAAGGGTCAGGTTGCAGATCACCGTCAATGTGGTCATCGGTTCCTCCTTGGCTGGATCGCACATCGCATCGCTTTCCACCCTTTACACGAATAGCCGTCGCGCAGATCGACACCGCCGCCCAGGGTCGGTCCCGAGACATTGGCTGAAATCCAGGTGGCACCGGTCGCGGGTAGCCCTCAGCCGTGAGCCTTCGGACCTGGCGATCGATCGCGACGATAGATCCGCGATTCGGCGGCTCGGGGCGGCGAATGCCGGGCATACACCACGTTGCTCAGGTACGTCGAGAAACCGAAGCGGCGGTACAGCGCGAGTGCTGCCAGGTTGTCGGCTTCGACGTACAGCATCACCGTGTGCAGTCCCCTGTCGGCCAGGTACCGCAAGCCGGCCGCGGTCAGTGGTGTGCCAAGCCCGCGCACCGGCGACTCCGGATCGACACCCAGCACGTAGATCTCGCCGACCGGCCCCGGCAGGCGGAAGGGGGCGACACCGGGTGACGCAGCCGGGCCGGCACCAGCCGGACCGTCGCCGCTCGACTCCGCGGAGCCCGAACCGGGTGACGCAGCCGAGCCCGCACTCAGCGCAGCCGGGCCTGCACCTGGCGTCGGGTCGACCGGATGCACTTTTGTCCAATGGAAGCCCAACACCCGTTCGGCGTCCGGCTCGCCGGTGACCGCGAGAAAGAACCCGGCGGGGTCGAACCATTCCTGCGACATCTCCGCCCGCAGGCCGGCCAGGTCGAGCCGGCCCTGCTCGGGGTGCCAGGCGAACGCCCGAGCGTTGACCGCCAGGAATGCCTGCTCGTCGCGTCCGGGGACGAAGATCCTGATCCGCACGTGATCGGGCAGTCTCGACTGGTCCCCCGCGTCCGTCGTCCGACGCAGCTGCAGCAGTTCCCGGGTGCGCGTCAGATCCAGCCGCTGCGCCAGCGACGTTGCCACCGGGAGGGCGCCGTAGGCCCAGACGGCGCCTTGCCGATCCAGCCCAGCCTGGACCAGCGCGTTGCCCAGACCGCGCCGCCGGTACTTCGCGGCGACCACGATTTCGGCCGGGTCCGAGCCTGCCGCGACGGCCACCCCGGCAACCGCGTCGCGATCCAGGGCCTGGGGATCGAGGTCCCCGGCCCTGACCAGCAGCGCCTCCGCGGCACCTTCGTCGAGGCCGTGCAGCACATGCCCCGAGATGGCCTCGACGCCGTCCACCCTGGCCGCCCGCTCGTTCAGCGTCCGAACTTCCCGACCGATCCCCGGGTCTCGCCGCCACGGCGGCAGCACAAAGCGAACGCCGGAGGGCGCCTGCATCACGCCTGGGCGCCGGTCGCCGCCGACTCGTCCCGCAGCACCGTGCGGGACGGCGGCACCATCTTGTAGCCCACGTTGCGGACGGTCCCGATCAGCGACTCGTGCTCGGAGCCGAGCTTGGCCCGCAGCCGTCGGACGTGCACATCAACGGTGCGGGTCCCGCCGAAGAAGTCGTAGCCCCAGACCTCGGTGACCAACTGCTCCCGGGTGAAGACCCGGCCGGGATGCTGGGCCAGGAACTTGAGCAGCTCGAACTCCTTGTAGGTCAGTTCGAGCGGGCGGCCACGCAGCCGGGCCGTGTAGGTGTCTTCCTCGATGGTCAACTCACCGAGACTGATCATGCCCGAGTTCGCCGAGCTGTTGGTTCTGGCGGACAGCAGCCGTAACCGGGCGTGCACCTCCGCGGGTCCGGCGGTTGCCAGCACGACGTCGGCCACGCCCCATTCGGGCCCGATCGCCACCATCCCGCCCTCGGTGACCACAGCGAGGATCGACACCGCGAGCCCGTCCGCACCCAGCAGCCGGCACAGCGTTCGGGCCGCGGCCAGGTCGTGGCGTGCGTCGAGCAGCAGCAGATCGTAAGGCCCGGAAGTGACCAGCGAGGCCGCCTCAGGCAGCGCGGAACGGATGCGAACAGGCAGCAGGTCCACCGCGGGCAGCACCGAGGCCGGGGTCGGATCGGTGGTCAGCAGCAGGAGTTCCATCTGTCTCCTCCTCGTCTGCAGGTCACCGACACGCAAGTCTATCGTCGTTGTTGACGGCTTCCGGCTCGGCAGCGGCCCGCGGCGCGGTGCTGCGAAAGATCATGCGCATTGCGATTCACCCATGCGACGTATCAGGGCGGTGTGGGCGGGTAACCCGGCATGTCGTGGTCGCGGACCCGCCCGACATCACAATTCGCCGGTAGCGACCGCCCATCGGCAAACCGCCTGATCGGCAACGCCGCGGCCCGTCGGTGGCACCGGCGTGCCGGGTGCCGGGTCATTCGTGTTGGCCACGCGTGGAACCCTCGTGACAGCATCAGGAATCGGTGGGCCGCACAACCGTCCAGGACGGGAGAGACCACGATGACCGACGTCATCGCCGTCGGTGTCGACGGCACGGAACCCAGCCTGCTCGCCCTGCGATGGGCCATAGCGGAGGCCAAGCTCCGCCGCGCCAGGCTGATCGGGGTGATCGCGCAGCCGTCCACACCGGAGTCGCCGCACGGTTGGCCACGACACGTCCACGACAGCAACCGGGATGTCTCCGATCGCCTGGACCACATCCGTGCCGCCATCGAGAAAGCGGTCCCATCGGTGTCCGATCCCGGCATCGGGATGGTGCCGGCCAGCGAGGCCGAGGTTGGGATCGAGTTCGAGGTCGAGGTCGGGATCGAGTTCATCGAGGGCCACCCCATCGACGTGCTGATCGGCGTGTCCAAACGGGTCGATCTGCTGGTCGTCGGCGGGCGCGGCGTCGGCGGTTGGAAGGGCGCGTTTGCCGGATCACTCAGCGACCACCTGGCCGGTCATACCAGCGCACCGCTGGCCGTGGTTCGCTCGTATGCCCCGCACCCTCGCGGGCGCGTCGTGGTCGGCGTCGACCGGTCGAGCAGTTCGGAGGCCGTACGAT
Organism: Nakamurella sp.; assembly: GCA_017882715.1. GTDB lineage: Bacteria > Actinomycetota > Actinomycetes > Mycobacteriales > Nakamurellaceae > Nakamurella. Next base: position 3,175 of record JADGOY010000200.1, on the reverse strand, counting down.
TCGGGGTCGCGGAGGCCGCGTTGCGCGGATCTTCCGTGCTGGTTGTCAGTACCTGGCAGTACCCAGTGCTAGGTACCCGGCCCACCTCTCCGGAGGCCGCGGAAATGCTCGAGGACGGGGCCCGCGCCCTGCTCGACGAGGCCGTCATCACCTCCAGGAAGATGCATCCGGAGGTCCAGCTCGACACCCTGACGTGCATGGGTCACCCCGTGGAGGTGCTGGCCGAGCAGGCCCTGACGGCCGACATGGTGGTCGTCGGCTCTCGGGGCGGCAGCGGGTTCAAGACGGCGATGTTGGGTTCGGTGCCCGTCAGCGTGCTGCACCGGGTTGCCAGCCCGGTGGTCGTTGTCCGGGGGGCGCCCTGATCCACGCCACTACCGCGATCACGCCGCGTCACCTGCGGTGATGCTCTGCCATCCACCCTCCGCAACCCACTGTCGCTAGCAACCGCACCGGCCGTCCAGGACCATCGCGGCCGGTCCAGCGGGTGGGCGGGGGCTGCTACCGTTGTCGGCATGGGGCCGCTGCTGACCAGCCGACGCGCCGTGGACCTCGTTCGCGTCGGGAGCGCACTCTGTTGCGTCCCTGGGGTGCACGCACTTCTTTCGACCTGACCGGTCAGAACCCGCACCCTTGCCGCCGATCCGCGCCCCTGCCGGCCCGGTCCGGCCTCGAGGGCACTTCCCTCACCCGTCCGCCCGGACAATCCCCGTTCGCCTTTCGCCGCACCGGCGGAACACGTCATCCCCAGCAAGGAGCGCAATATGAGTCGCGAGTCCTCCCTCGTCAGTACCGAATGGGCAGAGCAGAACCTGTCCACCCCGGGTGTGGTCTTCGTCGAGGTCGACGAAGACACCACGGCCTACGACGGCGGCCATCTCGCCGGCGCCGTCAAGATCAACTGGAAATCCGAGCTGCAGGACCCGGTGCGACGGGATTTCGTCGATCGCGCCGGATTGGAGAAACTCCTTTCAGCCAAGGGCATCTCCAACGACGACACGATCGTGCTGTACGGCGGCAACAACAACTGGTTCGCGGCCTACGCCTACTGGTATTTCAAACTGTACGGACATGAGGACGTCAAGCTGATCGACGGCGGCCGGAAGAAGTGGGAACTCGACGGTCGCGCGCTGGTCACCGAGACGCCGGACCGGGTCGAGACGACCTACACCGCCAAGGAACAGGACGCGTCCATCCGCGCGTTGCGGGACGAGGTGGTGGGCGCGATCGGCACGCAGAACCTGGTCGACGTCCGGTCACCCGACGAGTTCTCCGGCAAGCTTTTCGCCCCAGCACATCTGCCGCAGGAGGCCGCTCAGCGCGCCGGTCACATCCCGACAGCGGTGAATGTCCCGTGGTCGAAGGCTGCGAACGAGGACGGCACGTTCCGCTCCGACGCCGAACTCAACGAGCTTTACGCCGGTGTCGACGATTCCAAGGACACCATTGCCTACTGCCGCATCGGTGAGCGGTCCAGCCACACCTGGTTCGTGCTCACCGAGATCCTCGGTAAGCAGAACGTCAAGAACTACGACGGGTCCTGGACCGAGTACGGCTCGCTGGTGGGCGTCCCCGTCGAGATCGGCGCCTGAAATCACCGCCGCCGCCCCCGGGCCGGCCTACCAATCGCATTACTCCACCCGCTGACCCGCCTTGACCAGCTCTGACCTGCCGATTGGACTTCCGTGACCGACTGCGGCGCACCCGAACAAACCATCGATCTGCCTCCCGGCACCAACATCACCGATCAGGCCATCGTGCAGGGGAAGGTGCTCAACGGGCCGGACCCGGTTGCCGGAGCCTTCGTCCGACTGCTGGATGGCACCGGTGAGTTCACCGCCGAGGTCGTCAGCTCCCTCGCTGGCGACTTCCGGTTCTACGCGGCTCCCGGCACCTGGACGGTGCGGGCTCTGTCGCGGGTCGGCAACGGCCAGGCCAGCGTGCAGGCATCGCTCGGCGTCTCGCCGGTGAACATCGCCGTCGGCTGATTCCGGCGGCTCAGCGATCCGGTGTCAAAGGGAGGGCGTCCGATTCATGGGCGCCCGGCGCGTTCTGTTGCCCGGCCCGTTCTGTTGCCCCGCTCGTTCTGTTGCCCGGGCCCAGGCCACTCCCTGACCGACCGTTGTTCGAGGACTCTCCGCCGCTCGGTCCGAGCGTCGCGGTTGTCACACGGCGGGTCAGGTTCGCGCTGGGGCTCACGCTAGGCTGACCGCGTGGAGATCTTTTATACCGGGCTGCTCGTGGCGGTCGCGCTGCTGGTCACGTGGTTTGCCATCTACGTGGTCTACCGGCTGCTGCACGAAGACAAGTGAGCGACCGCCGCGACCCCGGACAGGACGGGGGAACCACCGCAGAGGAGATCGACGGGCTGGTCGCCGCCGAGCGCACCGCCGGTGAGTATGTCAGCGTTCCACGGCAGGTCCCGTCAACGCCCGGCGCCGGCTCACCCACCGACGGCCCCAATGTGTCCGACCCCACCGTGTCCGGCGTCGAGGGGATCCCGGAGGCCGAACAGATCCCCGGTGGCGAATGGGGCAGCGGCGACGCGGCGGTGGCCGCCGCCGCACAACGGGCCGCGCTCACCGCCGGCCGCAACATCGGTGACACCCCCGCGCTTCCGGTACCGGACGACACCGCCAACCTCCGCTTCGGACCCACGCTGCACGCCGAGTGTCAACCCTTGCTGCCGCTGGTCGGCATCTGGCGCGGCACCGGGCTGTTCGGGAACGATCCGGGGGTCAAGGATCCGCAGTTCGGCCAGCAGATCACCATCGCCCATGACGGCCGGCCGTTCCTGACCTACGAGTCGGTCACCTGGCTGCTCGGGCCGGACGGCACCGTGACCGGATCGGGGGAACGCGAGGTCGGTTACTGGCGTCCGCAGCCCGACGGGTCGATCGAACTGCTGGTGGCCCACGCCGTCGGCCGGGTGGAGGTCTTCTACGGGCAGGCGCGCTCGGTCACCAGCTGGGCGCTGTCCACCGATGTCGGCTGGCGCACCCCGACCGCCCCACCGGTGGTCGGCAGCACCCGGCTCTACGGCATCACCCCCGCCGGCCGGCTGGCCTACGTCGAAGAACGGGCCCACTCCGACATCGAACTGGCGCCGCACGCCTCGGCCGCGCTGGAGCGCATCGCGGGCTGACCAGGCCACCGGTTCCGCGGACGGCTTTGC
>JADGOY010000058.1 GCA_017882715.1 Nakamurella sp. | reverse complement strand
GCTCGAAGCTCAAGAAACGAACCGGCGTCGACAGGCAGCCCACCGGTCATTTTCACGCCTACGAGGCGTCACCGGAAGGGACAGGGAGACTGATCTGACAGATGACCGCCGGTCAAGCGAGACAACAGCCGGCCGGACGTGCTGAGATGAGACGCACACACCGACGCAGGCCGCGCACTCAAGACGCAGGCCGCGCACTCAACTCGTCCTGTCGCGACCGAACCAATGGGTTCGATGCATTCCGCCGTGAGAAATCTTGCCGAGGTCCAGCCGCCACATCAGCGACGACGACCGGCGGCCAGTCGGTCCACGGAGGGGATCAACCAACCTACCCGCGCACGTCGGTGACCCAGCACCAACGGGCGTGCCGATCGGCTCACGGGGCGCTCACCGTTGCGGCAGTGGCGACAAGCGGGGCGGAGCTCCGAGGATTGCGAGGTCAGGACGTGGGCGTCGCGGTCTCCTGGACGAACACCGTCGGCACATCACTCCCGGGCTGAAAGGTCATCACCTTGGTCAGGTCCGCCCCACGGATGTCACCGTTCGAGTGGTAGGCAAGACCCCATTCGTCGATGAACGACAGATCGGGGAACACACAGAGCGAGACCACGGTATCGACCGGATCGTCTGTGGCCACCCATCCGCCGCCGGACGCACCGCCACCGCCGAAGGCCGAGGACCCACCGAGGTCTGTGCAATACCCGGTCGCCGGATTCGCGCCACTGCCCTTCGGCGTCATCGGCAGCTTCGACAGGTAGGCAAGGGCCGCGAGGGTGGGCTGGGTCGAGTAGAGAGTGTTCAGGTCGACGTAAATCCGCGACGTGCCCTCGTCGTTGGCCTGGAATCGGCACATGTCGGTCGTTCCGCCCAGGGCCAGCCAACCGTTCTGATCGCCGTTGGTGCCCCAATCGGCCGTCCGGGTCTGCACCTGGCCGCCCTGCTCGACGCAGTACGCGGCTGCCGCTGCGGTGTCGGTCGCTCCCGCGCCTGCCAGCATGGCCTGAGAGTCCGCTGTCCCGAACGTCGTGTCGGACGAAGCGGTCGACGTCCCAGGTAGCGCCGACGTACCCGAAGCAGCGGACGTACCCGAAGCGGCAGTCGAGCCGTTCGACCCAGATCCGCAGGCCGCCAGCACGACGGCGATCCCACACGCCAGCGCCGCACGCCCATACCGGTTGATGACCATGATCCCCACCCATTTTTTCGATGCCGACCGGTGCGGCGTTCGGACCGGCTCCCCACCCATCTGCGCGAACTGTGACAGCCGTCGCTGCCGCCCGATAGGGCCGAAAGTCATCACTGTCGTCAAAGTCATCAAAGTCGTCAAAGTCGCGTTGCGCCGCTTTTCACCGTCACAGTGGCAAAGCACCGGCATTCGGCTGTTCAGCGCGCCGATCTCATTTGCAGTGGCATAACCTCCAGGTGGGCACCGTCCGGGGCCAAGAGGCGGAACCCGCCCAAATCGGTCAGGGAGCAGATGGACAGGGGAGCAGATGGAGTGGATACTTCTCGCCGGTGCAATCCTGTCGGAGGTCACGGCGTCACGGCAACCATTTCGCTGAAATTGTCCGAGGGCTTCAGCAAACTCGTACGCAGCATCATTGTCGTTGTCGGCTACGCGTGTGCGTTCATCCTGCGGTCCCAGGTGCTCAAACGGGGCATGACCATTGGTGTGGCGTACGGCATCTGGGCGGCAGTCGGAGTTGGTCCGGTCGCCCTGGTGGGTGCGGTGTTCCTGGGCGACGCCCTGTCCGACGCCCTGTCCTGGGTGCAGGTGGATGGCCTGGTGCTGGTGGCCGCGGGTGTACTGACCCGTACTGACCCTTGAATCGGGTGCTGCCCACTGATCCCTGCGGCCATCCGGAAGATCACACCTCGGGGCGCTGGGCTGCCCAACACCAGATGCCCCGAAGTGGCGATAGGCCCCTGTCGTGCCCAGCGTCGCGTGAGGTTCGCAGGCCTGCGGGAACCCGGTTTCAGAGAACAGCGGCGCGCCCTGCTTCCAGTCGGGCGACAGGCACCCGGAACGGTGAGCAGGAAACGTAATCCAATCCGACGGTGTGGAAGAAATGGATGGACTCGGGATCACCGCCGTGTTCGCCGCACACACCGAGTTTGAGGCCGGGTTTGGTGCGGCGGCCTTCCTCGGCGGCGATCCGCACGAGCCGTCCGACACCGTCGCCGTCGATGGTCTCGAACGGCGAAACGGTGAACACGCCCTTTTCCAGATACGTGGCGAAGACCGCGGCCTCCACATCGTCCCGGGAGAATCCCCACGTGGTCTGGGTCAGGTCGTTCGTGCCGAAAGAGAAGAAATCGCCGGCGTCGGCGATGCGGTACCCGGTCAGCGCGGCCCGCGGCAGTTCGATCATGGTGCCGATCGGAATGCCGTTGTTCGGTTGCCCCTGCGGAGCAGTGTTGGTCAGGGTCACGCCCTTGGCGGCGGCCACCTCGGCGAGGATGACTTCGGCCTCGTCGCGGACCAGGTGCAGTTCCATCACCGAGCCGACCAGCGGGACCATGATCTCGACCTGGGGGTTCTTCCCGGCGGCCACCAAGTCGCTGGCGGCCTCGGCAACCGCGCGGACCTGCAACGCGAACAGACCGGGCGTCAGCAAGCCCAAGCGCACCCCGCGCAGCCCCAGCATCGGGTTGGATTCGTGCATCCGCTCCACTGCGGCGAGCACCCGCCGATCCTCGTCTACACCGGCGCCGGTCTCGCCCAAAGCCTCCGCGACCGCGACCTTGACGGCCAGCTCGGTGCGGTCCGGCAGGAACTCGTGCAGCGGCGGGTCCAGCAGCCTGATGGTCACCGGCAGCCCGTCCATCGCCTCGAGCAGCTCGACGAAGTCGTTGCGCTGCAACGGCAGCAACGCATCCAGCGCTTGTTCCCGCGCTCCCGCGGTGTCTGCCAGGATGACCCGCTCGATCAGCGAACGCCGCTCACCGAGGAACATGTGCTCGGTGCGGCACAACCCGATGCCCTGCGCGCCAAGGGATCTGGCCCTGACCGCATCCTCGGCGGTGTCGGCGTTGGCGCGGATCGCCAGCCGCCGTCGGGAGTCGGCGTGCGTCAGCAACCGGTCGACCGACGTGACCAGCGCCGCGATGTCAGCGTCCGCACCGGCAACCGCCGCCGTCAGGCCCTGCTCGATGTAGGTTTCCACGGGTGAGGGGACCACCGGCATCGCGCCGAGGAACACCTCACCGGTGGACCCGTCGATGCTCACCTCGTCACCCTCGGCGATGACGATCGATCCCACCCGGGCCACCCGCGCGGTCGCGTCGACATGCAACTCCTCGGCCCCGCACACGCACGTCTTGCCCATCCCGCGCGCCACCACCGCGGCGTGCGAGGTCTTACCACCGCGCGCGGTCAGGATGCCGGCCGCGGCGATCATGCCCGCCAGGTCGTCCGGGTTGGTCTCCCGGCGCACCAGCACCACGTTCTCGCCGCGCTCGGCCCACTGTTTGGCGGTGGCCGAGTCGAACACCGCCTTGCCCACCGCCGCCCCCGGCGAGGCGGCCATGCCCTTGGTGAGCAACGTCCGCGCCGCCGACCGGTCGAACTGCGGGAACATCAGCAACGCCAGCTGCGACCCGGACACCCGGCTCAGCGCCTCGTCCATCGTGATCAGGTTCTCGTCGACCAGTTGCGCCGCAATCCGGAAGGCGGCCGCCGGGGTCCGCTTGCCCACCCGGGTCTGCAACATCCACAACTTGCTGCGCTCGATGGTGAACTCGATGTCGCACAGATCCCGGTAGTGGGTTTCCAGCCGGCGCATCACCTTGGTCAGCTGCTTGTGCGACGCCGGATCCAGCGCCTTCAGATCGTCCAGCGACAGGGTGTTCCGGATCCCGGCGACCACGTCCTCACCCTGCGCGTTGGGCAGGTAATCGCCGTAGGCGCCGATCTTGCCCGACGCCGGGTCGCGGGTGAACGCCACACCCGTGCCGCTGGTCTCGCCGAGGTTGCCGAACACCATTGTGCAGATGTTCACCGCGGTACCCAGGTCCTGCGGGATACGCTCCCGCCGCCGGTACAACCGCGCCCGGTCGGTATTCCACGAGTTGAACACCGCCCGGATCGCCATGTCGAGCTGCTCACGGGGATGCTGCGGGAACTCGGCGCCGGAATGCTCGCGGACGGCGTGCTTGAAAGTCCCGACCAGCTCGCGCAGATCATCGACATCCAGATCCACATCGCTCGATACCCCCTTGGCCGACTTCGCCTTCTCCAACGCGTCGGAAAAGACCTCACCCGGCATGTCCAGCACCGTCCGGCCGAACATCTGCAACAAGCGCCGGTAGGAATCCCAGGCGAACCGCTCGTCGCCGGATTCCTCGGCCAGACCCTTCACACTGGCGTCGTTCAGGCCGATGTTCAGCACCGTCTCCATCATTCCCGGCATCGAAAACTTCGCACCGGAACGAACGCTCACCAGCAGCGGGTCGTGCCGGTCCCCCAACCGCCGACCAAGGTTGTCCTCCAGGTGCCGCAAACCCATCGTGACCTGCACCCGGAGCTCACCCGGCTCGTGACCCAAGGTCAGGTATTCCCGACACGCCTCGGTGGTGATGGTGAACCCCGGCGGCACCGGCAAACCCAACTTGGTCATTTCAGCCAGGTTCGCGCCCTTACCGCCGAGCAGATCCTTCTGATCTTTGTCACCCTCGGTGAAGTCGTACAGGTACTTGGTCATCGACAAGCTCCTCGGTCGTCAGGAGGCCCCGGATCGGGGATCGCAAGAACGGCACCGGCACCGTTGACGGGTGCGGTCGAAGAAGTGCACGGCAGAGAAATGTGCTGTCACCAGACACTGCCAGAAAACGCAGCCAGGACAAACACTCCCAAGAAATCGGCCGCAGAACAGTGAGTTGATGCGCTCGACCCGACCGCCGGCCGCGGCGAAGGGTGGGCGAAGGGTGGGAGAGGGTGGGAGCCGCTGCCTCAGGCCGGGACCGGATCTTCCTGCGGGGCCGCGGTCTTGTGCCGGGCAAGGTCGATGGCAACGTCGACGATCATGTCCTCCTGGCCGCCGACGTCCACGATGCCGGCCACCTCGGGATCCTCGGACGGTGTGGCTGCCCCCCAGGCCGTCGTGAGCAGGCCCTCGGCCGTGACGGGGTCGTCGGCAGCCATCGCGAGCGAGCCGAGCACCACATCGCGCAGCGGTCCCGGCGCGTAGGTCGCGATCTCGCCGGCGACGGTTGCGGCGTTGGCGGCATCGCCCCTGAGCATGGTCCAGATGACCGCGCGAAGGACACGGCGTTGGGCGTCCCAGGATCCGGACTGAGCCTGCTGGCGGCGATGACATGTGCTGCGGCGCTTTGCCATCCTGCCGTCGCGCCTGCGCGTCGGCGAACCGGGTGAGATCCCCGGCCAGCTCTTCGTCGCGTTCTGCGGCGGCAGCGAGGCGGTGCCGCAGCATCGCCGACACGTCTGTCATCAAGGCCGCGGCCTCAGCGTGCAGCTGCCGACGTCGGGTCGCCCCCAGAGCGTCGTACACCGCGGCGCGCACCAGCGGGTGTGGGAAGGCCACGGTCCAGGGCGCCTGGGCGTCCGAGGCCAGCAGCAGGTCGCTGGTCGGCGCCTCTTCTATCGCCTGGAACGAGTCAGCCAGCTTGGCCAGCGGGCGGCCACCGGCTGTGTGAACCCAGCACCGCGATCGCGTCGATCAACTGGCGGGTCGGCTCGGAGCATGCCTGGTAGCGGTCCTGGACGAGCCGTCGGAATGACCGCGGCGAGGGCAGCAACTCCTGATCCGGGCCCCACTCGGACGGCGGGAATTCCTCGAGCAATGCCCTGGCGTGCAATGGATTTCCCTGCGTTCCGTATCGCAGCCGGCGGGCGGCGCCGGCGCTGACACCGTCGATTCCCATCGCGGCAGCGAGCTCGAGAAGGTCGTCCTCGTCAAGACCTCGCAGCCGCAACACGGTGCCGGTCTGCTTCCTGATCAACGTGCCCAGGCTCTCCGGGAGGTCAGCCGCCCGGTCGTCGCGAACGGCGACAATGGCCATGACGCTGTCGGCCACCAGCCGACGCAACGCGAAGATGAGCGCCTGCAACGACGGTCGATCTGCCCAGTGGGCGTCGTCCACGGCAAGGATCGCCCCGCGGCGATCCAGCCGGTCGAGGAACTCCAGGAACCTGGCACCGACCGTGACCGGGTCGTCCAGCTGATCACGACGGTGTCCGAGGCCCCAGATTCATCAGTGCCGCGCCTGCAGCGGTCGCCGTATCAGCAGCGCCGGCGGGCGGTCGAGCCGAAGCGTCGGCGGAATGCACCAACTGTTCGATCAGGCCGTAGGCCAGCAACTGCTCGGTTTCCTCGCCGCTGGCCCACAGCACGGCCGGTCCGGGCGCGACGCAGGGGTCGCGAACGAAGTGCTCGAGCAGCGCCGTCTTGCCTATGCCCGCGGGTCCCTGGATCTGCACGGTTTGCGGGCGACCGGCGAGCGCTTCGGCCAGGCGTGCCTGCAGGACCGCGAGCTCGGGTTGCCGTCCGACGAACGGGACCATCGTGTCCTATTGGGTTCTCGTGTAGTGGGTTCTCGTGTAGTGGGTTCTCGTGTAGTGGGTTCTCGTGTAGTGGGTTCTCGTGTAGTGGGTTCTCGTGTAGTGGGTTCTCGTGTCCATTTGGTTCTCAGGTGTTCCTGGTGCTCAGGCTTCGGGCACATCCATCCGTCTCAGCGTCCGGGGGCGAAGATCTCGATCCGACCCTAGCGCGGCTGCCAAGTGGTGCAGCCGGCAACGATGGCGCCGACGCCGGTCAGGCGGCTGATCCGGGTGGCGACGCTCCCGCGGAAGCGGCGCATCGAGCAGGACCGCGTGCAGTGTTCGTCCGATCTCGGTGGCCGGCAGCGTGTCGGACCAAAGGCGGCCACCTCGACGTTCATCCGCGCATCGCCGATGTCGAGCGCGATCAGACCCGAGGTGTCGGACTGTTCGAGGGTTACCGCGGTCAGTACACCGACCCCTAGCCGCAGGCGCACCATCTCGACGAGCGTCGCCGGCGCGTCGACGCCGACCCTGCGTTGCAGCTCGATTCCATACGCGCTCACCATCACCAGCGCGCCGCCGCCGGAACTCCAGTTCCCACTGATCACCAGTGGATAGCCGACGAGCCGGTCCACGGCGAGCGGCGTCGACTCCCGCGCCAACTCGTGATCCGCCGGGACCACGACCTTGATCGGCTCTGTCCAGAGCACCCGCTCCCGGAACCCTGGTGGATGGGGAGGGCCAGCGTCGGAAGCACCGCGAGCGCGAATTCCTCGGCGGCGTCGCCAGCCTCACCACCCCGAAAACCTCTCTCGGACAGGGCGAATCGCGCGCCGGGCTGCCTGAGCAGAGTCTCGGCGAATACCGGGAACAATGTCGAGCCGATGCACGGAATCGTCAGGACCGCCAGGGTCTCGTCGTCCGACTTGCTCATAGCAGCTGATCGCAGATCGCGCCGAGCCGACCTCGGCCAGGATCTGCCGCGCGTGGCCGGCGAAGAGTCGGCCCGCCGATGTCACCGCCGCCGGGCGGTGCGAACGGTCGATCAGCCGGACCCCCAGCTCGCGTTCGAGCGCGGCGATATGCGCGCTGACCCTGGACTGGGACCGGTGGACGTGCGCCGACGCCACGGTGAACCCGCCACGGTCCACCACGGCCAGGAACGTCTCAAGCCAATCCAACTCCACCTCACCAGCGTTCCGGTTCGTCCCATTCGTCGCCCCGAGGGAACACCCTGGGTTCGGATCGCCGAACCCGAGGAAAGTCGATCCGAAATCCGAATGAACAGGGACCCCAGGAGCGGTACCGGGCCACCGCGATGTGCTCCCCCATTTGTTGTGGACCGATGAAACCCGTTGGTGGGAAGTGTCTTCGGAACCGATGGTCATTCCTCGAAGAACTCATGACGAGCTGCCGGGCGTGCCGATCATCCGCACAGCGCACACGACGCGCAGGTGGGTTGGCTTGACAGTCCAGCGGTCTGCGAGTTGTCGGGATATCGCTGACCGACAGCCGGTCCGGGACTGGTGGGGCCATCGAAAGGTCTCGCCGCCATGAGTATCGCTCACGCCCGGACACGTCCATTGCTCATTCGACCGAACCGCCTACGCGACACCGACACCCAGAGGAGGAGCGATGGCTGCCCGTTATACCCGGGAATCGATGCACATCAGCCGGAAGGCCCTTCACTCCATCCGTGTCACGGATGGTTTCTGCGGAATGACGCGCTGGTAGGTGCGGACCCCTGTTGTGTTTGCTGAGTTGGGCAAGGATCTGATCACCGCTGCCCGCTGCGCGACAGTCGCTCGCGTGCTCCACAACGTGGAGGAGTGATCACGTGGCCGGAAATTCCGCCGAATCGGGTCGATCGGTGACCAGCAAGATCACTTCTATCCTGCTGACGTTCACCGAGGGCAGTGAGCACTCCTTGACGGAGATCGCCCGGCTGGCCGGGCTACCGATTTCCACGGCGCATCGGCTGACATCGGATTTGGCGTCCTGGCGACTGTTGGAGCGCACCGAGGACGGCCAGCACCGGGCCGGCTTGCCGTTGCGCGTGATCGGCACCGTCGACGCGTGTCCGCCCAGCATCGCCGAACGCGCACCGTGCGTACTGGAGGATCTGGCCGGTGCGACCAGAAGCCGCGCCCGGCTCGGGGTCTTGCACGACCTGGAGGTCGCGTACATCGAAAAGCAGCCAGGGCCCCGTCCGGCGTCATCGGTTCACGCCCGCCGCGACCCTGCCCGCGCATCCCACCGCTGTGGGCCGGGCGCTGCTGGCGTTCTCGCAGGCCCGCACCGTGGAGATAATGATCACGCGACGGATGCGGCCCGACACGCAGTACACGACACGCAGTACACGATGACCTCACCTGAACGGTTCCGCCGCGCCCTGGCGGTCACCCGGCTGACCCGGGTGGCCGTCACCCGGTGGGAACTGCAGGCAGGCTTCTGCGGGGTCGCGATGCCGGTGTTCGGGCCGGGCGGGCAGGTCGTCGCCGCCATCGAACTGGCCGTGGGCGACCTCGGGCATCAGCTGCGGCCGGTGATGGCGGCCTTGGCCATCGCCTCTCGCAGCCTGTCCAGGGAACTCGCGGGCGACGCTCGTGACGCGCAGGCCACCCGTGAACCCGCGATGCTGGCCGTCATCAGCTGACGGCACCGCCCCCAGCTGACGGCACCGACCCCCGTCACCCGCGCGGATCAACATCACCGGCGCGCGTCAAGTCGCCGGCTGTGGTGTTGGTGTGACGGGAGTACACGAATTCATCCGCGCGCGGGAAGTTGATCCGCGCGAACTCAGGTGTGGACGTACCCGCCTGGGCCCTCGCCCAGCACCGGGTGCGTCGCACTTCCCATCGGCGGGGGTGCCTGCAGCGGCCCGGAGTGAGCCTCCGACCACACCGTCCAGTCCTCCCACCACGAGCCCACGCGCCGCTCCGCAGTGCCACGCCACTCCGCACCGGAGGTCGGCGGCGTCAGCTCGTCCTCGCTGACCAGGTGCCAGGCCTTGGGTCCCGGCGGACTCACGATGCCCGCGATGTGGCCGCCGCTGCCCAGCACGAACCGAACCGGCCCGCTGACCAAGCCGACGGACTTGTAGGCCGACTCCCACGGCACGATGTGATCATTGATCGCGCTGACCACGTAGCTCGAGTTCTTGATCACGCTCAGATCGATGGTCTTGCCGGCGATCTGCATCGTGCCGCCGGCGAGATTGTTCTCCACATAGAAGTTGCGCAGGTAGAACGCGTGCATGGCTGCCGGCATCCGAGTGCTGTCGGCGTTCCAGGCGAGAATGTCGAACGCCGGAGGCGGCCGGCCCATCAGCCAGTTCGACACCACGTAATTGAAGATCAGGTCGTTGGCCCGCAGGATGTCGAAGGTGCCGGCCATCGTCTCACCCTCGAGCTTACCCTCCTTCAGCATCTTCTTCTCGAGCCGGTCGACGGTCCGCCGGTCGGTGAACGCGCCGAGCGCGCCGGGCTCGGCATAGTCGAGCATCGTGTTCAGCAGGGTCAAGGTGCCGATCCGGCTGTCCCCGTCCTGGGTCAGGTACGAGGCGGTGATCGCGGTCATCGCGCCGCCCAGGCAGAGCCCGACGATGTCGATGGTGTCGGCGCCGGTGATCTCTTCGATCACGTCGAGCGCGGTCTGCGGACCGTCCACCAGGTAGTCGTCCATGGTGGTGTCGTACATGTCCGCGGACGGGTTCTTGTAACTGATGGCGAACACGGTCCGGCCGTGCTGCACCGCCCATTCGATGAAGCTCCGGCCGGGCGCGAGGTCCATGATGTAGTACTTGTTGATCCACGGCGGGCTGCACAGCAGCGGCGCCGCGTGCACCTGGGGAGTCTGCGGTTCGTACTGCAGCAGTTCCATCAGGTCGTTGCGGTAGACCACCTTCGACGGCGTGCAGGCCAGGTTCTCCCCTAGCGTGAAGCCGCTGCTGTCCACCTGGCTGGGTTTACCGCCGTTGTGCCGCACGTCGCCGACGAAATTCCTGGCGCCTTTGATCAGGCTGGAGCCCGCGGTGTCGAACGCTCGCTGCAACGCCGCCGGGTTGGTGGGCAGGAAGTTGGTGGGCGCGACCGCATCGATGATCAGGTCCAGCGCCATCATGGCCTTGCGGGCGGCGTCGGCCTCCATGCTGGCCGACCCGACGACATCCCGGGCGAATCGGGCCGACGCGAGGTACGCCAGTCGGATCGAGTAGAACACCGGATTGGCGTCCCAGGCGGCCGCCGCGAAACGGCGATCCTTCGGATCAACATCGACCGGGGGCTGCGGCGTGCGGCCGAGCCAGCGCAGCGACGCGACGACCGGGATCTTCACCAGATCGGTCGTCAGGTGCACCCCGGCGCGCACCGGCGTCACCGGATGCCTCAGTGACGAGCGGAGTGCCTGAGTCAACGCGTCGCGGAAACCGGCGGCATCCGTGTCCTCGAACACGTTGGCCTCCGGCGCGAGCACGTTCGCTGCGCGCTCGGCGACCTCGCGCAGTGTTTCGGGCAGTTCGGGTGCCATCCGCTCATCCTTCCGTCGGGCCATGGGCCGTGCTGACAACCTCCCGCTGGTTGGAACCCCGTCACAGCGGTGCCGGAATGCGGGGACGATCGTCGCCGGAAAGAGACCTGTCTGGCCGAAGGTCGACCCGGGCAGGTCGAGGCCCCGCACTCACCGGTCACCCTAGATTGTGACCCCAATCCAGGGGGACGACGATGTCGGTTTCCACCGGGTCCATGACCACCAGATCGATGTCCGCCGCGCCCAACATCGCGACTCCGGAGGCAGACCCCGTCAGCCCTACGACATCCCTGCGCACCGCCTTGGCGACAGTCTGCATCTCCGGTGCCCTCGCGGAGAAGCTCGCCGCGGCGGCCGCCGCCGGGTTCGACGGGGTGGAGATCTTCGAACCCGACTTCGTCGCCTCGCCGTGGTCGGCGGCCCAGGTTCGGTCGCGGTGCGCGGAGCTCGGGCTTTCCATCGATCTCTACCAACCTTTCCGCGACTTCGACAGCGCGCGACCGGAAATCCTCGAGGCCAACCTGCGCAGGGCCGACCGCAAGTTCGACGTCATGGAGGATTTGGGCACCGATCAAATCCTGGTCTGCTCCTCGGTGGCCCCCGACGCCCTCGACGACGACCGCATCGCCGAGCAGCTGCACCGGCTCGCTTCCCGGGCACACGAACGCGGCCTGCGGGTCTCCTACCAGGCGCTGGCCTGGGGCAGATTCGTCAACACCTACGAGCAGTCGTGGGAAATCGTGCCGCGAGCCGACCACCCGGCGCTCGGCCTGTGCGTCGACAGTTTCCACATCCTCTCGCGGGGCTCCGACCCCGCGGGCATCGAACAGATCCCCGGCGAGAAGCTGTTCTTCCTCCAGCTCGCCGACGCCCCGCACATGGACATGGACGTCCTGCAGTGGAGCCGGCACTACCGGCTGTTCCCGGGTCAGGGCACCTTCGACCTGTCCGCCTTCCTGGGCCACGTGCTGACGGCCGGATACAGCGGGCCGCTGTCGTTGGAGGTCTTCAACGATGTGTTCCGGCAGTCGGAACCGAAGCGGGCCGGCGTCGACGCGTTGCGATCCCTGCTCGCCCTGCAGGAATCCACCCTGGGTCGGCTTGCGGCGCCACAGACCGGCCAAGCGGGATCAGCTACCTCGGACGCTGCGCCGGGCAGGGATGACGCCGGCCGACCTGGCAGATGTCCCCGCCGATCGGATCGTGTCCGTCCAGCTGTGTGACGTGCTCGCCGAACCGACGGACCCGCCCCGGACGGAATCCCTGGGCCATCGGCTGCCGCCCGGCCAGGGCCATGGCGACGCAGTGGGAGTTGTTCGCACGCTGCAGGCCAAGGGCGGACAGCCAGCCGTCATCGCGGTCGAGGTCATCTCGCACGACCTCGGGGTGTCGACGTCGGCGGCGCAGGCCGCGGCCGATGCCGCCCGCGAGGTGCTGACCGCCGCGCGCTGACGGCGGCGCTCAGGCGGCGTTCTGGCGGCAGCGAGGGCCCCAGCGGCGTCCGGCGCGCGGATGAAGTCGTTGACTTGCGTCCCATGCGTCACGTTCCACGCGAGTTTATCCGCGCTCGGGAAGTTGATCCGCGCCAATAAGGAGGGGGCGGCCGGCGAGGTAGGGTCGGCCATCGGGGACGGGTGGCCGGCGCGTCCGAGATCACCCCGCGATCTCGACCCGCCGTCCACTGCGAGCTGCCTGGATCACGGCGTCGACCACGATCAACGTTTTCAGCCCGTCACGCCCGCTACTGATCGGGGTCGCCTCGCCGCGGATGACGGCAGCGAAATGCTCGATCTGATACGCGAGCGGGTCGCTGCGATCGACGCTCGCCGTTGAGGTTTCGTAGGGCAGGGCTCCCAGGGCGCCGCAGTAGACCTTCAGCCGCATCGTCGGGATCGACAGCGAACCAGTGGTGCCGGCGATGTGGTACCAATCCTCGTCGGGGTAGCTGGCGTAACTCTTGTTCTCCTGCGACGTCTGCTCCCAGGATCGGGGCGACGCCCCGGTGTCGGACAGCAGGAAGGTGCCCAAGGCACCGCTGGCGAAGGTGAAGACCATCGCCGCGGTGTCCTCCAATTCGAAGTGACGGGTAGCGTTCGACGTCACCGCCTGCACTCGGACGATGTCCCCGACCAGCGACAACAGGTTGTTGACCTCGTGGATGAGGTTGAGCAGGATCGGCCCGCCGCCCGCCTGACGGCGCCACCCGCCGCCGACCTCGAAGTAGTCGTCCGGCTTGTAGAACAGCGCGGTGCCCACCACGGCCACCACCGACCCGAGGGCACCGCTCTGCAAGATCTCCCGCGCCGTGCTCATGATCGGGCTGTAGTTGCGATGGTGCCCGGTCAGCACCGCCACACCGGCTGCCTCCCCGGCCTCGACCAGCTGCGTCGCCGCCTCCACCGAATCGCCGATGGGCTTCTCGACGATCAGCGGCACGCCGGCCGCCACGCATGCGAGACCACCGGCGACGTGCAGCTGGTTCGGGGTGGCCAGGATGACCCCGTCGGGCTTGTCCTTCTCGAACAGCTCCGCCAGGGATGAGTACAGCGGGACGGAGAACTTCTCCGCGATCTCCGCGGCCGCGGGAAACGGGTCCACGATGGCGGCCACCGATGCCGAGGGACTCGCGTCGCTCTCCTCGATGTGCCGCTGACCGATCAGACCGGCGCCGGCCACCGCGATGCGTACCGAGGTCACTTCCGGACTCCGCTCACCAACGACGACTCGTGCAGCCGGTGGATGCCGGTGATCGCGAGCGCGTAGCCGGGGACGCCGAATCCGACGACGATGCCGCGGGCCACCGGCGAGATGACCGAGTGATGCCGGAAGTCCTCCCGCGCGTGCACGTTCGAGATGTGCAGCTCGATCACCGGCAGGCTGGCACCTTCGATGGCGTCGCGGATCGCGTAGGAGTAGTGGGTGTGCGCGCCTGGGTTGTAGACCGCCCCGATGGAGGTGCCCGCCTTGACCGCGGCACCGGTCTCGTGAATCCAGTCGATCAGCTGACCTTCGTAATTCGACTGCAGGAACACCAGGTCCAGGCCCAGTCCGCCGGCCTCCTTGCGGCACAGCTCCTCGACATCGGCGATGGTGGTGTGGCCGTAGACCTCGGGCTTCCGGGTGCCGAGCAGGTTGAGGTTCGGTCCGTTGATGACGGTGACGGATGGCATTGCGTCTTCTTTCGCGAGCGGGAGCGGGTGGATGGATGGATGGATGGCAGACGCGGAACGGCCGGTCGACGGAGGTCGACCGGCCGCCCGTGACATAGAGTCTCAGGTACTTTCAGGAGGCGCTCCGACCGGCACGTCCACCCAGGTGGTCCGGATCCGGTCGTACTCGTCGCGAGGAATCGGCACGGCATTCTTGTTGCCGAGGTCGTTGAGGTGGATCCGGAAGGTCTCCCGAGCCGACCAGCAGGCAATTGCCGCGATGATCGCCAACCCGAGGGTGTTGCTGCCGACCACCCAGATGACCTGAGTGTCAATGGCGTCGGCCGTCGCCCGGCAGGTCTGGCCCGATGACAGGACAGTGTCGGGAACGAACTTCTTGTCGACCACGCACTCGCCCGGCGTGGGACGGCAATGACGCCGTAGATCGCCGGCAGGAATGCGGTGATCAAGGTTCCGATGTTCTGCGAGACGGCGAACGCGGTGACCCGGGTCTTGGTCGCGAACAGCTCCTGGTAGAAGGCCGGGAAGAGGGCATCGTAGCCCTGGTAGGCGATGCCCCACATCAGGATGGCGAAGAAGAACCCCATGGCCAGGTTCCCCTGGCTGACGAAGTTGCGGTAGGGATACGCCAGTATCCAGCCCGATGATCCCGGTCGGATGGATAGCGATCGCATCGCCCACCGCGACCGGCCGCCGCTTCACCCCGTCGGTGCAGAGAATCGCGACGTTCGGGCGGTTGATGATCGGTGAGGACGCGTAGCTGGCGAAAGGGCCGGGGTTCGTGATCGTGACCGTCGAGCCCTTCATGTCCTCCGAACCCAACTTCTTACCCCGCGCGGCCCCTGCCAACTCGGTGATCCGCTTCGCGACACCCCGCATGTTGAGACTGTCCGCGTCCTTGATAACAGGCACCACCAGGCCTTGTTGATCGAGATCGACGGCGATGCCGAGGTTCACATAGGGGTACGGGGTCATGGTTTTCGCCTCGATGTCGATCGAGGAGTTGACCGTCGGAAACGCCCGCAACGCGTCAATTGTCGCCCGCGACACGAAGGGTAGGTACGACAGCGACGCACCGGTTTCCTTCTTGAACGTGTCCTTGTACCTCCGGCGCACCTTCTCGACGTTGTCGAAGTCGACCTCGATGAAGTCCACACCGACGCGGAGTTCGCCAGCGAAGCCATCATGCCGCCGGCCACGGCGAGCCGCATCCGGGAGAGGGTGACGATCCCCTCGCGCGGGTCGCTGGTTCCGGCAGGCACCGGCTGGGTCGTCGCCGCGGCTGGTGCCGGCGTGGGTTTCGCCGCTGCCGGCGTGGCGGGCGCCGTGGTCAGCGCGGCCGGGGCGGCAACGGCACCGCCGTCGGCGACGGCCTGCTGGACATCTTCTCGCCGGATCCAGCCACCAACGCCGGTGCCGTTGATCGCACCCACGTCCAACCCGTTCTCGGCGACCAGCCTGCGGACCAGCGGGACAGCAGGACCCCGGCGCCACGAGCGATCGGCGCCACGCCGTTGCCCGAGCCGGTCGCCGGGATCGGCGCAGAAACGGCATCGGGCGTCGAACCCGAAGAAGCGGTCGCAGGGACCGGGCCGTCCGCCGCGGCCCCCGCCCCGCCCGGTTCACCGATCCGAGCGAGCGGGGTGCCAACCGGAACGGTCTCGCCGGCCTGCACCAGGATCTCCAGCAGCACCCCGTCGTACGGGCTGGGGATCTCGGAGTCGACCTTGTCCGTGGAGATTTCGAACAGCGGGTCGTCGAACTCGACAGTGTCGCCGGCCTGTTTGAGCCACGATCCGATGGTGCCTTCGGTGACCGTCTCGCCCAGCCTGGGCATGGTGATGTCGTGCACGATGCCGATCGGGGCCGAGAGGTGGACGTCCTCGTCCGACGGTCCCTCCGAGCCATCCATCTGCGGCGCGGCGGGGTCACCGAGCGCGGGGCCGCCGGTGGCGGCCACCAGGTGCGAAGCCGAGGGAAGCCGGTTCTGGACCGCGTTGCCCTCGTCGCCGGCGGCGGTGCCGGGTGGCGCGATCCGCACCAGGGGCGTTCCGACAGGGACGGTCTCCCCTGATGCCACAAGGATCTCGGCGATCACACCGTCGTAAGGACTGGGGATCTCGGAATCCACCTTGTCGGTCGAGACCTCGAACAGCGGGTCGTCGAACGCGACCGCATCACCCACCTCCTTGAACCAGTTGATGAGTTCACCCTCGGTGACCGTCTCGCCCAACTTGGGCATCGTGACGACCCACTCGTCATTCGACATGCAGTGTCTCCCAGTGTGTGGCGCGTGGCAGCGGTGTGCGGAAGTGCCCGACCTCAGCCGTGCAGCGAGCGGCCGGAGAAGGTGATCATGGTTTCGCCGATCGCCTCCGAAAGGCTCGGATGTGCGTGGATCAACCGGCCGACGTCGCTGGGCAGCGCCTCCCAGTTGACCGCCAGGTATCCCTCGTGCAGCAGTTCGCTGGCCCACGGTCCGACGATGTGGAAGCCGAGAATCGGCCGTCCTTCTCGGCGACGATCTCGACCAGCCCATCTGTCTCGCCGAGGATCATGGCCCGGCCGTTGCCGGCGAAGGAATGCTTGTGCACGACGACGTTGCGACCGGCGGCCTTCGCCTGCGCCTCGGTGAGCCCGGACCAGGCAACCTCGGGGTAGGTGTAGACGACCCACGGAACCTTGCCGTAGTCCACCGGCACCGGCGTCTCGCCCAGCATGTGGTCGACCGCGACAACCGCTTCGGCACAAGCGACATGAGCCAGCCCGGGGGTACCAACCCCGGGGGTACCAACACAGTCGCCGATGGCGTACACCCCCGGCAGCGAGGTCAGCATCGTGTTCGTGTCGACCTCGATGAACCCTCGCTCGTCGATCCGCACGCCGGCTTGGTCGGCACCGATGCCCTCGGTCACCGGCCGCCGGCCGATCGATACGAGGACCTGATCGACCTCGATCTTGTCCGAACCCTTGGGCGTCTCGAACGGCACGATCAGCCCGGTCTCGGAGTGCTGCAGCGAGCCGACCCGCGCCTCCGCGTAGATCTTGGTGCCGCGTTTGGCCAACGACTTGGCCAGCACATTCGCGATGTCACGATCCGGACCGATCGGCAGCACGCCGTCGTTCATCGCCTCGGAGCAGCGTGGTCTCGACCCGAGATCGGTGTACACCGAAGCGAACTCGGCACCGATCACACCGCTGCCGATGACGGCGACCCGCTTCGGCAGCTGGTCGGCCTGGCTGTTGGTGGCATGGTCGGAAATTGATCACCCGAACCCCGTCGACGTCCATGCCGGGAATCGCGCGCGGCACCGAACCGGTGCACACGATGGTGGCGCGGCCACGCAGTGACTGCCCGTCGACCTCGACGGTGCCGTCGGCGGTCAGCTTGCCGGCGCCGATGATCACCTGCACCTTGCGGCGCTTGAGCAACCCGGACAGCCCGCCGTGCAACTGCTTGACGATGCGGCCTTGCCCATGAAGCTGGCCATCACTTGCCAGGGCTCCATGCCGCGATAGAGGTGGGCGCCGAGATCGCGGTGGATCGGCGCCATGTAGTCGTCGGGTCGCAGGGTCGACGCGGCACCGACACTGATCCCCTCGTGCCAGTGCCCGGTGTAGAGCGAGCCGAGCAGATCGCCGCCCTTGTACATGGCGACATCCGGTCTTCGACCGCCCTGGTGAGAACCATCATTTCGTAGATCCGCCGCAGCAGTTGGGGATCCCGGGCCGACAGGTCGGTCCGGCCGCCGTCGGCGCCGTTCGCGGTGTCAGCTTCCGGACTGGTCACTTCGTTGATCTTGGTGGCCACGACGTTCCTACTCGTCGCTGCCCGTGATCACGGGCTTGGTCGGCTTGCCCAGGAAGAAGTCTCGTACCAGCCGGTTGAAGTCGGCAGTGCGCTCGATCATGGACCAGTGTCCGCAATGCGAGACACCGCAAGGTCGGCGTTGTCGAGCAGTTCCTCGATCGAGTTTGTACGAGTTGGACACCGGAATGACCTTGTCCTCCCGGCCGTGCATGACCAGCGTCCGGTACGGCAGCTTGCTGATCTCGGGGTCGGATGTGGTCATCGCGTCGACCCAGCGTTGCCGGGGCGCCGGGAACATCGCCGAAAAGGCTTCCTGGAAGCCTGGTTCCACGCTGGCCTTGTATCGAACCTGGGCCAGTTCCTCGTTGACCAGATCCTGGGAGTACGCGAAGAAATCGAGGACGCTCCGCATGCTCTCGATCGTTCCTTCGTAGCCCCAGACGGTATCCAGGCCCTCGCTTGATGGGGAAGTCCACTCCCATGCTGCACATCAGCACCAACCGGTCGACCCGCTCGGGGTGCTGGGCCGCGATGCGCAAGGCGATCGCGCCGCCGAAGCTGTTACCGACCAGATGCGCCTTTCCCGCGCTCGGCGAGGACTTCCACGTCCTCGCTCCCGACATGGTGGGCGTCGGTTACTCGGATCGTCCCGAGGACGTCGAGTACAGCGTGCAGTCACCGGTGGGACGCATCGGGTTTTCCTCGCCGACGTCGTGCATGCGCAGGCGCGAGACGGATCGCCGCTGGCCTATTACCGCGGCAAGTTCGGCAGATTCGAACTTGCTCAGGACGCCAAGACCTACCAGCAGGCGCGATCGATGGTGCTCGATTGCATGCTCAAGCCCGACCAGCCGCTGGACGCCGCGACACTCGCGGAATCCGTGGGGGCCGGGCTGTCCTCGATCCACTACGCGCTCACCCGGTTGGTCGGCGAGGGTCTGGTGCTGCGCACCGCCGACTGCGGATACGTGGTCACCCACTCGACGCGGCGCGTTCCGACGACGCCTTCGACGCCCGGCTGATCATCGAACTCGGCGTGACGGAACTGACCGTCGGTCAGCTCAGTCCAGCAACTGGCCGAATTCCGTGCGCTCGCGCTGGAGTCGGTTCCGCGCCTTCGGGCCGCCAAACCTGTCGATGTCGCGGACTATGTCGGGGCATCGGTGCGGTTCCATGGGTTCATGCCGTCCCTGACCCACGGCGTTGGGCGGAGCGGGTCAGTCCGGGACCTCCGGCGGAGCGAACACCACAAGAATGACCAATTCCTCGGTGATGTCGGTGAAGTGGTGCTCCCGGCCTTGGTCGACGGAGACCACGCTGCCCGGGCCCACTTCGATGGCGGTCCCTTCGACCAGCAGCAGGGCGTGACCGCTGCACGATGTAGACCTCGTCGGACGAGTGCGGGTGCTGGGCATCCGTCCCGCCGACCGGCAACCGGTACAGCCCGAGCGACATCGCCGCGCGCCGCAGGAACTCGCGATAGGCGAGACCATCGGACAGCACTGTCAGCTCGTCGACGGTGAACGACTCGTGGGTCATCAAGTCTCCCTTGTCTGCGACGAACCTGGCTGCGACGAACCTGGCTGCGACGAACCTGGCTGCGACGAACCTGGCTGTGACGAACCTGGCTGCGGCGACCGGACGGAGAGTGCGGCGAGATCGGCGCGCTGGTTCTGTTTGGCCGGCGCGTTGTGGTCGACGATGATGCGACGGGCGGCCGCAACATCGGAGCGCTCGTAGGCGTCCACCAGGCCCAGGTGGTCGTCGGCCATCTGCGGGTCCACCGAGGTCTCCGACGTCAGCGCCCGGGACATCAAATCGGCGACGGTCAGCCGTTCGTAGGCCTGTTCCAGGGCGGGACTGCGGGCCGAGTCGCGCGGTCCGGGGGCATGGCCTTCCGACCGCGGAAGAACCGGGGATCTCCGTCGATTTCTTGACTCCGACGGTGCGAGTCCTACAGTCCCGGCATCGAGCGGTACGCCATCCGCGTCGTGGAGGATGCCGATCTCGAGGGGGGCTCTTTCTGCGATCCACCGAACCAGGGTTTTCGATTTCTGGGTGGAGGATTATCAGCGGGTCCTCGAGCGGCACGGTAGTGACCCCGCAGCTCGGCCGCAAATTGCATCGGGCACTTCCCGGCCCGCCGGGCGAGCCTGACCGAATTTGCCGCCGACCCCGGCTCGCTGTGCCGATCACCGCGCCTGTTCCAGGCCTGGTCCCGGCGCGGCCCTGCGTGAGCGCGGTGGGAAGCCTGGTCCCGGCGCGGCCCTGCGTGAGCGGTGGGTAGCGGTACCGGTGATGGCCCGCCCGCAGGGCATATCGGCGCGGCGACCGCAATGGCCGCATTCCGCGGCCACGCAGTGGCCGGCGCGGCGGCAGTCCCGCCGACCCATTCGCAGCGCCGGCATTCTGGACTTCACGCCACAATGTGCTGAGCGCTGAGTCCTGAAAAGTGGCGCCGAGCGATGAAGGGTGTGGGCGCTGAGTCCTGAATGAAAGTGGCGCTGAGTCCTGACGTCCTGACGAGCCGCGCAGAATCTCGAAAGTCCCGCGATGTCCCCCCTCAAAGCTCTGGGGCGAACGCGCTGTCCACGCGCCCGCCCTCGCCTTTCCCCGCTCGGTGCTGCGCACATAAACGCAGAACAGGGGACCTCTTCAGGAGGTCCCCTGTTCTGCGATGTGTGTCCGGCGGTGTCCTACTCTCCCACACCGTGGCCGGTGCAGTACCATCGGCGCTGAAGGGCTTAGCTTCCGGGTTCGGGATGGGACCGGGCGTTTC
>JADGOY010000057.1 GCA_017882715.1 Nakamurella sp. | reverse complement strand
CAGGTAGGCGCGCACCGGGTGGCCGCGCTCGCCGATCTGATAGGCCTCGTCGGACCTCTGCCGGTGAATGGAATTGCGATCCTCGTACGGGAAGACCGCGACCGAGGCGATGCCGAGTTCGTACGCCGCCCGGAAAGCCCTGATCGCGATCTCACCGCGGTTGGCGACCAGGATCTTCGTGAACACCTCACCACCCCCTGCGTGCCGCCGGCTCAGGCGGTGCACCCGCCCTGCGCAACGTAGCGTCCCCAGATGACGACGGTGTGTATTGCCGTCACCGCAGCGAGCGCGAGTCCTTGGCGAGCGCTGCGGAGCAGCCGGCTCCGATCACCCCTTGTCCAGGTAGTCCTGGCTCTCCGCCGAGATGACCGCGGAGACCATCTCGGCCAGGCCAGGCCACTGCGACATCTCCGGGTCGTCACCGACCAACCCCTGGGCATCCTCCCGAGCCTGGGCGATCACCTCCTTGTCGCGGAGCATCGACAGCTGCCGCAACGATGTTGCCCGGCCGGCCTGCGAGGTGCCCAGCACGTCACCCTCCCGGCGCAGCTCCAGGTCGGCCTCGGCGAGCGCGAAGCCGTCGTTCGTCTTCGCCACGGCATCCAAACGCGCACGGCCGGAAGCGTTCTCGTGCGCCTCGGTCACCAGCAGGCACACCCCCGGGGCCGAACCACGGCCCACCCGGCCCCGCAGCTGGTGCAGTTGGGACATGCCGAAACGCTCGGCGTCCATGATCACCATCATGGACGCGTTGGGTACGTCCACACCGACCTCGATCACCGTGGTGGCCACCAGCACGTCGATGTCCCCAGCGGCGAAAGCCCGCATCACCTCGTCCTTCTCACCGGACGGCAACCGCCCGTGCAACACCCCGAGGCGCAGGCCCACCAGCGGACCGTCCCTGAGCATCTGTGCCACCGCGGTCACCGACAGCGGCGGCCGCCGCCCCGCCGACCCATCCTCGCCCGACTCGAGATCACTGCCGTCATCAGGGATCTCGCCGTCGTCGTCACCGATCTTCGGGCAGACGACGTAGGACTGGTGCCCCTTGCCGACCTCCTCGCGGACCCGTTTCCATACCCGATCCAGCCACGTCGGCTTGTCCGCGGCGGGCACCACCGTGGTAGAGATCGGTGACCTACCTTTCGGCAATTCCGACAGGATCGAGGTGTCGAGGTCGCCGTACACGGTCATCGCGACGGTGCGCGGGATCGGAGTCGCCGTCATCACCAGCACGTGCGGCGGGTTCCCCTCCGGGTGCCTGGTGCGCAGCGCGTGCCGCTGCTCGACCCCGAAGCGGTGCTGTTCGTCCACGACGATGAGGCCGAGGTTGCCGAAGAACACCCCCTCGGACAGCAGCGCGTGGGTGCCGACCGCGATGCCGGGCTGACCGGACGCGATGGCCAGCAACGCCTTTCGCCGAGCAGCCGTCGACAGCGAACCGGTCAACAGGGTGATCGTGGTCGCTTCCGGCGGCGCCCCGAGCTCACCGCCGCGGCCCAGCGGACCGAGCACGTCACGCAGCGAGCGCGCGTGCTGCCCCGCCAGGACTTCGGTGGGCGCCAGCATGACGGCCTGCCGACCGGAGTCCAGGACCTGCAACATCGCCCGCAGCGCCACCACTGTCTTGCCCGAACCGACCTCGCCCTGCAGCAGCCGGTTCATCGGGTGAATCGTGGCCAGATCCGTTGCGATGATCTCCCCGACGAGCTGCTGACCGACGGTCAGCGCAAACGGCAGGTTGCGGTCGAACTCGTCCAGCAGACCGCCGTCGATCCGGGGGCACGGTTCCGCGGGGTAGTTCCGAGCGTCGGCCCGGCGGCGCGCCAGCACCAGCTGGACCGCGAGTGCCTCGTCGTAGCGCAGCCGGCGCTGTGCGGCGGCCAGGTGG
Source organism: Nakamurella sp. (assembly GCA_017882715.1). Classification (GTDB taxonomy): domain Bacteria; phylum Actinomycetota; class Actinomycetes; order Mycobacteriales; family Nakamurellaceae; genus Nakamurella. The sequence goes on along the minus strand of JADGOY010000057.1, from coordinate 19,132 downwards.
TCCTCGGTGCGCGGCCGGTGGATGTCATGCAGCGCGGTGCCGAAATCGACCAGGCCGTGTTCGGCCAGCAGCACGTCCGGCACCGGATCGACGACGTCGCCGAGCACGTCGAGCACGCTGCGGATACTTCGCTGCACCAGCGCCTGCGTCACTCCTTCGACCAGCGGATACACCGGTATGACACCGCCGGGAAAGGACTCGATGACCTCGATGTCCGGTGCCCCCTTCGCTCCGTCCCCCCGGCCGTCCCCCCGGCCGTCACTGAGGATGGCCACCGACGGCGAACTCATCTGCAGCTTCCCGTTGAACAGGCTGACCTTCCCGGAGAACATCGCGTCAGCACCGGGACGCAGCTGCTTGGACCAGTGCCGCTGGTTGAAAAAGGTGCAGGTGAGTTTGCGGTGACTGTCGGCGATGACGATGTTGGTGATGTGGCTGACCCCGCGTTTGGTCCGCGTGCCGGCGCGGGCGCGGGGGTGGCCCAGTTCCCGCTCCTCGATGCTCTCCACCTTCGCCCACACCGTGGCCCGCTCGCCGACGATGAGCTCGGCCAGATCGGTCAGCTTCCCGCGTTGGTCGTACTTGCGCGGGTAGTGCCGGAGCAGATCGCCGACGGTGCGCAGCTCGAGCCGCTCACTCAGCTTGGCGGCGGTTCGCCCGCCGATGACCCTGTCCAGGGTGCTGGTCAGGTCGATCTTGTCCATCGTTCCCCTCCGCCGGCACAGGCTGTCGTTCCATCTTGACGGCACCCCCCGACAGTGCCGCCGGCGGCACGCCTTGGTGGTCGGTCCCTGGTCCGACTACTCAGCCGCGATCGGTGACCTGCAGATCGAACGGCGTCCCGTAGGCGTAGGCCTGTCCAATCACCTCGCCCGACCGGTCGGTGTGGACGTGGAAGCGCTGCCACGAGCCCTCCCCGGACGCCCACACGGTGACCTCGTCAGCCAGTCCACGCAGCTCGGCGACGAGCGCGCCAGCGGTATCGGGGTCCAGCCCGATCTGGAAGGTGATCTCCGCCGGGAACGTGTGCCCGGCGTTCTGTCCAGGCCCCGCTCCACAACTGGCCGGCTCGGCGGGCGGTTCGGGCTCCCGGGTGACGCGCTCCAGCGCAACCAGCAGCAGACCCACCAGCGCCCGGACCCGGTAGTCCGCCCGTTCCCCGGCGTTCTGGGGGAGGCCAACTCGCCAGCCGCGAGCGGCGCCCGCGGCCGCACCCGCGATCTGATGCAGGTCGGCCCCGTCGACGACCAGTTCCGCTGCGCTGACCCCGGCGAGTCGGGCGAATTCCGCTGCGGTCGGTTCCGATGCGCCGAACGGGCCGCTCGGTCGGTAGGCGGTGGAGACGAACTCGCTGTACAGCGCCGCGGCTCCGGCATTCAGACCGGCCACCAGGGCCAACGACCCCGCGTCGCCGGTCGGTACGCCGCCCGTTGGCATCTCCGCGCCGGCCCCCGCCAATGTCCGCCTGGTTTCGGCGACGCCTGCCGCGACGGCGCTCAGGTAACTCCGCAGCATCCGCGCAGCCAGCTCCGTCGGGCGGACCACGCTTCGTCCAGGTTCGGCGTCGGCCACCGCGGCCAGCACCATCTCCATGCCCTCGAGGATGACCGAGGACTCCTCGTCGGTGGGGCGGATCCCCCAGAACGGCATCAGCGGATCGTCGCTGTCCAGGGCGCGCCGGAACCACAGATGTACCAGTTCGGCGTCGAAGGACGTCATGGCGTCCATCGTGCACCCGGCGGAAGCGGGCCCTGCGGGGATGGCGGGGTGGCTCGCGGCCGCCGTCGGCGCGGATTTGGTGCCGCGTGCGCGGGTCAGTACCCTGGTGGGGTTGCCCGGCGCACGCCGGGCCTTCGACGCCTGCTCTGGTCGACCCCGGTGGTCGGTCGCAATTCATTCGATAGGGGTGTTCGGCGTGGCTGCCGTGTGTGACGTGTGTGGCAAGGGTCCCGGTTTCGGGATGAACGTATCCCACTCTCATCGCCGGACCCACCGACGGTGGAACCCGAACATCCAGCCGGTGCGGGCGCAGGTGGCGCCGGGCACGGTGCGCAAGCTGAACGTCTGCACCTCGTGCCTGAAGGCCGGCAAGGTCGTTCGCGGCTGAGTCGTGTGATGAGGTCTGACGGTGATCGGTCCACCCTCCGGCGGGACCGATCACCCCAACGGCGGGTCCCATTGGGCCCGCCGTTTCGTGGTTTTCCAGCCGTGCGATCGGCAGAACTCAGATCGGGTCCGAAAGCTTCCGCATCCAGCCGTGAGTATCCGGCCGGTGCCCGTACTGCAACGCGGTGAGTTCATCGCGCAGCCTGAGGGTGACCGGGCCCGCCTGCCCCCCGGCGATGTCGAACCCGGCGTCGGCATGCTTGACCGACCCCACCGGGGTGATCACCGCCGCGGTGCCGCAGGCGAACACCTCGGTCAGCTCACCGCTGTCGGCCTTCTTGGCCCACTCGTCCGTCGAGATGCGCCGCTCGCTCGCTGGGTACCCCAATTCGCGGCTCAGCGTCAGCAAAGAATCCCGGGTGACCCCGGGCAACAACGCGCCACTGAGCTCGGGTGTGACGATCTCCGCGTTCGCGCCGGATCCGAGGACGAAGAACAGGTTCATCCCGCCCATCTCCTCGACCCAGCGCCTTTCCACGGCATCGAGCCAGACAACTTGGTCGCAGCCCTTCTCCGCCGCCTGCGCCTGCGCAGCCAGGGACGCCGCGTAATTGCCGCCCGTCTTGGCGGCGCCGGTCCCGCCGGGCGCGGCTCGGACGTACTCCGTCGACCACCACACACTCACGGGCCGCACCCCGCCGGAGAAGTACGCGCCCGCCGGCGAAGCGATCAGACAGTAGACGTAACTCGACGAGGGACGCACTCCCAAGCCCACTTCGGTGGCGAACATGAACGGCCGTAGATAGAGCGACGCCTCGTCACCGCCGGCCGGCACCCACGCCCGATCGACGGCGATCAGCTCGCGCAACGAACCGAGAAACAGCTCCTCCGGCAGCCGCGGCATGCCGAGGCGATCCGCGGACCGCGCCATCCGCGCCGCGTTCTGGTCAGGCCGGAACGAGGCGATCGACCCGTCGGGCTGCGTGTAGGCCTTGAGCCCCTCGAAGATCTCCTGCCCGTAGTGCAGCACCATCGTGGCCGGGTCGAGGGTGAACGGACCATAGGGCACCACCCGCGGGTCGTACCAACCGGTGCCGGCCTGGTAGTCGATGATCACCATGTGGTCCGTCATGAACTGGCCGAACCCGGGCGCGGCGTGGATTTCTGCAAGCCGGCCGGCACCGATCGGAGCCGGATGCGGCTCGCGTCTGAAGGTGGCCGGCGCGTGTCCGGTGGTGGCCGGCGCGGTCGTCATGACACCAGGATATCCCGATGCTAGGACGTCCAAGTATCAGGTATTCGCCGTCGTTCCCGGCCGCCTGCCAGCGCCGTGGAAGCGACGGGCTACCGCACGTGGGACGGCACGAACGGCGGCCTCACGACCCGCACCCGCATGCGACGTCCGCGCACGTCGACGGCGATCTCGTCGTTCTCTGTCACCCCCGCGGCGGTGTCGATCAGGGCCAGCCCGATGCCCTGCCCCAGGGTCGGCGAGAAGGTGCCGGACGTGGTGTCGCCGATCCTGTGGCCGTCGGCATCCTGGACGACCAGATGCCCGCGCAGCACCCCGCGGTCCAGGGCCAGCAACCCCCACAGCGAACGATCCGGTCCACGATCCTTTTCCGCCAGCAACGCGTCGCGCCCGAAGAACGCGGGCTTGCGCCAGCCGACCGCCCACCCCACCCGAGCCTGCAGCGGGCTGATGTCCGGGCTCAGATCCTGACCGTGCAGCGCGTACCCCATCTCGGTGCGCAGCGTGTCCCTGGCACCCAGACCCGCCGGCCGCCCGCCGCGCAGTCCGGCCTCGTGCAGCAGGGCATCCCACAGCACTGGCGCGCCGGCCCAGGAGGGCAGCAGTTCAAAGCCGTGCTCACCGGTGTAGCCGGTCCGGCAGACCCGGACCCGCTCCCCCTCGAAGTCGGCGTCCAGCCACGACATGTAGTCCAACCCGGTCGGCAACCCCAACGACTCCAGAACCTCCGACGAGGCAGGCCCTTGAACAGCGATCACACCGAAGTCGGTGTGCCGGCTCACGACCGACACCCCCGCCGGAGCCGCTGCGGTCAAAGCCTGCACCACGGCCGCCGTGTTGGCCGCGTTCGGCACCAGGAACACCTCGTCCGCGGACACCAGATAGGCGATCAGGTCGTCGACAACGCCACCGGATGCGTTGCAGCACATGGTGTACTGCGCCTGGCCCGGAGTGATCCGGGTCAGGTCGGCGGTCAGGCTGTCATTGACGAACCGAGCGGCACCGGGACCGGTGACCGATGCCTTGCCCAAGTGCGAGACATCGAAGACGCCGACGGCCGCGCGGACCGCGGTGTGCTCGGCCACCACCCCGGCCCCGGCATAGGAGATGGGCATGTCCCACCCGCCGAACGCGCCCATCGCCGCGCCCTGGGCGAGGTGCCGGGAGTGCAAGGGGGAGTGCAGCAGCCCGTCGTCGGTGGCGCCGGAATCGCCGGTCGGTTCAGCCATGATCCAGACGGTAGCCCGAGCCGACCCGCTCCGGATACGCCTACTACGGTGCAGTGTCCGGCCACGACCACTGGCACCAGGACCGATGCCACCACGACCACTGCCAAGGAGCGCGCCTCATGACGCGACTGAGTCTGTCCATCGCCTCGCCCAGCACTGCGACCGCCGATGCCCTGGTGATCGGCGTGTACCAGGGTGAGGACGGGCCGGTCGCCGCAGATCCGGCATTCGCTTCGGTCGCAGCAGCGTCGACGCTGGCCGGAGCCAACGGCAAACCGGGCACGGTGACCACGATTCCCGGCGCCGGACTGGTCAGCGCGGAGCGCATCATCGCCGTCGGGTTGGGTCGGGCACCGGCGGCAAGCGCGGCGGACGGCGAGGCAGACGATCGCGCGGTTCACCTCGAGCGGGTCCGTCAGGCAGCTGGGGTGGCGTCCCGATCGGCGGCCGGACGCGGCAAGGTCGTCTCCACGTTGTCCACGATCGACCTGGGCGCCGCGGCCGAGGGCCACCTGCTCGGGGCCTATGTGTTCGACACGTACAAGAAGCCCGGCCAGCCGCCGGTCGGCCAGCTGGTACTAGCCGTTCCGTCGGCGGACAAGACCGCCAAGGCCGAGCTCCGCAGAGCCGAGATCACCGTCGAGGCAGTCACTTTCGCCCGCAGTCTGGTGAACTCGGCGCCGAATGACCTACCCCCGGCGGTGTTCGCCGATCGTGCGTCGGCGGCCGCTCGCGACGCCGGCCTGAAGGTCGAGGTACTCGACGAGAAAGCACTGGCCAAGGGTGGCTACGGCGGCATCCTCGGGGTCGGGTCGGGCTCGTCGCGCCCGCCGCGCCTGGTTCGGATCAGCTACGCCCCGGCCGGCGCGAAGGCGACGGTCGCACTGGTCGGCAAGGGCATCACGTTCGATTCGGGCGGCCTGTCGATCAAGCCGGCCGCCAAGATGGACCAGATGACCAGCGACATGGCAGGCGCCGCAGCGGTTGTCGCCACGGCGATCGCCGCCGCGAAGTTGCAGCTGCCGGTCACGGTGACCGCGACCGCCGCGCTCGCGGAGAACCTGCCCTCCGGGACGGCCTACCGGCCTGGGGATGTGCTGAGGCATTACGGAGGCACCAGGGGCAAGGGCGCAGGCAAGACCGTGCACGTGCTCAACACCGACGCCGAGGGCCGCCTGGTGCTGGCCGACGCGATCGTCCGGGCCTGCGAGGACGACCCTGATTACCTGCTGGAGACCGCGACGCTGACCGGCGCCCAGGTGGCTGCGCTGGGCAACCGGACGATGGGCGTCATGGGATCGGCGGCGCTTCGGGACCGGGTGGCCGAGCTCGCCCGCGAGGTCGGCGAGGGCGGCTGGGCGATGCCACTGCCCGAGCACCTGCGGGAGGGCCTGGAGTCGCCGCTGGCCGATCTGGCGAACATCGCCGGCGAGCCGGGCGGCGGCATGCTCGTCGCCGGGCACTACCTGGCCGCGTTTGTGCCGGACGGCCTGGACTGGGCGCACCTGGATGTCGCAGGCCCGGCGTTCAACAGCGGAAAGCCGTACGGTTACACCGGCCCGGGCGGGACCGGAGTTCCGGTCCGGACGCTGCTCGCCGTCCTACAGGACATCGCCGGACGCTGAAGCGGGCCATCCGGACTTGTGTCAGTCACCGAGGGCGTCCCGCTCGGCGCGTTCCCGCAGGATGTTCTGGCGGCGCGAGTAGTCCCGCATCCGCTGCGGGTAGCCGACCACCGTGGCGTCGTAGATCGGCAACGAGTTGTCGTGGGCGAATTCGCGCGCCGCCTTCGGCGACGCGATCCGCCGCCGGGTGAACTCCCCGTCGTACGCCACCAGCACGATGCTGGTCTCGGTCACGGCCGTCTTCGGTTCCACGTAGATCTCCACGCCGCGCCGCAACGACGCCCACAGCGCCAACTCCTGCGTCACGGCCTTGCGTTCCGAACGTCCGGGACGTGCCGGCCGCCGAAGCAACCAGGAGAACATTCCCATCTCTACTCCCTGTCTGCCTACGCCCTGTCCGTTCCGGCCTGTCCTATCCCTTCGAGCCACCGGTGCGTGCATGCGCCCGGTGGCATCGACAACGCATCGGCCGGCGTTGACTCCAGTGTTCCGGATCCGTGTGTCGATGGTTGTTGATCATTTGGGGATCGGCTGAGCCGCAGCTGGGGAACAGGACAGCTGGGCGGGGCACCGGCGCCCGGCAGGTGGTCTGAGCCTGTGAGGTCGGACCTCACAACGCGGCGCATCCGTAGGGCGGCGGGACGCAGAGGATGCCAAGATGGACAGCGCGCCGGACCGGTCGGGAGCGCATGTGATCACCTCATCCGTCCGCCCGGCGGGACCGGTGCGCCCTGATCGACACCGACCGCCAGTCGCAGATCCAGCACGAGAGTCACCACGAACCGAGGAGCCGTTATCCGATGAGCGATACCAACGTCGATCTGGTCGTTCTGGGTGCGGGGTCCGGCGGGTACGCCGCGGCCCTGCGCGCCGCCGAACTGGGCTCGTCGGTGGTCCTGGTCGAAAAGGAGAAGGTCGGCGGCACCTGCCTGCATTGGGGGTGCATCCCGGCCAAGACCCTACTGCACGCCGCCGAAGTCGCCGACGAAGCCAGGGAGGGCGCCTCCATCGGCATCAAATCCACCTTCGACGGCGTCGACGTACCCGCCCTGCTCAAGTACAAGGACGGCATCATCAATCGGCTGTACAAAGGCCTGCAGGGCTTGGTCAAATCCCGCAAGATCCAGGTCGTCGAGGGTGAGGGGAAATTCGTCGGACCGAACACCGTGGTCGTGGGCGGCGACCGGTATATCGGCACTGACGTCATCCTGGCCACCGGCTCGTACTCCCGCACCCTGCCAGGTCTGGAGATCGAGGGCCGGGTGATCACCTCCACCCAGGCGCTGAGCCTGGAGTGGATCCCGGAGAAGGCGATCGTGCTGGGCGGCGGCGTCATCGGCGTCGAGTTCGCCTCGACCTGGGCGTCCTTCGGCACCGAGGTGACGATCGTCGAGGCGCTGCCCACCCTGGTCCCGCTGGAGGATCCCTGGGCGTCCAAGCAGCTGGAGCGGGCCTTCCGCAAGCGCAAGATCGCGTTCAAGACCGGGGTCCGGTTCCAGGGCGTCAAGCAGGACGACTCCGGGGTGACGGTCAGCCTGGAGGACGGCACCACGCTGACCGCCGACCTGCTGCTCGTCGCGGTCGGCCGCGGCCCGTACACCGCCGGCTGCGGATACGAAGAGGCCGGCATCTCCATGGAACGCGGGTGGGTGATCACCGACGAACGGCTGCACACCAACCTGTCGCACGTCTACGCAGTCGGCGACATCGTGCCCGGCCTGCAGTTGGCGCACCGAGGATTCCAGCAGGGCATCTTCGTCGCCGAGGATATCGCCGGGCTGAACCCCAGGGTGATCCCGGACGCGGAGATCCCGAAGATCACCTACTGCGACCCGAACGTCGCCTCCGTCGGTCTCACCGAGGCGAACGCCAAAGAGGTGCATGGTGATTCGGCGATCGAGACGTATGTCTACGACCTCGGCGGGAACGGCAAGTCGCAGATCCTGAAGACCGCCGGCGGGGTCAAGCTGGTCAGGGTCAAGGACGGCCCGATCGTCGGTATGCACCTGGTCGGTGCCCGGGTCGGGGAGTTGCTCGGCGAGGCTCAGCTGATCGTCGGCTGGGAGGCCCACCCCGAGGACGTCGCTCCGTACCTGCACGGGCACCCGTCGCAGTACGAGGCGGTCGGCGAGGCGATCCTGGCACTGGCCGGCAAGCCGTTGCACGTCCACGACTGAGTTCCGACAGATCGACCCCAGCGCCCACAGCGCCATCGGCTCGCTGAACCACCCAGCCGCCCGAACCCGCTATCCGAGTCCACGACACCCGGTCACAGGCAGGAGATCCACCTCATGTCCCACTCCGTCCAGATGCCGGCTCTCGGCGAGAGCGTCACCGAGGGCACCGTCACCCGCTGGCTGAAGGCCGTCGGCGAACAGGTCGCGGTCGACGAGCCATTGCTCGAGGTATCGACGGACAAGGTCGACACGGAGATCCCCTCCCCGTACGCGGGGGTGCTCGAGAAGATCATCGTGGGCGAGGACGAGACCGCCGAGGTCGGCGCCGAACTCGGGGTGATCGGTGACGGGTCCGGGGCATCCGCCAACGGCCGCGGCAGCGCGGGTGGCGCAGTGACCGGCGGCAGTGGCGACCTCCCGCCGGACGCCGAAGGCGCGCCGGAACCCGTTACCCACGCTGCCCCGGAACCGGAGGCCGTCCCTGCCGCCCAAGCGTCGGCGCCGGCGGAGTTCCCCTCCACGGACACCGAGGCGCCGGCCGAGAAGCCGACAGCGGGTACCGGTGGTTCCACCGGCTCCGGCACTTCGGTGACCCTGCCGGAAATGGGCGAGTCGGTCACCGAGGGCACCGTCACCCGCTGGCTGAAGGCGGTCGGTGACGAGGTCGCGGTCGACGAGCCGCTGGTCGAGGTGTCCACCGACAAGGTCGACACCGAGATCCCCTCCCCGGTCGCCGGCACGCTGCTGGAGATCAGCGTCGGCGAGGACGAGACCATCCAGGTCGGAGCGCAACTCGGCGTGATCGGCGACGCGAGCGCCGCGCCGGCCCCCGCCGCTGAACCGGCACCCGCACCGGCTCCGCGATCAGCACAGCCGTCAGCCCCGGCCACCGCCCCTGCGCGGTCCGCACCGCCGACCCCACCCACTCCGCCCACCCCTGCGGTACCACCCGCGCCAGCGGCTGCCCCCGCCCCCGCCGTGCAGGCCATTCCACCAGCGCCGGTCCCCGAGGGCACCTACGTGACTCCGGTGATCCGCAAGCTCGCCGCCGACAGCGGGGTCGACCTGGGCAGCGTGAAGGGCACCGGGGTCGGTGGCCGCATCCGCCGCGAGGACGTCGTCGCTGCCGCCGCAGCCGCCAAAGCCGCCGCGGCGGTGGCAGCACCGGTGGCCGCGCCGGCCGCGCCTGCGTCATCACCAGCGGCACCGGCGGCCAGCGGCGCACCCAAGCCCGACGCCGCCGCGACCGCACTGATCGGTACCACCGCGAAACTGCCGCGCATCCGGCAGTCCATCGCCAAGAACATGCTGCACGGCCTACAGACCGCCGCCCAACTGACCACCGTCATCGAGGTCGACGTCACCCGGGTCGCGCAGCTGCGGGCCAAGGCCAAGAACTCGTTCGCGGCACGTGAGGGCGTGAACCTGTCGTATCTGCCGTTCTTCGTCAAGGCCGCGATCGAGGCCCTCAAGGTCTACCCGGTGATCAACTCCACGGTGTCGGACGATCTGAAGGAGATCACCTACCACGGCAGCGTGAACCTGGGCGTCGCGGTCGACACCCCACGCGGCCTGCTCGCCCCGGTGATCAAGGGCGCGGACGACCTGAACATCGGTGGGCTCGCCCGCAGGATCGCCGACCTGGCCAAGCGCACCCGCGACAACAAGATCGGTCCGGACGAGCTGTCCGGTGGCACCTTCACCATCACCAACACCGGGTCGGTGGGCGCGTTGTTCGACACGCCGATCTTCGTGCCGCCGCAGTCTGCGATCCTGGGCACCGGCGCCATCGTCAAACGCCCCGTGATCATCACCGACGCCGACGGCAACGAAGTGATCGCCATCCGATCGATGTGCTACCTGGCCATGTCCTACGACCATCGCAACATCGACGGAGCCGACGCATCCCGATTCCTGGCTGCCGTCAAACGACGGATCGAGAGCGCCGAGTTCGAAGGCGACCTCGGCCTGTAGCGCCCTCTGCGGTCTTCACCACAACAACCCTCTGCGGTCTTCACCACAACAAGTCGGGGGACTATCGCCCATGCGCATCGTGGCAGCGGGGGTGAGCGGGTTCATCGGAACCCGCCTCACCACCGCCTTGACTGACGCCGGTCATCAGGTCACCCGGCTGACCCGCTCCGGACCAACCGGGCCCGGCGAGAGTCACTGGGATCCGGACACCGGTGATCTGGACAGCGCCGCGTTGGACGGCGCCGACGCGGTGATCAACCTCTGCGGTGTCGGCGTCGGTGATCACCGCTGGTCGCACGACTACAAGCGGCTGTTGTGGTCCTCGCGCATCAACCCGACCCGCCTGCTGGCCGGCGAATGCGCTCGGCTCGGGATGCCAGTGCTGATCAATGCCTCCGGCATCGACTACTACGCCGATCGAGGTCCGCGGATCGTCACCGAGCGAGGCCTCCCGGCCGACACCTTCCTTGGCCGAGTGTGTCAGGATTGGGAGGCCGCCACCGCTTCGGCTCGCGAAGCCGGCGTCCGAGTGGTCAACCTGCGCAGCGGATTGGTGCTCGGCCGCGAGGGAGGTCTCCTGCCGAAGATGTCCCTGATTACCCGCCTGTTTCTGGGCGGGCGGCTGGGCTCGGGCGACCAATACTGGCCGTGGATCTCCGCCACAGACGAGATCAGGGCGATTGTCCACCTGCTCACCGGGTCAGTGACCGGGCCGGTCAACTTGACCGGTCCCTACCCGGTGACCAACGCGGAGTTCACCAAAGAGTTGGGTCGCACCCTCGGCCGGCCGACCCCGTGGAGGATTCCCGGATTCGCGTTGCGGATCGTGCTCGGCCAATTTGCCGAGGCGATCATCGCCGGTCGGCGGGCCATCCCGGTCGTCCTGCACGATTCGGGGTTCCAGTTCGAGCACCCCACGCTGCCCGACGCGCTGGCCGCCGAGATGGCCCGACGAGCCAGATAACGCTCAACTACCGGCTGGCGACTACATCGTCGACTGGCTGATACCACAGTGGTATCACGAGTCCGTGGCATTGTTGCTATGGCGATGACACTGCGGTTGGACGATTCCACGGCCGACGCACTTCGTGAGCGGGCGAGCGCCGACGGACGATCTGTGCACCAGACGTTACGACGGCGAAGCGGCACGCCTCGTACTCGCAATCGCGGACGGATCGCTGCGCGAGGTCGACGACATCGCCCCGTTGCTGGCCCGTTTGGTCGCCCTGGGTGACGACAGCCGTTGAGGTGTCGTCCTGGGTCGCCGCTGCCGACACCTCAGTGCTCGTAGGGGTCGTCCGGCTGCTGGACCGGCGTCATCTTCGTCAGCGTCACCGTCGGCACGTAGCCGTTGTCGATGGTCGCGGTGTTGGGCACCACGGTGACGACGGCGTCGACCCAGGTGTTGGACGGGTACGGCGCGTCGCCCGCGATGTGCAGCTGCATCGGGTTGGCATCGGCCGCGCAACAGCTGATCACCATCCGCGCAACGGTGTAGCCGTCGGTGTACCCGTCACCAGTCGGTGCGATGAATCCGGTGACCGTCACCGGGACGCCCTCGACCGAGTTGTCCGCGTCGTAGAGCGCCCGCAGGATCACATCCTTCATCCCGACGGACGGGTTGGCGCCGGCCGGGAGCGCCGGGAAATGCATGGTGCGCCGGGAACCCGACGAGTCCTGGGCGGAGCCGCTGCCGTCGTTGAACTTGTATCCCCCGCCCGCGCCGGCGCCGTCCTTGCTGGTCGAACTCTGCCGGGCGACGACGTCGACCCCGGCGAGGGCCTGAGAGCTGGCGTTGCGCGCGACCGCGTCCGCGCCCAGTGCCGGCGGCGCGACCAGCAGCAGCACGAGCACCGGGACCAAGATCAGCCAGGGCGCCTTGGACTTGTCGTGATCATGGTCGGGCAGGCCCGAGTGATCCGGGCCTGTGTCCTGCGCGGTGACGGTCCCGCCAGCTACCGCAGCCCCGGCCCCGGCGTCGACGTCGTCGGGCGCATTTCCCTCCCTCGCTGCCTCCCGCGCGGCACGCCCGCGATCGGCCCTGGCATCGGCACGGATCGCCAGGATCAGCGAGAGGACCCCGACCACCACCAGGATCCCGCCCCCGATGAGCAGCAGCGGCGCGAAGCCCGGCTTGACGTACGAGGTGAACCGGTGGGAGAGGGTGATCGACACCAAGAGGCCGCCCAGCAGGGCGACCACGATGGACTGCGTTTCTTTGTTCACGACACGGTCACCATCCCCAGAACAACAGGCCGACGACAGTCCCGACGGTCACCGCGACGCCGAAGGTCAACGGCGCGAAGCGCACCGCGAACTTGCGGCCGAAAACCCCGGCCTGCATCGCGGCGAGTTTCACATCGACCGCGGGTCCCACGGTCAGGAAGACGAGTTTGCCGACCACCGGAATGGTGGAGAACGACGCGGCGACGAATGCGTCCGCTTCCGAACACAGCGCGAGAATGAACGCCAGGCCGGCCATCAGCGCGATCGACAGGAACAGCGAAGAGCCGATGCCCTCCATGATCCGGGCCGGCACGATCGTCTTGAAGGTGGCCGCGGCAGCGGCACCGATCACCAGGAACCCGGCGGCCTGGGTGAAGTCGCCGAGCATGGTGGACAGGAACACCCGCCAGCCAGACCGGCCGTCCTCGCCCGCACCGACCCGCCGCTGGGGTTTCATCCACTCGGGGCGGCCGATGCGCTCCCAGATCCAGCCCACGATCACCGCCGTCAGCAGCCCGGCAGCCAGTCGGGCCCAGACCATCACCGGCTCGCTGTTGAACGCCACCGCGGTCGCGACCAGCACGATCGGGTTGATCGCGGGCGCGGACAGCAGGAAGGCCAGCGCGGCAGACGGCCGGACGCCGCGTTCGATCAGCCGATTGGCAATGGGTACCGAGCCGCATTCGCAGCCTGGCAACGCCACCCCGCACGCCCCTGCCACCGGGACGGCCAACGCGGGTCGATCCGGCATGATCCGACTGAACACGCTCGCCGGGACGAACGCGGCGATGGCACCGGACACCACCACGCCGAGCACCAGGAACGGGGTTGCCTGCACGCAGATGGCCACGAACACGGTCGACCAGCTCTGCATGACCGGCTGGTCGAGCCACCTGGCCAGCGGCCCGCGCAGCACGATGGCCAACAGCAGGATCGTTCCGAAGATCTCCAGAGACCCGGGCCGGTAGCCGCGCTTGCCGGGCGGCGAAGCGCCGCCGAGCGAGTCATCGACGTCGGTGCCGGCCGGCTCCACACCGGTGCCGGGCGGATCGACGCCGGCCGGCGTTCCGGTCGTGTCGCGAAGCGTCATCCGGTGCCCCCCTGGGTCATGGCGGAGCGTTCCGGTTCGACAGAACTCCCACGTCGTGAGGCACAGCCGGGACAACCCCACCGAAACGGCGTTGCCGGGAGGCGTAGATCTCGCAGGCCCGCCACAGCTCGCGCCGGTCGAAGTCGGGGAACAACGTGTCCAGGAACACCAACTCGGCGTACGCGGACTGCCAGAGTAGAAAGTTGCTCGTCCGCTGTTCCCCGGACGAGCGGAGAAAAAGATCGACATCCGGCAAGTCCGGTTCGTCCAGGTAGCGCGCCAGCATCCGCTCGTCCACCCTGTCCGGATCGATCCGGCCCGCCGCAGCCTCCACGGCGATGGCCTTCGCGGCGTCGGCGATCTCGGCACGGCCGCCGTAATTGACACACATGGTCAATGTCAGGACCCGGTTGCCGGCGGTCAGTTGCTCGGCGACCTCGAGTTCACGGATGACGCTGCGCCACAGCCGGGGACGGCGACCCGCCCAACGCACTCGCACCCCGAGGGCGTCCATCGCATCCCGGCGACGCCGGATGACGTCCCGGTTGAAACCCATCAGGAACCGGACCTCGTCCGGTGAACGCTTCCAGTTCTCGGTCGAGAACGCGTACGCCGAGAGGTACTTCACGCCGATCTCGATGGCCCCCTCGACCACGTCGAACAGCACCGCCTCGCCCCGCTTGTGACCCTCGGTGCGGGGCAGACCGCGGGCCTTGGCCCACCGCCCGTTGCCGTCCATCACCAACGCGACGTGCCGCGGAATCGCGGCCGCCGGCAGCACCGGAGGCGTCGCGCCACTGGGATGCGGTGACGGCCGAGCGGGTGCCGTCATGACGCGGCACGGTCGGGAGACGCCTGGGCCGGCCGGTCGACCGGTGCATAGCCGTCGATCACGACCGGCACCGGCGGCACGAACAGTTCCGCAGGCAGCGTCACTTCGGCAGGCCCTGGCAGCCCGGCGAGTTCGGGCAGCTCGGCGAGTTCGGGCAGCTCGGCGAGTTCGGGCAGCTCGGCGAGTTCGGGCAGCTCGGCGAGTTCGGGCAGCTCGGCCGGTGCGGGCAGCTCGGCGAGTTCGGGCAGCTCGGCGAGTTCGACGGCCTGATCGATCGGGGCGAACTCACCGGTCCGGTCCACCATGGCCAACGACCGCAGCTCGCGTTCGAGGTGCCACTGCAGCAACGCCGCGATCAGACCGGAGGCCTCGCGGCGAGCCGAGGACTCCGCCGCCTCGGCCACCGGCCAGACCCCGTCGGCGAGCGCAGCCATCAGGGCGATCGTGGCCGGGGCGGGCCGGGCCGCACCGACGGCACCCGCGCTGCGGCAATGCGGGCACAGCAGGCCCCCGGACGCGACGTGGAAGGCCGTGTGCGGCCCGGGAGTGCCGCAGCGGGCACAGTCGTTGAGGGCGGGCGCCCAGCCGGCCAACGCCATCGCGCGCAGCAGGAAGGCATCCAGGACCAGTGACGGTTCCCGCCGGGTCTCGCACAGTGCGCGCAGCGCCGACACCACGAGGAGGTACAGCCGCAACGACGGCTCGCGCTCCTCCGCGGTCAGCCGCTCCGCAGTCTCGGCGATCGCGGTTGCACAGGTGTAGCGCGGGTAGTCCGCGGCCAGCGTCGGGCCGAAGGGATCGAGGGTCTCCGCCTGGGTGACGATGTCCAGATTCCGGCCTGCGTACAACTGCAGATCGACGTGGCTGAACGGTTCCAACCGTCCCCCGAACTTGCTCTTGGTCCGCCGCACACCCTTGGCCACGGCCCGTACCCGCCCCACGCGCCGGGTGAGCAGGGTGACGATTCGGTCGGCCTCGCCGAGTTTCGTCACCCGCAGCACCACAGCGGCATCGCGGTACACGGTCACCTGGCCCATGGTGCCACCAGGTCGACCACGGGCCGGGCTCCGGCGCACGCACAACAGCATGGGAATCCGCTGATCGGCAAGCCGCCCGCCCCGTTCGGCGCCGTTCTGCCACCAGCTGCCGACGGCGACCCCTCGGGAATTGTCGAGCACCCTGATCGGCCGCCGGCCCTTCGGCAGCGGTGCACTAGCCTGTTTCCTGCACGGGCCGATCGGCAGTCGACACGACTGGGTCCGTTCGAGTTTCACTACGTCAACGTCGCCGAGAGGTGGTTGCATGAGCCCGACTCCGACCGTCCGCGCGGCCCTGCCGGAGGACGCCGACGCGTTCGCGGCGTGCCATCTGGCCTGCTGGCGTGAGGCGTACGAGGAGTTGTGGGGGGCCGAACGGTTCGACGAGTTCGATGTCCAACGGATGGCCGTTCGCCGCCGCAAGGAGATCGAAGCCGGCGTCGCCCAACACTTCGTCGGTGAACTCGACGGCGAGGTGATCGGCATCGCGATCGCCGGTCCGACCCGGGACGCCGACGCGCCGACCGAACAGGAGCTCTACGCGATCTACGTCCGGGCCGCGAATCAGGGCACCGGACTGGCCGACGACCTACTGGACGCCACCCTCGGCGACCGCCCCGCTTCGCTCTGGGCGTACCGCGACAACCCCCGCGCGAGTGCGTTCTACGTTCACCACAATTTCATCCCGGACGGTGACGAACGCACCGATTCGGTCGGCATCCTGGAGATCCGGATGGTGCGCCGCTGACCGTCGGACAGCGTTGAGCGTCACGTCGAGCTGGTCAGCCGGTTCCCGATCGGCTGGCATGCTGGAGCGGTGAGTCGAGTCACGGTCCGGACGCCCGTTCGGCGGTTCCACAACGGGGTCTTCACCTCGCGCCCCGACATGGTGGCCGGCGAGGAACCCCTGGAGATCCGCATCGGCGGCCTGTCGTTGATGGTGACGATGCGTACGCCCGGACACGACATCGAGCTGGTCCATGGCGTCTTGCACGCCGAGGGCATCATCGCCACGGCCGGCGACATTTCCGAGATGCGGTATTGCGACGGCATCGACGCCGACGGGCGCAACACCTACAACGTCCTTGATGTCACGCTTTCCCCCGCCGGATCAACCCCGGCCGCTGTCCCGACACGTGCCGTCACCACGACGTCGGCGTGCGGCGTCTGCGGCACTGCCTCCATCGAGGGCCTGCAGCGGCGGACGCGTTACCGGCTGACCGACCTGCCTGCCTTCGCCCCGGCGACGATCATCGCGCTGCCCGATCGGCTCCGGGCTCGGCAACAGGCCTTCAAGTCCACCGGCGGAGTCCATGCCGCCGCCCTGGTCAATCCCGACGGGCAACTCGACTATCTGCGGGAAGACGTCGGGCGGCACAATGCGGTCGACAAGGTCATCGGGACCGCTCTGATGGCCGGCGAACTCCCGATTTCGGGGCGGGCCCTGCTCACCTCGTCACGCGCCTCGTTCGAGTTGGTCCAGAAGGCAACGATGGCCGGCATCGGGATGCTCGTCGCGGTGTCTGCGCCGTCCTCGCTGGCAGTTCAGCTCGCCGAGGAAACCGGGCTCACCCTGATCGGATTCACCTCGGCGACCGGGTTCAACATCTACTCCGGCGCACGCCGGGTCCGAGGCTCAGCCGGCTGACCGCCGGGTTGCGAGATTCGTCGGCCCGACAGCGACATCGAAGTGGCACGTCGTTGTCTTCGGCGACGAGCAGCCCAGTACACCCGCCTTGGCTGGACGACAGCGACATCGAAGTGGCGCGTCGTTGTCTTCGGCCAAATGGGCGGGGATCGCTCACTCGGCGGACCACTACTGGTGGTATCAATGCCCAAGGCGATGAGATGCGCGCCAGACACGGCGCGCTCCTGACCGAGTTACGATCAATCTGCGACTGTGCGCTGCGTCCGTAGGAGTGAACATGAAGAGCCGTTCGACCGTCACCGCCGCGCTCGCGCTCGCCGCAGTCACCATCCTGACCATCGCCGCGTGCGGAACTTCCGTCAGCGGGTCGGCTCAGCCGAACGAGGCCGCGATCGCGTCAGAGACATCCCGGACATCCCGGACATCGCAGACATCGCAGACATCGCAGACATCGCAGACATCGCAGACATCGCAGACATCGCAGACATCGGGCACCAGCGAGCATCTCAGCATTCCCAGCGCGCTCCCCACCGATCTTTCCCAATTGACAGCGGACCTGTCGAAGTTGGAGTCGGCGCTGCCCAGCGACCTGAGCATTCCCTCCGATCTCAGCATCCCCAGCGACCTCGGACTCGATTCCCCCTGCCTGACAGTTCCGCTGGCGTATGCCAGCGTCGGCATCGCCCTGCTGCCGGCCTATTACGGTGGCTCCGACACGTTCAACGCCACGGATCTGCAGTCGGCGATCGCCACCCTCACCCAGGACGTTCCGCCAGAGCTCACCGCCGACATCCAAGCACTGGGCGAGATCGCTCAGGACGCAAACGGCAAATCACTCACCGATGTCTCCGCGTTGTTGGAGTCCGAGAAGTACCTGACAGCGACGAAGCATATCGAGGACTGGATGAACACCAACTGCAGCGGCAACTGAGTCCCCCTGTCCCGCGCGGATCAACTTCTCCTGCGCGGGCGGAACTCGCCGCATTTGGGAACCGTGTGACGGGAGTCAACTAGTTGAGCCGCGCGATCGGCTGGTCCGCGCGCCATCACAGGCGCGTGGGCGTAGCGGGGCAATCGGGAAATCGGGTACTACGGAAACCCGGGTCAGGCGGACTTCTCCCGGGGCGCGCGCTTGGGCACCCGCGGTACGATCGTCGGGTAAACGTTGGACCGCACGGTCTCCGCGGAGACGACAACGCGCTCGACGTCGTCGCGGCCCGGCACCTCGTACATGGCGGGCAGTAACACTTCTTCCATGATGGCCCGCAGCCCGCGCGCACCGGTACCCCGCAAAATGGCCTCGTCGGCAATCGCGTCCAACGCATCGGCGTGGAATTCCAGCGCCACGCCGTCCATGTCGAACAGCCGCTGGTACTGCTTGCTCAGCGCATCCCGCGGTTCGGTGAGGATCTTGACCAGCGAATCCTTGTCGAGGTTGGTCACCGAGGCGACAACGGGCAGGCGGCCGATGAATTCGGGGATCAGCCCGAATTTGATCAGGTCCTCCGGCATCACGTCGGAGAACACATCGGATCCGTCGATCTCGAACTTGCTGCGCACTTCCGCGCCGAATCCGAGCCCACGCCGACCGACCCGCTCGCCGATGATCTTTTCCAAGCCCGCGAAAGCCCCGGCGACGATGAACAGCACATTCGTGGTGTCGATCTGGATGAATTCCTGATGCGGGTGCTTCCGGCCACCCTGCGGCGGCACAGACGCCTGCGTGCCCTCAAGGATCTTCAACAGAGCCTGTTGAACGCCTTCGCCCGACACATCACGGGTGATCGAGGGGTTCTCCGACTTACGGGCGATCTTGTCGACCTCGTCGATGTAGACAATGCCGGTCTCGGCACGCTTGACGTCGTAATCCGCCGCCTGGATCAGCTTGAGCAGGATGTTCTCGACGTCTTCCCCGACGTAGCCGGCCTCGGTCAAC
>JADGOY010000199.1 GCA_017882715.1 Nakamurella sp. | reverse complement strand
CGGCGACTGAACCGGAATGGAGAAGCCGTGATTGCCGCTGATCCCGAACGCCGCATTGACATCCGGGCGACTCCCGCCGGTCGGGAACCACCCGACCCCCTGACCATTTCGGTAAACGGCCACCTGAATTGGGGTATCGGGTTGATCCGGATCGAACGCCCAGCCCTGGACGGTGACCGTCCGGCCGTTGGCCACGGCGGCATCCAGGCACCCGAGCGGAACTCCGACCTGAACCTGCCCATGTCCGATGAGAGGATTCCCCGGGCCGCCGCCGACATTGATGGCATACACGTCGAGCGTGTGGTGCCCGGGCAGAGCGTCCACGACTATGCCATAGCCGTGATTGCCGCGGATGCCGAACGCGGCATTGACATCGGGCCGTGACCCACCCGTAGGGAACCACGCGATTCCGACACCGTCCATGTAGACAGCAACCGATATCTCGGTGGTGGGTTGATCCGGATCGAACGCCCAGCCGCTGAGCCGGATCCCACTGTTCGGCTGGGCGGTGACCGAATCCAGACAGCCGATCGGCGCCACACCGCCGCCGGCACGGATTCTTGCCGCTAATTGCGCGAGCGCCGGATCGCCCGGCGGCACGTCGATCTCGAAGTGCATGCCGTCGACGACGCCGCGATAGTCCTGTCCCCAGTAGACCACGGCGCCGCAGAATGCGAGGATCCGCCGGACCGCCGCGGTCTGCGCCGCGGTGAAGGTGGCGGTCGCGCCATTGGGGTGCTTCACCGCGTTCAGGTCGATCGCGGTACCGGAGGCATGGTTCGACCACACGCTCGGGTTGTTGACGTTGGGGCGGTAGTCGTACCCCCAGCATTGCCAGCCCTCGAGCGTCTCGACCTCGGCGTTGAACCGCTGGGCGACATACAGCAGGACGGTGGCCACGTCGCCCGATTTGATGGGCAGCACCACGGACGTTCCCGGGACCACAAAGTTCTGGACGCCGATGACGGAGCCGGGGGAGCCGACCGGCCAACCGTTGTAGGAGGTGCCGCCCGACGGTCCTGCAAGGGGACTGATGTTCGGGGTTCCCGGCGGGGGTGGTGCACCGTCACCGCCGGCGCCTGGGTCGTCGGCGAGCGCGGACACATCGCCGTGCAGGCCGAGCAGACCCGCCCCGACGACGACCGCGCAGCCCTGCAGCACGTGACGCCTGGACGCGACGAATGGATGGGAATGGTCCTCGACGAGCCTCACACTGATCCCCCAACTTCACGGTCGACAACCCACGGATGGGTCGGAGCCGGGTCTCCAGAGACCGACCCATCGAAACCTGTCGACGTAAGATAGCGCACCGTAATCGGACCGCTACCCAACGTTACATGAAGGCGCGACGTCGGGCCGATTGAGGGTTCAGCATCAGGGTTTGCCGCAGCGGGCCGTTGCGCTACGGGACCGTCGAACCGCGGACGACCAGCGTGGTCTCCAGGACCGTCGGCTCCACGGGCAGCGGGGCGCCGGCGAGCGCCGCCAGCAGCATCGACGCCGCCGTCGCCCCCATCTCCCGGATGGGCTGGTGGACGGTGGTCAGCCGCGGATCGGTGTGCACGGCCACCTCGACATCGTCGAACCCGATCACCGCGACGTCATCGGGCACCATTCGGCCGGACTCGCGGATCCCGGCGAGCACCCCCGCCGCCGAGAGGTCGTTCATGGCGAACACCGCATCGAACTGGCGGCCGGATCGGCCGGCCATCTCGACCGCCGCCCGCCCGCCGGCGGCGGTGAAGTCACCCTCGATGATCTGCTCGTCGGCCAGCGGACGGCCCGCTGATCGGTAGACCTGGGCGAACCCGGCCAACCGCTCCTGGACGCAGCCGTACTCAAGCCGCCCGGTCAGCACGATCGGGGACCGGCGGCCCAGTTCGAGCAGGTGACGGGCCGCCGACGCGCCGCCGGCCAGGTTCGTGCAGGCCACGGTCGGCAGCGCCGGCCCGAAACCACGGTCGTCGATCATCACCACCGGCAGGCCTCGCTCGTAGAGATCGGTGACGTAGCCGAGCCCGTTCTCCGGGACCACCACCAGCACACCGTCGCACGAGTGGGCGGCCACACTGGCGGCGAACTGATCCAGCGATACCTGTCCGCGCGTGCAGGTATAGAGCAGCAGCCCGTACTTCTGCACCTCCAGGGTGTCGGCCACGCCCTGCACGATCTCACTCATCCACGGCCAGTCGAGCGAGGGAACCAGCATCCCGACGGTGCTGGTCCGGCCGAGGGCCAGCCCCACGGCGCGCGCGCTGGGCACATACCCGAGCCGGTCGATCACCTCCTGCACCCGGCGGGCGGTCTCGCCGTCCACCTCACCCCTGTCGTTCAGCACCCGCGAAACCGTCGTCTTGCTGACACCCGCGAGCACCGCGACGTCACCGATGGTGACCCGCATCCGAACCACACCTCTCGCGAACATGCTCCGGTCACGACACTGGGACAATGCGCTCGAAAGCGTCCGGAAGCGGTTCCGCCGTCGAGTCAATCCCGCTCGGTCGGGCTGGTCAAGGAGTCAGCGGCCGGTCCGGGTGCGCAGCACCTCGTGTTTGGCGAGCACGGTGGCCTGCAGATCGTCGGAGTACGCGGCCAGCTCACCGGCCAGCCGGAGCCCGAGGGCATCGCCCGAACTGGCCAGGATCCGTACCGCGAGCAGCCCGGCGTTGCGGGCCCCGCCGATGGACACGCAGGCGACCGGGATCCCGGCCGGCATCTGCACGATCGACAGCAGCGAGTCCATCCCGTCCAGGGTGGCCAGCGGCACCGGCACGCCGACCACCGGCAGTACGGTGGCCGCCGCGACCATCCCGGGCAGGTGCGCGGCGCCACCGGCGCCCGCGATGATCACCCGCAGCCCACGGGCGGCAGCCGAACCGGCGTAGTCGAGCATGCGCTGCGGCGTGCGATGGGCCGACATCACACCCACCTCGTAACCGACCTCGAAATCATCCAGCACCTCACCGGCGCCGGACATCACCGGCCAGTCCGAGTCGCTGCCCATGATCAGCCCGACCAGCGGGGGGTCGGCAGATCGCCGACCTGGATCGGATGCGGCCGGCTCGGTTACAGAAGGTTCGGATGCTTCTGGCCAATCGCTCATGACACGTCCTCGGCCAGCAGGGCCGGGGCCGCCGGCCGCTGCCCGCCGATTCGGGGCGCCGCGGCGGGTTCGTCGTGCACGTCGTACCCGTCGGGCCAGACGCCGTCGCCCAGCCACCGGGCGGCCAGCCGTGCCCTGCGTCGTAGCTCACCCAGGTCCGAACCGATGACGTTGACGTGGCCCAGCTTTCGTCCGGGCCGAAATGCCTTGCCGTACAGGTGCACCTTCACGTCCGGGAACCTTGCCGCCAGGTGGTGCACACGCTCGTCCATTCCCATGACAGGCGCCGTGGGGGTAAGGCCGGTCGAGTCGGTCGGGCCGCCGAGCACATTGCCCATCACGGTGAACGGAGCGATCGCGTCGGTGCGGCCCAGCGGATAGTCCAACACCGCGCGCAGGTGCTGCTCGAACTGGCTCGTCACCGCCCCGTCCATGGTCCAGTGGCCGGAGTTGTGCGGCCGCATCGCGAGCTCGTTCACCAACAGACCGTCCGGCGCCTCGGGCCGCGGATCGGCCTGGAACAGCTCGACCGCCAGCACCCCGACGACATCCAGATCCCCGGCGATCCGCAGCGCGAGCCGGGTCGCCGCAGCTGCCACATCGTCGTCCAGTCCGGGGGCGGGCGCGATCACCTCGACGCAGATGCCCTGTTGCTGAACGGTTTCCACGACGGGCCAGGCGGCAGCCTGACCGAACGGTGAGCGCGCGATCAGCGCCGTCAGCTCCCGGCGCATCGGCACGAAGGCCTCCAGGACCACCGCCCCGGAGCCCGCCAGTTGCGCGGCGGCCGACCCGGCCTCCTCGGGGCTGCGCACCACCAGGACGCCGCGCCCGTCGTATCCGCCGCGGGCCGTCTTGACCACCACCGGCCAGCCATGCCCGCGACCGAACGCGATGATGCGGGCCGCACCATCGGGCGCGGCAACCGGGTCGGGCACCACCTCGAACGGCGGCACCGGAATGCCCGACGCGGCCAGCCGGGTGCGCATCAGCGCCTTGTCCTGGGCGTACTGGAGGGCCTCGGCGCCCGGGTGGACGGCGTGGCCCTCGGCGGCGAGGGTGCGGATGTGTTCGGTGGGCACGTGCTCGTGGTCGAAGGTGATGACGTCGCAGTCGACCCCGAACCGACGCAGCGCCGCCAGGTCCGTGTGGTGCCCGATCTGCACGTCCGGGGTGACCAGGGCCGCGCAGTCGTCGTCGGACACCGACAGCACCCGCAGGCTCTGTCCCAGCGCGATCGCGGCCTGGTGGGTCATTCGTGCGAGTTGACCGCCACCGACCATCCCAACTCGGGGCATACCGGTGCGGGGGTCCACGATGGGCCAGCGTACTGGCCGCCCGCCGCGGTGATCGTCCCGCTGCCGATCGGCTGGCAAGCGCCGGAACCGGTTCGGGTCGACCACCGCGGCGGCCTCAGGCGTCCGTCCCGACGCCCGATCACCCACCCCGGGGATCTCATTACCCATTACCTAAGGCGCTTCGCGCGCCCTTAGGTTGCGTGCCTCATCGCCCCAACTCCCTGATCAGGTCCACAGCCGCGGTCTGCGAGTCGGGCAGTTGTTCGATCCACACTCGCGGCAGGTGGGCGGAGCGGGAGTCGTCGGAATCGGCCGTGGTGGCGCCGTTCGCTGTCTCACCCGCGGGGTGGTCTTCGATCAGCCGCTCGGTCACCATCCCCGCGAGCAGCTGCGTCCGGCGGGCGAGCATGGCCTCGCGCTCGGTGAGCGCCACGGCCATCTGATCCGACAACCTGGCCAGGCTCTGGCCGCCGTCGAAGACCGTCCGCAGGGCGTCTCCCACCAGGATCAACGGGGCCAGCCGACCCCAACCGGTCCGGCCGGTCAGGTCGACCCGGACGACGACCAGGGCGTGCCCGGTCGACACCCGTTGTCCGGCAACTTCGGCGGCGCGGTACACCTCACCCAAACGGGTGACAAGATAGTCCATCGAGACGAGTCCGGTCAGCGGATCAAAGACCGAGGCGGTGGGCACCGACATGCGATCTGCCCACCCGAGGGACACCGCCCGGTACAGCAGATCGGTCGGCAGGCTCGGCAGCACCACGGTGAGCCCGTCGACGTCGGCCAGGGTTTCTCCCAGCGAGGCTCCGGCAGCGGCTCGCAGCACCCCCAGCCGCTCGGCGGGGGCCCAGATGTTCTCGTTGCGCAGGCACGCCTCGCACAGCGCATCGACGGCCGGATCGTGCCAATCAGAGCAAAAAATCCAACCTGCGGAAGCCGATTCCGCGTACCAACGGCGCCGGAGTTCGGCGGCCGCGGTGGAAAGCGTCAACGGGGCTGTTGTCATCGACGAGACCACCTCCGTTCGTCATGAATCACGGCCACGGCGTCCTCCGGCCTTCCGGGTCGGAGCGCAGTCACTCTCCGCGGCTCACGAGCTGATATGGGTGAGACGAACGCCACCGGGGGCCATCACGCGGGTTCACCAAGTTTTTCCGCCCGATGCGAGGGCCTCGATCAACCGCAGAGCAGCTGCAGACGCCGTTAGCCCATTCGGGCGCCGCGAGACTCGGGGTCACCGCCAATCCGGTCGCGGTGAGACACAATGACAAGGCGCCCACAGGTCTCCGGACCGGCAACGGCTGTGATGCCGTCCAGAGGCGAGGGAGGAACGCGGCGTGGCGGATCAGGACGGCGACGAGTATGTCGTCAGCGACCCTGAGCTGATCACCCGTGTCCGTACCGGGGACCGCGAGGCATTCGGCGAGTTGTACCGGCGGCACGCGGGGCCCGCGACCACGTTGGCCCGTCAGTTCTCCCGATCGGCGGCCGAATCCGACGACCTGGTCTCGGAATCGTTCGCACGGGTGCTGGACAACCTGCTGACCGGCAAGGGTCCGGACACCGCGTTCCGTGCCTACCTGTTCACCACGGTGCGCAACACCGCGTACGACCGCACCCGCAAGGACAAGCGGCTGCAGTTCACCGAGGACATGTCTACCCATGACGTCGCTGTCGTCGGTGATGATCCGGTGCTGGCCGATCTCGAAAGTGGATTGATCGCGACCGCATTCGCCAAGCTCCCCGAGCGGTGGCAGGCGGTGCTCTGGCACACCCAGGTGGAAGGTGAATCGCCGGCGCAGGTCGGGGCGCTGCTGGGCATGGCGCCCGGCGCGGTCTCGTCGCTGGCGTTCCGGGCCCGGGAGGGGTTGCGCGAGGCCTACCTGCAGGCCCATCTCGCGGAGACCGCGGCCGACCGGTGCCGGACCACCGTCGAGCGGCTCGGTGCCTGGACCCGCGGAGGCCTGTCCAAGCGCGAGAAGACGCAGGTCGACGCGCATCTGGAGGACTGCGATCGTTGCCGGGCGCTGGCCGCCGAGCTGCAGGACGTCAACAGCGGGCTGCGCGCCCTGCTGGCGCCGCTGCTACTGGGTGGGGCTGCGGCCGGTTACCTGGCGACACTCGGCCCAGTGGAGCCGTTGGCCGCCGCCGGCACACTCTGGCCGGGCATTGCCGGTGCGGGCGCACATGGAGCCGGTGCATCAGGTGGAGCCGGTGCATCAGGTGGAGCCGGTACGACAGCCGGAGCCGGTACGACAGCCGGAGCCGGTACGACAGCCGGAGCCGGTACGACAGCCGGAGCCGGTACGACAGCCGGAGCCGGT
>JADGOY010000198.1 GCA_017882715.1 Nakamurella sp. | reverse complement strand
AGCCGATGTCTCCTGCCGAAGACCGGGTGGTGCCGGATCTGGCCGACGTCCTCGGGCAGCCGGAAGCCCGGCTGGCGTTGGAGGTCGCGGCGGCCGGTGGGCATCACTTGGCGATGATCGGTCCGCCCGGGGCGGGCAAGACCATGCTGGCGACCAGGTTGCCCGGGGTGCTGCCGCCGTTGGAACCGGAGCAGGCGCTGGAGGTGACGGCCGTACATTCGGTGGCCGGCACGCTGGCGGAGGACACCCCGCTGGTCACCCGGCCGCCGTTCGTCGACCCACACCACTCGGCGTCCCTGGCCGCCGTGGTCGGTGGCGGTTCGGCCCACATCCGGCCCGGCAGCGTCAGTCTCGCCCATCGTGGGGTGTTGTTCCTGGACGAGGCGCCCGAATTCCGGCCGACCGTTTTGGACGCGCTCCGACAGCCGATGGAGTCGGGAATGGTGCTGCTGGCAAGGGCGTCGGGGGCCGTGCGGTACCCGGCCCGCTTCCAGCTGATCTTGGCGGCGAACCCGTGCCCGTGCGCGGCGGGGAAGGACGTGGACTGCACGTGTCCGGCGGGGGTGCGGCGCCGATATCTGGGTCGGTTGTCCGGGCCGCTGATGGATCGGGTCGACATCCGGGTGGATCTCGCGGCGCTGGACCCGGCGACGCTGGCGTTCTCGGGTGAGCCCGGAGAGTCGTCATCGCTGGTGCTGGAGCGGGTGATGGCTGCGCGGGAGCGTTCGGCCCGTCGCTGGCGGGGGACGCCGTGGCGGTGCTCGGCCGAGGTGCCGGGTGCCACGGTGCGACGAGCGTGGCGACCGGAGCGCCGTGAGTCGGACCTGCTGGATCGCGCGGTGCGGACCGGTCGGCTGACCGGACGAGGGTACGACCGGGTGCTGCGGTTGGCGCTGACCACCGCGGATCTGGCCGGCCGGGATCGGCCGTCGACCGGGGATCTGGCGACGGCGTTGGCGTTGCGATGTGGGGAGGCCAGGTGAGCGCGGAATTGAGCCGATCGACCGAGTCCGGGGTGTCGGAGGTGGACCTGGAGCTGGCTCGTGCCCGGGCCGGGCTGCTGCGGTTCTGCGAGCCGCCGTCCGCGGCGTTGGCGATGTTCGTCGAGCAGGTGGGTGCGGTGCAAGCATGGCGCGGGATACTCGCCCGGCGAGCACCACGTGCCGTGCTGGCGGCGACAGCGGCTCGGACGCAGGATGTTTCGGCCGGTGATGCCGTGCTACGGGCCGATGCCGACCTGGCGACGGCCGCGGCCGTGGGGGCACGGCTGACCGGTCCCGGCGACCACGAATGGCCCGCGGCGGCGTTCGAGGCGTTCGAGGGTGCGTTGGCGCGCGGCGTGCGCGGCGCGTGTGCGCCGGTGGCGTTGTACGTTCGGGGACGGTCGCTGGCCGGACTGCCGAGGAAGGGCGTGACAATCGTCGGGTCACGAGCGAGCAGCGCCTACGGACAGCGGGTGGCCGGAGAAATGGCACACACGTTGGTGTCCGGAGGCTTGACGGTGATTTC
Source organism: Nakamurella sp. (assembly GCA_017882715.1). Lineage (GTDB taxonomy): Bacteria > Actinomycetota > Actinomycetes > Mycobacteriales > Nakamurellaceae > Nakamurella. The sequence goes on along the minus strand of JADGOY010000198.1, from coordinate 5,257 downwards.
GGGGGCGGCCTTCGGCATCGACACCGCGGCACACCGTGGTGCGTTGCACGCGGAGCGGTCGGGTGAGCCGCCGACAGTCGCGGTGCTGGCCTGCGGGATCGACCGGGCGTACCCGGAGGCGAACCGGGCGCTGTTGGATGCAATCGGGTCGACGGGCGCGGTGGTCAGCGAGTACCCGCCGGGGACGGCGCCCGCGCGGCACCGGTTCCTGGTTCGAAACCGGGTGATCGCCGCGTTGGGCGCCGGGACGGTGGTGGTGGAAGCCGGGCGTCGGTCGGGAACGTTGAGCACGGCCGCGGCCGCGGATCAGCTCGGTCGGCTGGTGATGGCGGTGCCCGGCCCGGTGACCTCGGCGATGTCGGTCGGGTGTCACCTGCTGCTGGCCGACCGGTTCGCGCAGCTGGTGACAGGTCCGACGGACGTGCTCGCGGCGCTGGGCCGGACTCCGGAAGCCGACAACCAACCGGCATTCCCGGGGACGGACCCGCGACACCCGACCGACGGGCTCGACGCCGATTCCGCCCGGGTCTACGACGCACTGCCGGCTCGGGAGACGACGACGGCAGCGGACGTGGTCGCCGAATCCGGGCTGGTCGGCCCGCGGGTGCTGTCCGCGCTCGCGATCCTGGAGCTGCACGGGCTCGCGGAGCGGGACGGGCCGCGGTGGCGACGGGTCGGGAAAAGGCCGCTAGCACCTGGCGGAAATCCCGGCTGACCCGCGCAGCCGAATCAGTCGTCCACGTCATGCAACCGGCCGCCCTCGGGGGCCCGGTCTGCCGGTCTGGGTCGCGCGCGCAGGGTTCCGATTGCGGACGCCAGGGCCAGCAGGCCTGTCCCCAGTTGGAGAACGGCCAGAAGCCAGTATCCAGCCGCGACCGAGAAGAAAGAATTCACGAGAAAGATCATCGAACAGGCAATCCAGAAGCCCGGGTTCCGTGCGATGTCTGTCCAGTTCTGGGCACGCATACCCTCACCCACCATTCGCTCGATCCAGGACCGTCATCAGCAAGGGGTTCGTCAGTTGCCGAGGGTTTCGCCGAATTCTGCGCTAAAATCCCTTGCACCGGTCTGCATAGCTGGAGCTGACGCGCCCGCCGCATGTCGCGCCGAACCATTGGTATTCCGACCCTGCTGGGCTGATCTCATAAAGCGCGTCGCAACTGATACCGTAGCCCTGGTCGCATTCATTGATGAGGCCTTCCACGATCTGCAGACAAGCGCTGTTGTCGCCATCTGCGCAGCGGTTCAACAGCGATACGCCCGCAGAGTCCAGCGAAATGTTTGATTCGACCTGAGTCAGGTCGAGCTGCGACGCCGGAATCTGCCCCGAAACGGCAGGAGCCGCGGCCGCTGCCTGCGACAAGTTGACCACGACCATCGGGGTCGGGTTCGTCGGTGGAACAGGCGGCGGCGACGGACTCGACCCGCTGGCCGAGGTGAAATAGATGCTCCCGACCGCGGTGATCACGGCCGCCACGGCCGTCAATACACCGGGCACCGAGGTCCAGAAACGTAGGAAACCGTTCGTCTGTGACGGTCCTTCGTACATCGCGGGCTCCTTTCGGTCCAGCGGGGTATCTTCCACTACTAGTCAGAATCCGTTCCTGGTGAGAAATACATTTCGCCGGCCAGTTTCATCCGAATGGGCGAGCGCCGGCCGACGAGCGCAGTGGCGCACCGGGTTGGTGCCGCGCAAGTCGCAGTGTCCTGCGGTGCGGATGGACTCCTGTTCCCGGCGTAGGGCATGGCCCAGGCGCCCACGGCCGGCACCCGTCAGTGGGGGTTTCCGTCAGCGTCAATTCCGGTCAACAGTCAAGTCCCGGCTGACACCCGTCAGCCGAATGTCTCGCTGGTCCCGCCGATTCGATCGCGGCGCACGATTGCGTCAGGGCTGTGTGGGTAACCGCGGGTAACCGCTCGGCAAAGGTGATTTCGACGGGTTCGATCGATCGGCGGCTGTGAAGCCGTACCCCGCGGGTAGAAAGAAAGACAGCTCGACGGTGATGGATCCTGCGCCGGCGGCACCGCCTCGTCCTGCACCCCCTGCATCACGACCAAGGGACGGTCCAGACCGTCCAGGTGCCCCAACGGCGAATGTCTCGGCGTTCATCGGTCACGACGTAACTGGACCGGCCGAACGACCACGCCGGGTGACCGACTTCCGCCGACACCGGATGCACGGAAACCAGTTCATCGACTCCCGCCACACGGTAGACGTGCTACCAGTTCCTACGGTCGCTCACCACGAACAGTTGCCCGGGTGATGCCCATTTCCGGTTGCAGCAGAGACTCTTCCGGGCGTCCGGCGATGCGATGTGCAGCCGGATGCGGGCGTTGCCGGCAGCAGTTCGTGGGTCGCGCCGTTCCTGACGCGGCGGACCAGCTGGGTGCGCCCGCCCTCGGTCGGGCGGCTCTCGGACCCACCAGATGACGCCTCCCGCTGCTTTCGTCGCAGTGGGCAGGCTCGCGGCGGCGATCGGCATCTCGGCGAGATCGGAGAAGGCCAGGACCCGCACGGCGCGCGTAATACCATGCGACGGACGTTCAGCGCCAGCACCGCGGCACCGCACGCGCCTTGGTGGTTGACCGTGACGGTACTTGTCGCGCCGCGGACGACCGGCGTGACGAACTCACAACCGCACCGCGTTTCCGCGGTATCGACTAATCGGTCATACCAGACAACATAGGTGTCATACCAGACAACATAGGTCCAGTGTGGTCTGAAATGTCGCTACCGCGGAAACGGTCCGCAGCCGGGAACTCCGCGCACGCTGCTGCCGAGTGTCGGCACCGGCGGTGGTCGGCAGTCGGCTGCCGGCGTTCGGCACGGCACTGATCGGCAGGCGGGAGTCGGCTGCCGGCGTTCGGCACCGGCGGTGGCCGGCCGCCGGCGTTCGGCACGGGCAGGTTCTCGCAGACCCCTCGGGGGTCTGTCAGCCGACCGGTGGGCGGCACCCTGCACAGCGCGTCCGACTGCCGCCTGCCGAATGCGGACCGTTTCCGCGACAGAGACAATTCGGTCAGCTGCCCGAATCGAGGGATCAGGTTCGACTTCCCGGGCACCGGCGTGGCTCGCTTGACCCGCCGCTGACCGGGGCGCACGGTCAGGGAATGGGGTCATCGGGCGCGGCCAGCGGCAATGCGACGTCGGCGCGCGGACCCGCGGCTGCAACCACCGCGCATTTGCGTGACCATCTGCCGCCTGACCTGGCGACGATGCTCGATGGTTATGTGCGGTACCTCGGAGCCGAACGCGGGCTCGCGCAGGCTACGGTCACCGCCTACACCGCCGATGTGGCCGCGTTGTTGGACCATCTCGTCCGGTTCACCGGTGCCGGCGCCGCAACCACTGCCCAAGACCTGACCCTGACGGTGCTGCGGAGTTGGCTGGCACGGCTTCGAACCACCGGCGCCGCTCGGGCATCGCTGGCCCGTCGCGCCGCCGCCGCGCGATCCTTCACTGCGTGGGCGCATCGGACCGGATGGCTGGCCAACGATGCCGGAGCCAGGTTGGCGTCCCCGAAGGGCGGTCGGACGCTGCCCTCGGTGCTGCGGGTGGATCAAGCCGAGCAAATGCTGATCGGCGCCGGTAGTGCCTCTGGGGGTAACGGCGCAGGGCCCGTCGCCGGCGCAGGGCCCGCCACCGGCGCACGGCCCGTCGCCGGCGCACGGCCCGGCTCCGGGTCCGATGTCCAGGCTGCGAACGACCTGAACGACCCCGCCGAGGCCGACGGCCACCTCGCCAACCAGGCCGAGTCCGACCCGATGGATCACGCCGTCGCGCTGCGCGACCAGGCCGTGCTCGAGGTTCTCTACGCTTCAGGGATCCGGGTCTCCGAGCTGACGGGGCTGGACATCGCCGACGTCGACCGGCACCGCCGCGTCTTGCGGGTGCTCGGCAAGGGCTCGAAGGAACGCAGCGTTCCCTTCGGGGTTCCCGCGGACCGCGCGATCGGAGCCTGGCTGGAGCAGGGGCGCGCGGTATTGGTCACCCCGGAATCCGGGCCCGCCCTGTTCGTGGGCAGGCGTGGGCGCCGAATGGACCCCCGCGCGGTTCGCACCCTGGTGCACCAACGCTCGGCCGCGGTCGACGGGGCGCCGGACATTGGACCGCACGGCCTGCGGCACAGCGCCGCCACCCACTTGCTGGCCGGTGGCGCCGACCTGCGGACGGTCCAGGAGCTGCTCGGGCATGCCAGTCTGGCGACGACGCAGATCTACACCCACGTGTCGGCCGAGCGGCTCACCGCCGTGTACCGGCAGGCCCATCCGCGGGCGTGAGCGCCGGGCGCCGACTCGGTCAGGTGCGGACCGGCATCGTCCTGTCAAGGGTCGTCCCACGGCAACAACCGCACGTCCCAGCCGGTGAGCAGGGTCATCGGATCCAGGTACACGCGATCGGGCAGCCGCGCACCCCAGTGCAAACAGTCCGCCGGCGCGCACCCCGCGTGCCCCGTCTGCAACGTGCCGATCAGTTGACCCGCACGCACGGCATCGCCGACGTTCACCGACGCGGTCACCGGCTCGTACGTCGTACGCAGGCCGCCGGCATGCTCGATCGAGACGACTCCGCGGCCGGCGAGATCGGCGGCGTAGACCACGACTCCCGGTCCGGCGGCGTGGATTTCGGCACCCGCGGAGGCAGCCAGGTCGACGCCGCGATGGCCGGGACCGTACCGGTTCGCGGGACGTGCGAATGCGGTCAACACGACCGGCGGCGGGGGCACCGGCAGCACGAAGCCGGTGGTCGCTGGTGCCTGCGGCGCGCTCGAAGCGGCGGTGGGCGGCGATGAGACAGACGCCGCGGCCGGCTGGCCGGTGCTCGTCTGCGCTGCGAGCAGTCCCAGGAGGGCGACGATCGCCGTCCAATGCCCCCGGGGCTGTGACCGCCGACGGTGCGGCCACAGTGCGCGGGGCAAGCGTCGCAGACTCGGCACACGGAGCATGGCCAGTGGTTCGCCGCGGCCTGGCCGGGGGGTGGGTCGTCGGGCCATCGGACGAGCCTGGTCGGCGCGGCCCGCGGAAGCGACGCACCCGCGAGGTTTGTGGACTACTCGACCGGGTGTGGACTACTCGGCGGGACCAGTCAACGGCGACGGCGTGAGTACCGGGAGTCGCTGGATGCCGCGGCGGCGGGCGCGCCTCCGGCTCGATGTGACGGTGCTGGGTGTGGATCGAGCGCACCGTGACAGGGAAGAATCGCTCGAGAACCCTGGTGACGGCGCCGTGGACGGCACGCGGCGACGCCGACCGTGAC
>JADGOY010000056.1 GCA_017882715.1 Nakamurella sp. | reverse complement strand
CTCCGGTCGCCAGATGGCCCGCGTCGCCTTCCGGAGGTTGCCCATCCAGCCGATGCCCGAATACAGCGCGATCAGCAGACCGGTGATGCCAATGCCCAGTGGATTGTCCACCACGTCTTGGATCAGCGGGGTGATCTTCGCTGCCAGTTCGGTCCCCAGGATTTCGGTGATCTGATCTTCCAACTGGGTGAGCAGCGATTCGTTGTTGGCCAGCACGACGCCGGCGACCGCGAACCCAACCATCAAGATCGGCACCAGGGACAGGAACGAGAAATACGTCATCGCGCCGGCGAACTGACTGCCGAGCCGATTGTTGTACCGCTCGATCGCCTGGATCAAGTGTTTGACGCCCTTCCGGGACGCGACGCGCTTGCCGCGCAGCACCAGCCGGGCGCCGAACGAGGGCTCCTTCGGCAAGGGTTTTGCCGGCGGCTCCTTGGTGGACCTGGGCATGCGGCCTCCCTGTGTCGTTGCTGGCCGGAGCTGACTCGTGCTGTGCGCCGCGCTGCGGGCACTGCCTGGACATCACGGTGCTGACGGGGTTGGGCGGGATTTGCTCACTGTCTGCGAGGGAATTGTCTGGACGTCGATGTCCCCACCGACGAGCGTCAGCCGCGCAGCAGCCCCACCTTGTCGTACACGGCGGCGACGGTCACATCCGCCACCTCGCGTGCCCGCACCGCACCTGCCGCCAACACCCTGTCCAATTCCCCGGGGTCGTCCAGATAAACCGTGACCACCTGCTGCAGCGGGGTCACGAACGCCACATACGCCTCGGCGAGATCCTTCTTGAGGTCGCCGTAGCCCTTTCCCTGGTAACTGGATTCCAAGTCGGGGATCGACGTCTGGGTGAACACCGCGAGCAGGGCCAGCAGGTTGGACACACCCGGCTTGTCGTCTTCGTCGTAGCGGATCTCGCGACCGGTGTCGGTGACCGCCGACTTGATCTTCTTGACCGAGGTGGCGACCGGCGCGAGGAGGTCCAGCGCCCCGCCCGGTGACGATTTGCTCATCTTGGCACGCGGCTCGGACAGGTCGTAGATCTTCGCGGTGGACCGCAGGATGTACGGCTCCGGCACCGTCAGCGTGGGCCCGAACCGGGAGTTGAACCGCTGCGCCAGGTTGCGGGTCAGCTCCAGGTGCTGACGCTGGTCCTCGCCGACCGGAACGGCATCGGCCTGGTAGGCCAGGATGTCCGCGGCCTGCAGGATCGGATAGGTGAACAGCCCGACGCTCGACCGGTCGGCACCGCCCTTCTGCGACTTGTCCTTGAACTGGGTCATCCGACCGGCCTCGCCGAAACCGGTCAGGCACTCCAGCACCCAGGTCAGCTGGGTGTGCGCGGGAACCTGCGACTGCACGAAAAGGGTGGAACGCTCCGGGTCGATGCCGAGCGCCAGGAGCTGTGCGGCGGCGGCCCGGGTGCGCCGGCGCAGCAGGTCGGGGTCCCACTCGGCGGTGATCGCGTGCAGGTCGACGATCGAGTAGAAGGTCTGGTGGGTGGCCTGCATGTCAACCCATTGGCGCAGCGCTCCGAGATAGTTGCCGACGTGGAAGGAATCCGCGGTCGGCTGGATGCCCGACAGCACCCGAGGTGGCCGGGACGTGGGGTTCGCGGAACTCATGAGGGGATCTTGCCATCCACGCGAGGGGGTCTTCGGCCATCGGCAGCGCGCGGCACGGACGACCCGGCCGGCGCCTACTCGGCGATCGAGCTGATCTCGATCCGGGAGATCCGCCGACCGTCCATGGCCGCGACGGTCAGCGTCCGGTCGTTCCACGTCACCGAATCACCCTGCTCGGCGAGCCGGCCGAGGCCCGCCATCAGGAATCCCGCCGCGGTGTCGTAGGGGCCCGCCGGCAGCATGATCCCGGTCAGCTCCGCGAAATCGTCCAGGTTCAGCCGGCCGTCGACCTGGGTCGCGAGACCGTTGGCGTGCCGCGTGGTCGACCCGGTGGACTGCTGCCCGGCGGTCATCTCACCGATGATCTCCGACACCAGGTCCTCGAGGGTGACGATGCCGTCGGTTCCGCCGTACTCATCGACCACCACCGCGAGGTGCTGCCCCGCTTTCCGCATGTCGTGCAGGGCGTCCAACACGACCTTGCTGCCCGGCAGGACGGTGATCGGGGTGCAGACGTCCTTGACGCACGCCGCCCGGCCCAGCGGATGGGACGGCACCAGCAGGTCCCGCATGTGCACGACGCCGACAACCTCGTCGGCGTCGTGGCCGATGACCGGGAACCGCGAGTGCGGGTGGGTCAGCGCCACACGCGCGGCGCGCGTCACCGTCATGGCGGCCGGGAGGAACTCGACGTCCGGCCGCGGCACCATGACCTCCCGGAGCCGGGTCGTCTCGGCATCGAAGACGTCCACGATCATCCGCCGCTCGGCCGAGCTGAGGGATTCGTGCGCCAGCACCAGCGCACGGAGTTCCTCCGGCCCCATCACCTCTCGGCTCGACTTCGGATCGCCCCCGAACACCCGGATGACGGCGTCGGAGCACTTGCCCAGCAACCAGACGACCGGCCGGAACAGCCGGGCCAGCAGTGACAGTGGCCCGGCGGCGAACAGCGCGATGCTCTCGCTGCGCTGCAATCCCAGCCTCTTGGGCGCCAGCTCGGCCAGGACCAGCGAACAGAAGGAGATGATCAGCGTGACGCTGACCAGGGCAACCGGTACGGCGGCCGAGGGATTCATGCCCTGTTCGACGAGCCAGCCGGCGACCCGCTCGGACACTGTCGCCGCCCCGAAGGCCGAGGACAGCATGGTGGCCACGGTGACCCCGATCTGCACCGCGGCGAGGAACCGATTCGGATCGGACACCAACCGCGCCAGGCGCTGGCCGCGCTTTCCTCCGGTGGCCGCGAGGCGGACCACCTGACTCTCCCGCAACGAGATCATCGAGATCTCCGCTGCGTTGAACAGACCACCGATCGCGATGAAGAGCAGGACCAGCGCGATCTCCCCCACCAGCTCGTTCACCGGGCTGCCTCCGGACAGGGCGCCGCACGAGCCGGTCGCCTGGCAGGCGGGGGGTCCACGGTGGTTGATGCTACGGCGATTTGCGGTTGCGGTTGGCCGGCCGGTGCCCCGTTCCGGGCACGCCCTCGCACCCTGACCATGGCGCACTGGACAGCCGGGCCTGCGGTCGGGCGCGGAGCCGTCAGGCGAAGTCGTCCAGCGGCCGGAGTTCGTCGGCGTAGGACACCGACCGCCGGCGGAGCACACCGCTCGGACCGAGCGTGTACTGGCCCATCCGCCACAGCGGCGGCGAGTAGGCGTGCACCGACACGCTGTCCGGGTCGCGGCCGGTGAGCCGATGAATGTGGTCCGGCCCGAAACTGAACGCCGCCCCGGCCGGCACGTCGGTCCGCACGCTCTGGGTGCCGATCGCCAGGTTGTGCTCGGTCAGCGTCCCCCGAGTCACCGCCACCGCGCCCGAGGAGATGTCGTGGTCATGCCAGCCGGTGTCGTTCGACGGGGTCCAGCACAGCAGCCACACGTCGACGTGGGTATCGCGGTGCAGGCTGACGTAATGGCGCTTGTCGTCGCTGAACGCGACGTGCGGCTCGAGCAGGTCGGGCTGGCCGGCGATCGAGGCGGCCAGCTCCAGCAGCTCGGCCTGATCGAGGTCTCGTCCCGGTAGGTAGCACAGCGTGACGGCCGGCCGGATGGCTGCGATGTCCACCGCGCTGCGGGCCGGCACCGACTGGTCATCGACCCGGCCGGCGATGTCGGCTGCCGGGTCACACTCCTGGACGTCCTGGGGTCGAACGCCGGTGACGACGGGACGGCCGGGGGCGGCCATGGGTGCGGTCATGAGCGTGTTCCTTCCAGGAGTCGCAGCGGGTTGGTGTGGCGCAGAGCGTGATAGGCCGCGTCACCCAGGTCGGGTTCGGCGGGTGTGCCGTACGGGCGGTCGCTGCCGATCACGATCGGATCGATCCCGAGCACCCGGACCAGACTGTCCAGGGCCTGCCGGGAGTACGACGAGGTGTCGACGAAGACGCCGGGGTCGGTGACGAGCGGGCGACCCCCGCGGGCCAGGAATCGTTCGTGATGCACCGGACCGAGGCCCGCCCCGGCGGCGAAGCAGATGCGCAGGTCCGGTAGCAACTGCCGGCCGACGGCCTGCCACGACCACCACGCGGCCTGGAGTTGGCTCGGATAGTCGACCACCGCCGCCCACCAGGCGGGCAGCCGCTCGGTCTCCGCCATCCGGGGCGCGACCGGCCCGGGATGCACGAACACCGGACGATCCGCCGCGGCCGTGACCTCCAGCAGACGGGCGATGCGCTCGAGCGCCGCCGGGGTGGACAGCCAGGTGGCCGGGATCTGCAGGCCGGCGAACCCGTTGGTGAGCCTTCGCTTCAGCTCGACCAGGTCGGGATCCTGTCTGCTCACCGAGGCCCAGGCGTGGAACGCGGGTCGCAGGGCCGCGGCGCCGTTGTGCCAGGCGGTCAGCAGCGACGCCCCCTCGTCCGGCGGCAGGTCCTCGATGCCCAGCGGGCTGGACATTCCGAGCACGATCCTGCCATTGTCCAGTGCGCGGCGAGCCGCGGGGTCGTGATCACCCGGGTCGACCTGGTATGGCGGCTCCCCGTCGAGCAGCAGCGTCCAGCCGACCATCCGCGGCGGCGTCTGCCGGGCATGCAGCGCCTCCAGCAGCTCTGCCGGACAGAGATGCTGGTGGATGTCGATCGCCGCGGACGGCGTCATAGGGGTCCGTTCGGTGGGCCCATTCACATGGGTGGAAGGTGCGGTGATCGTCGGCGCTGATGGCGTGCGGGAAGGGGCCGATCAATGTTGCGGGTTCGGCGAATCGACGGTCCGCCTGGCATATCGCGGGTCGCTGCCCGACCTCGGGACCGAAGATGCTGCGGCCATCAGCACGAGGCGGCCAGCCTCCGTGCGTGCGCCGGGATCAACTGATCAGCGAGGTCAGCGGCAACACAAGGCACTGGCAACCCGCTGCAGATCGACGTGCCGCCGCCGGTGGTTCAACCGCGCGTGTGGGCGGGACACCTCTGGGGCGCCCTGCTCGGCCATCGTCATCCGCACACCCTGGAACCTAAAGGCAGCTGACCGCCCTGTCAACGACCGGGCCCCGGGCGTCGCCTGCGTCACGTGCGATCTCACCCGCTCCAGAGCCGGGCCAAAGAGAACCCCTTGCCGTCGCTCCTTATTCGTCCTATTCTTCATTTATTGATCCGATATACCATCGGATCAACTGTTCAGGACAGCCGAACCAGAGGAGGACCACATGTCAGCTCGGCCAGGACGCGATCGAGCACTCAAGAACGCGATCCGCGCGAGTGCGGGCCCAGGGTTCCACGAGCGGCCCGTTCTTCGGACCGCCCAGCGGGCGTCGGCTCGATTTCACGGTTGTCGACGTGGCGCGCGTCGTCGACGGACGTATCGTCGAGCACCACCGGGTCGAGCGGGATGACGAGCGAGTTCGGTGAGTCGCGAAGGGGTAGTAGCGGATGGCTGACGGCGGCGATGCACGGCACGAGCCTGCGCGTCGCTACAACTCTCCACGCCGGGCCGAGCAGGCGACAGTCACGCGCAGCGAGGTGCTCGCGGCAGCGCGAGAGTTGTTCGTGAGCAACGGGTACGCAGCCACCACCGTCGCCGAGATCGCCCGGCGGGCTCGGGTCGCCGTCGATACGGTCTACGCAACCGTAGGCCGCAAGCCGGCCCTGCTGCGCGAGGTGCTGGAGACGGCACTCTCCGGCACCGACCAGGCCGTGCCGGCGGGACAGCGGGACCATGTCGCCCGCATCCGCGCCGCCGACTCCGCCCGGGACAAGATCACCGTGTACGCCAACGCCCTGGTCCAGATCCAATCCCGGCTGGCGCCGGTGTACCTGGCCATGCGCGACGCAGCGGCCACCGATCCCGACTCGGCGGTCCTCTGGGCGGAGATCACCGAGCGGCGAGCCGTGAACATGCGGGATTTTGCGGCCGATCTGCGCACCACCGGCGAACTACGCTCCGACCTGTCCGACGACGAGGTCGCGGACATCGTCTGGAGCATGAACGGCGCGGAGTACTGGGTGCTCCTGGTCGGCGACCGCGGGTGGAGCCACCAGCGTTTCGGTGCGTTCCTCATCGATGCCTGGACCCGAATGCTGCTGGTCAGCCCGTAGACCAGATCCACCGCGGCCGCCCCATCACGTCGGGCGCTCACCCGGGGTCCGGGCCGCCTGTCGGCGATTCGACGTCATCGGTGCGCCAACGACTTTCGCGCTCGGAACGTTTGCGCCCCACGGCCGGCTCCGGTCGCTCTCCAGCCTCCAGGTCCATCAATTCATCCGAATTATCATCCGACCAATGACGAAAGGAGCTTGGTATGACCAACTCGGCGGTGCCGGCCTCCCGCCCCGTCAACCAGACGAGCACACCATGACCCAGACACCCACAGTCCCCGGCCCCACCCAACAGCTGGAAGCCGAACGGCTCGTCCGTGAGCAATTCCGGATCATCGAGACCGGCGACCTGGACCTGGGCGGACGCGAACGTCACGCCCTCGTTCTTCAATCACCGTTCCGTGCACGAACCGCTTGCCGCGGTCGTCGACGACCGCGCGGTCGTATGGGTGACCCTGCACGGCAAGGACACCGGGCCGTTTGTGGTGCACGACTCGCCGGACGGGGCGGTCACCGATGCCTTCCCGCCGACGGGGCGCAGGTCGGGTGGCTACCCCTGCGGCCCGCCCATGTCCTGTGGATGCTGGTCGCGCGTCGACGTGAGCGGCGTGCCACCGCCGCGGCCCTTTCGTGCTCGGCGCATCGGCCCAGCGCAGCCGACGCCCCGATCCGCGATCTACCCGATGAGCACGACGGCCCGGCCCTTCGCAGCGCACCGACGACCGCCCTGGCAGATCGCGAGTGCGGTCCGCAGCCTTGCTCGGTGCGCAACTCGCCAATCGATCCGATTCGGACCGCACGATCAGCCGAGCCGGGCGGCCAGGTTCTCGTCCAGCGCGTTGAGGAACTCCTCGGTGGTCAACCAGTCCTGCTCGGGCCCGACCAGGCCCGCCAGATCCTTGGTCATCTTGCCGCCCTCGACGGTCTTGATGATCACGTCCTCCAGCGCTTCGGCGAACCCGACCACCTCCGGCGTGGAATCGAGCTTGCCGCGGTGCTTGAGGCCGCCGGTCCAGGCGTAGATCGACGCGATGGGGTTCGTCGACGTGGGCTTGCCTGCCTGGTGCTGGCGGTAGTGCCTGGTCACCGTGCCGTGTGCGGCCTCGGCCTCCACGATCTTGCCGTCGGGCGTGGACAGCACCGAGGTCATCAGGCCGAGCGAACCGAACCCCTGTGCGACGACGTCCGATTGCACGTCGCCGTCGTAGTTCTTGCACGCCCAGACGTAACCGCCGGACCATTTCAACGCGGCGGCGACCATGTCGTCGATCAGCCGATGTTCGTAGGTCAGACCCGCTTCCTTGTACGCCACCGCAAATTCGGCATCGAACACCTCCTGGAAGATGTCCTTGAACCGACCGTCATACGCCTTGAGGATGGTGTTCTTGGTGGATAGATACACCGGATAATTGCGGGCCAGGCCGTAATTGAGCGATGCCTTGGCGAAGTCCCGGATCGAGTCGTCCAGGTTGTACATCGACAGCGAGATACCGGCGCTCGGCGCCTGGAAGACCTCGTGTTCGATGGGCGCGGAGCCGTCGGTCGGGGTGAACGTCACCGTCAGCGTTCCCGGGCCCGGGAACCGGAAGTCGGTGGCCCGGTACTGATCTCCGTAAGCGTGACGGCCGACGATGATCGGCTTGGTCCAGCCGGGGACCAGCCGGGGGATGTTCGAGATGATGATCGGCTCGCGGAAGATCACGCCGCCGAGAATGTTGCGAATGGTGCCGTTCGGCGACCGCCACATCTTCTTCAGGCCGAATTCCTCGACCCGCGCCTCGTCCGGCGTGATGGTCGCGCATTTCACCCCGACGCCGTGTTTCTGGATGGCGTGGGCGGCGTCGATGGTGATCTGATCCGACGTGGCGTCGCGGGTCTCGATGCCGAGGTCGTAGTAATCCAGGTTGACGTCGAGATAAGGCAGGATCAGCTTGTCCTTGATGAACTGCCAGATGATCCTGGTCATCTCGTCGCCGTCCAGCTCCACGACAGTGCCCGTCACCGCAATCTTCGCCATAGTGGCTGTCTCCTCTCGAAGGGCATGTCGGACACGCTGCGTCGACGCAGGGCGATCGCGTTTCGCGCGTAACCCACTGGTGCACGATCTCCGCGCAGACCGTACCGTCAGTGCACGACTATGGGGTGCGGCGGGTCGGGGCGGGCCGCACCCGGTCACGTTCGGTCATGCCAGGGGGAAACATGGGGGCAGGTCGTTTCGAAGGCGACAGGGAAGCGGCGTGGACCGCTCTGCTGCATGCGCACGCGCGGATGGTCACCCGACTCGCGGCCGACCTCGAAGCCGCCGGGTTGATCTCGCTCGGGACGTATGACGTCCTGGTCCAGCTGTCGGAGAACGGTGGCAGTCTCCGCCTCAGGGACCTGGTCAATCGCGTCGTGCTGTCGCAGCCCGGCCTGTCGCGGAAGGTCGCCCGGCTCGAGGTCGAGGGCCTGGTGGAACGGCTGGACGACCCGGCCGACGGCCGTGGGGTCATCGTGCACATCACCCGCGCCGGGCGGTCGGCGCTCCGCCGCGGCTCGGTCGTGCACATCGCCGGCATCGAGCGGGAGTTCACCTCCCGCATCACTGATCAGGAGGCGGCGGTCCTGGCGGCCGTGTTCGCCCGGCTCCAGGACGGCGGTGCGGACGCGGATGCCACGCGTGATGGTAGCGGCGGACTCGACGACGACCACGCCACGCCCGGCCGCCGTCAGTCCGCCGATGTCACCCACCGCCGGCGTGGCGGCTCGACGCGAGGCCCGAGTTCTCGTCGCTGAGGTCACCTTGCCCCGGGGTCAGGAATATGCGAGCGCATGGAAACGCTGCACGTGGCAGACATCACCGCTCTGGAGGTGCGATGCCCGCCGTCACCGTTCCCACCTTGCTCACCCTGCCGCGGATCGCCGGGCCCGACCCGGCCACCAGCGTCGATCGCCCGGTCCGCGGGATCAGCACCGCCCCGCGCGGGTACGAGGGCGAGGGTTTCCCGGTCAGGCGGGCATTCGCCGGCGTCGATCTGCGCGATCTCGATCCGTTCCTGCACATGGATCAGATGGGCGAGGTCGACTACGCACCGGGCGAGCCGAAGGGAACCCCGTGGCATCCGCATCGCGGTTTCGAAACCGTCACCTACATGATCGACGGCCAGATGCAGCACGCCGACTCGCACGGCGGCGGAGGTCTGATCGGCGGCGGCGACACCCAGTGGATGACCGCCGGCGCCGGGATCCTGCACATCGAGACGCCCCCGGAGTACCTGGTGGCCTCCGGCGGGCTGTTCCACGGCTTCCAGCTGTGGGTCAACCTGCCGCGGTCGCACAAGTTCGCCGCTCCCCGGTACCAGGACATCCAGTCCGACCGGGTGGCGCTGGCCACCACCGAGGACGGCGGCGGGCTGCTCCGCATCATCGCCGGCGAGCTGGACGGGAACGCGGGCCCGGGGTCGACGCACACGCCGATCACCCTCGCGCACGCGACGGTGCATCCGGGAGCTCAACTCCGGCTGCCATGGCGCCGTGAACACAACGCGCTGGTCTACAACCTGGGCGGCCGGGCCACCGTGGGCGCCGGGCGGCAGCCGCTGCGGGAGGGGCAGCTGGCCGTGCTCGGCGCGGGCGACGTGCTGACCGTCGGTGCGGAGGCGATTCAGGACAAGCGGCATCCGGGAGGGGTCGAGCTGCTGCTGCTCGGAGGCCGCCCGATCAACGAGCCGGTGGCGATGTACGGGCCATTTGCGATGAACACCCGCACGGAACTCCAGGAGGCCTTCGCCGATTTCCAGGCCGGGCGTCTGGGCGTCATTCCCGCCGGGCACCTGCCGCACGCGCAGCCGGGCCAGACGCCGGTCTCCTGACGACTGCGATCGGAGTTGGTTCGGCCGGGCCACTGTTTCAGATCGTTCCCACCGTCAGCGCGATCATCACGGCCGCGCACAGGACATAGAAAGTCACGTCGAAACGCTTGCCACGGACGGCGAGCACGCCGATGCTGCGGTCCTTGAGCAGCGCCCGCAGCATTCCGGCCACCAGCATTGCAACCCCGAGACCGATGGCGCCACGGCGCCAGTGGGCCAACGCGATCATCACCAGCGCGACCACGACGATCGTCAGCACGACGGTGATCGGCACCGCGCGGATCAATCGTGGGTCGGCCATCAGAGCGACTCCCGGCGCAGGACGACCCAGGTGTGCCGCCGGCCGAACGGCCGGAGTTCGACGGTCGCCCGCGGGCCGGACTCGGTGCGCCCGTTCGCGGATACTCCGGAGGCCGCGGCGAGCAGGTCCCCCCGTGGGATCCGGGCGCCGCGCCAGGCCTTGGACAGCGTCCGATGGCCCCGCATTCGGTGCACCACGTGCCCACCCCAGTCCAGCCCCCAGGCGGTCGGGGTGTTCGCCCGGATCTGGATCGCCGCTGTCCCGCCGCGCCGCAGCACCCGCCTGGTCTCCCGGAAGTACCGCAGCTGGCCGGCCACGGTCGGCACATGCTGCAGGACGATGTAGGAGAACACCACATCGACCGACGCGTCCTCGACGCCTGCCAGGTCTGATCCGCTGCCCAGCACATAGGTGACGTTGTCGCGGCGGCCCAACGCAGCTCGCGCCCGGGCCAGCATCTCCTGCGAGACGTCCAGCGCGACGACTGTGCCGTAGATCTCGGCCAGCCGGGCGGTCATCCGGCCGATGCCACACCCGATCTCCAACACGGTCTGCGCTCGATCGGGCACCAGCCCCGCGTGGGCGAGGAACAAGTCGGTTTCCCGCCGACCCGCAGCGAGAAAGTCGTTCTTGTCGGTCGCCGCGGCATTCGCGATGTGCCACGTCGCATCCTCGCGGGCGGCGCGGTCCCAGAATGCGCGGGATCTGGCGTCGCCGTCCGACCCCTCGCCCATTCGTGTCCCTCTCAGGAATCGGACCGCTGCAATCGGACTGGGACGGCTCGAATCGGAACCGTTGGAGCCGGCTATGGTACCGACCCGACCAGCCGCTCGGCGGCGTCCACCACATTGGACAACAACATGGCCCTGGTCATCGGTCCGACGCCTCCCGGGTTCGGCGCCACGAACGCCGCCACGCCCGGTACATCTGCCGCGACGTCACCGACGATCCGGCCGCCGACCCGGCTGACCCCGACATCGAGCACGGCGGCGCCGGACTTGACCATCTGACCGGTGATCAACCCGGGCGACCCGGCGGCGGCGATGACGATGTCGCCTTGACGCACGAGGCCGCCCAGGTCCCGGGTGCCGGTGTGGCACAGGGTGACCGTCGCGTTCTCGCTGCGCCGGGTGAACAGCAGGCCCAACGGCCGGCCCACGGTCAACCCACGTCCGATGACCACAGCGTGGGCTCCCGCGATCGGCACGTCGTAGCGGCGGAGGAGTTCGATGATGCCCAGCGGCGTGCACGGCAGCGGCGCCTGATGTCCCAGGACCAGCGCACCGAGGTTCGCCGGGTGCAGGCCGTCGACGTCCTTGGCCGGGTCCACCCGGCTCAGGATTGCGTATTCATCCAGCCCGGTCGGCTGCTGGACCAGGAACGCAGTGCACGCCGGATCGGCGTTGAGCTCGTCCACCACGGCCTCGACCTCGGCCTGACCGGTGCCGGTGGGAAGCTCCCGCTGGATGCTCCCGATGCCCAGTTCGGCGCAGTCGCGGTGCTTCGCCGCGACGTACCAGCAGCTGGCCGGATCGTCGCCGACGAGCACGGTGCCCAGGCCCGGGGTGACGCCGCGATCCGCCAGCGCCTTGACCCGGACACGGAGTTCGGACTTGATCGCGGCGAGAGTGGCCTTGCCGTCCAGGATCGTCGCTGTCACGAGAAGTCATGATGCCACGGGGCTTCTCCCGCACGCCTCGGGTGGGGATTCGTCGTCGGCAGGACGGCGTCCTGCGCGGCGGTGGCCCTGACCTTCGCGGCCCACGCGGTACCCGAGAGTTGGCGCACCCCGGTCGCCATCGCGGCGGTCACCGCCCTCGCCGCCGTCACCTATCGGGGGTGACCCGCACCGCCGGGCTCCGCCGCATCCTGGTCGCCGCCGTCCTGGTGACGCTCGCCGTGGTGGTCGCCGCCAACGTCGCCGGGCGGGGCTTCGGACCCGGCGTTCCGTCCGGCTGGGCCGACCCGAGCGGCGGGTGGTACGGGATCCTGCAATCGGGAGGACTGCTGTTCTTCGCGTTCGCCGGCAACCCCCGCATCGCGACCATGGGCGAAGAGGTCCGCACCCCGCAACGGACCATCCCCCGCGCCATCCTCATCGCGCTGACCATCACCGTCGGGATATACACCGCCGTCCAGGTCGACGGGTCGAACTGGGCAACACCACTGGTCCGGGTCGGAGCCGCCGCCGGTGCGCTCGGGGCGCTGCTGGCCCTGATCGCCGGCGTCGGCCGAACAGGCCTGGCCATGGCGCGCGAGCACGACCCGCCCCGCTGGCTCGCCGCGGTGCACCCGCGCTACCGGGTCCCGCACCATGCCGAGATCGCGGTCGCCGCCATCGTGTGTGGGTTGCTGGTGGTCGTCGATCTGCGTATTGCGTTGCTGGTGGTCGTCGATCTGCGTATTGCGATCGGGTTCTCGTCCTTCGCCGTCCTGGTTCACCACCTCATCGCGAACATCGCGGCCCTGAGCCAACCCCGTGGTCAGCGCCGGTTCCCGCGCGGCCTGCAAATCCTCGGCATCATCGGCTGCCCGGGTCACCGGGTCACCGGGTCGCCTCCTCGTGCGCGACCAGCACCAACCCGTGCGCGGCCGCGAACAGCACCGCCTGCTCGACATCGACGACCGCCCCGGACAGCCGCGCACCCACCCAGGCGGCCGCGTCGAGGCGGGCGCCGCGAAGATCGGCGTCGGTCAGGTCGAGACGCTCGGTGCGAGCGCCGGTCAGGTCGGCGCCTCGCAGGTTGGATCCACGTAAGTTGGCGCCCACCAGGTTCGCCTCGCGCATCCGGAGCCCGGACAGGTCGACGCCGGGGAGTTTGGCTCCGGCCAGCGACACCAGGGTCAGGTCGCAGTCCCTGATCGTCAGCGGCAGCAACCGGCAGTCGGTGAAGGTGGTGCCGATCAGCCGGCAGCCGGCCAGGCTCGCGCCGTGCCAGGCGGCCCGTTCGAAGGTGCAGGACAGGAATGACGTGCCCTGGTGGCTGCTGCCGTACAGCTCGGTGCCGACGAAGCTGCAGCGCTCGAACGTCACACCCCTGGTCCGGACGTCGACGAGGGAGGCGTCCGCGAAGTCGCATTCCACGAAACTCACCCCGTCGATGGATTGACCCGACAGGTCGACGTCGGCGAAATCGTCATCGGTGTAGGACTTCTGGGTCAGTTGCACGACGCTCCCGGGGTTGACGGTGGCTCCCGGTGGCCAACGCGCAACCCTACGCGAGCACCGCGGCGGGTCCGGGGAAGGGTTGGGAGTTCACCACGTCCAGTTGCGCCAGCGTGTACCGGCGGAGCGCGACGAGCCGAGCGCGATCGAGTCGATCGCAGGCCCAGTCCCAATGCAGCGAGCACCAGTCCCCCGGCCGCAACGGACCGGCCAGACCCAGCCCGCCCACACCGAGCTGCACCCGCTCCTCCCGGGCCACCCCGAGCAGCAGCCGACGGCCGTCCCAGACCAGCGGCCTCGACGTCACGACCGCGCGGCCGTCGCCGGGGATCGCGACCACCTGCCCCCAGCGGATCCGGCACCGGTCGAGCACCCGCAGCGGCTCGTCGACCCGCCCGCCGCGCAGCAACCCGAGCCACGGGTACACCCCGAAAACGTGAAAGCTGTGATGCGGCACGGCCCCGGCGGGCACCGCGTCGACAAGCCGTTCGAAGGAGCGCCGGCCGACCCGATCAGCGAACCGCTCGTCCAGCGACCGCCCCATGGCTGCGGGGTCGACCCCGTCGAGCAGCGCGTTCCCGACCCAGTAGGCCTCCACCACCCGCGAGTCGAGCGGGTCGACTATCCCGGCCGAACCGGCGATCAGTTCAAGATACGGCCAGGCGCCCTCGAAACCCCTGACCAGGCGGCGCAAATCGCCGTCGTCCACCCGCGCCGACACCTGCTCCAGCAGCTGGCGATGCTCGCCCGGCCCGCAGTAGCCGAGCTCGTTCGGCGGGTAGGCATACCGGCCGAACAGCACCGCCCCGCTCACTGTTCTGCTCACCCCGACGCCGGGCACGGACTACACCGATGCCGGTAGTTCCCGGGGTGTCCCCCGCCACGCCAACCAGGTGATCAGCGTGCCGCCCGCGGCCAGCGCCAGCAGCCAGCCGAGCTGGGGCGCAAGGGGCGTCCGGTTGACGGCGGCGGCCAGTCCGGCGGTGATCAGCGCAGCGAGCACCAACACCGCGGTGACGTCGACGGCCTGCGCCCGGGCCAGCGCCGCGAACCAGGTTGCGACATACCCGGCCAGGATGACGCCGGTCAGCAGCACCCAGCCCCACTGCGCCGCGGTCATCGACACCAGGGCGCTGCCGGTGCCCGTCACCAACACCCAGCCGATCAGGGCCACGGACCCGAACCCCATCCGGGCGATGCCGACGGTCCAGGAGGACAGCGACCCGAGGAGCCGCTTGGCGACCACCACCTCGATCGCCCACAGCAGCGTCGCGGCCAGGATGAGCAATTCGCCCGACGCGAGCGAGGTGGAGATCCCGCCGGACAGCCCGGCCTGCCCGACGAGCAGCAGCCCGATCGCGATCCAATGCCAGACCTGCAGCCGTTCCTTGAGGATGACGACGGCCAGCAGCGCGACCCACAGCACCAGCGTCTTGTTCAGGAAGGCGGCCTGGGTGGACGTGGCGCGGGCGAGGCCCTCGAAGAAGAGCACGAACGGCACGCTGCCACCGATGATCCCGACCGCCACCAGGCCGAGCCACTGCCGGCTGCCCTGCGGCCGGCTGACCGTCACGCCCGCACGGCGTCCCACGCTCACCGCCGCCAGCAGCACCACAGCGGCGATGACGTTCTTCGCCGTGGTGTACACGGTCGCGTTGCCGAATGCCTTGACGCCGTAGCTGTTCAAGAAGATCGCCAGCCCGCTGATCACCGCCGTGGCGAGCGCCAGGATCAGCCCGGCACGTCTGGTGCTGTTCATGACACAACCTCCGTCGCTCGCAGTTCACGGGCCTCGCGGGCCTCGTCGGCGGTGAGCCGGGCGAGCGCGAAGCCGGAGTGGATGAGCACCCAGTCCCCCGGCGCTACCGGTTCGGCCAGGGTGAGCAGGCTGACGGTCCGCACCCGGCCGTCGACGCAGACATCGGCGCCGGCCGGTGCGGTCAGCTCGGTGACCTCCGCCAGCTCGCCCAGGCACATCAGCTGGCCACTTCTCTGGGTCGGACGACCGAGAACAACGAGAGATTGGACCGGGACGGTGAGCGCACATAGCGCCCACCGGGTCCCGGCCCCACCTCCCCGGTGTCCCACAACAGGGCGATGACCGCGTCGATGGCCGGGCCGATCGCGGCGGCTACCGGCTCGGACAACGGTTCACCGTGCCCGAACCTCGCCGCTTCGACGCCCACCAGCACCACCCGGCCGGGAAGCCGGTGCAGCGCCCGGGCGAGTTCGACGGATTCGGCCAGCCCGAATGCGTGGGTGCCGCCGCGCCCGGTGCGTGCCCAGGTGTCCTCCGGCAGCGGGTTGCGACGCGAACCGGTCTCCATGATCGTCAGCGTCCCGGGCGGCTGGTCCGAACAGACGGCGTCGACGACGATGGCCAGATCGGCGCGTCCTTCCTCACCGTCCCACAGATCGATGAGCGACGTGGGGTCCTCCCGCTCGACCACCCGGATCCCTGGCACCCGCAACCCCGCGAACCGCTGCGCGACGGTCGGCCCGATGGCGTCGTCACCGCGGTCAAGGCTGCCCAAGCCCACGACCAGCAGACGAGGGGGGCGCTGCGGATTGGTCACGACCGTTTCACCGTCAGGTCCAGGAAGTGGGTTGCGCAGGAGATGCATGGGTCATAGTTGCGGATCGTCTGCTCGCAGCGGTGGGACAGGGAGTGATCGTCCAGCGCGGCGTCCGCCTCGAACCAGTCCTTGACCATGGTCCGCAGATCCGCCTCGATGCTCGGCTGGTTCTGCGAGGTCGGCGGGACGATCTGGGCGTCTTTGATGATCCCCTCGTCGTCGATGACGTACCGGTGGAACAGCACGCCGCGCGGCGCCTCGCTGGCCCCGAAGCCCTCACCGGCCCTCGGCGGCACCGGCACCGACGGGACGATCCCGTCCCGCCAGCGATCGATGATCGCGATGGCCTCGTCGCAGGCGTACACCAGCTCCACGGCCCGCACGATGATCGAGCGGAACGGGTTGCGGCAGGTGGTGCCGAGCCCGACCTCGCGCGCGATGTCCTGTGCAATCGGCGAGAGCCGGTCGAAGTTCAGCGTATAGCGCGCGAGAGGGCCGACAACGTACGGTGATTCGCCGTCCAGCGTGGCGTGCAGCGCATTCGACCATTCGACCTGCTGCTCCTGGATGTGCTTCGTGAAGTCCTGAACCGGAAAGGCCTTGCCGGCCGTCGTCACCACGCTGCCCGACTCGATCGGGTAGCCGACCTCGGGTCGCAGC
Source organism: Nakamurella sp. (assembly GCA_017882715.1). Classification (GTDB taxonomy): domain Bacteria; phylum Actinomycetota; class Actinomycetes; order Mycobacteriales; family Nakamurellaceae; genus Nakamurella. The sequence goes on along the minus strand of JADGOY010000056.1, from coordinate 4,432 downwards.
GACAGGTACTCGTACGGCTGTTCCATGTCCGGGAAATCGAAACCTGCGACCAGCCTGACGGTTTCGACTGCCTCCTCGCGGGCATCCTCCAGCACGGGACGGATGCCTCGCAATTGCGCGATCGTCGGCATCCGGTAGAACCCGCCGATCCGCACGTTTATCGGGTGCACGGACCGCCCCCCGACCAGGTCCATCAGGTCGTTGCCGGCCTTCTTCAGCCGCAGCCCGCGCTCGACGACGGCGGGATGGTCCGCGGCCATCTCGATCGCGCCCTCATAGCCGAGGAAGTCCGGGGCATGCAGCAGGAAGATGTGCAGCGCATGGCTTTCGATCCACTCACCGCAGTACAGCAGCCGGCGCATCAGCCCGATTTCCTCCGGAACCGTGACGCCGCAAGCGTCTTCGATGGCGCCGCAGGAACTCGTCTGGTAGGCGACCGGGCAGATCCCGCAGATCCGCGCCGTGATGTCCGGCGGCTCGGTCCACGCCCGGCCGCGCAGGAAGGCCTCGTAGAACCGGGGAGGCTCGTAGATCCGCAGCTGGACCTTCGTCACCTCGCCGCCGGAGTACTCGATGTGCATGGCACCCTCACCCTCGACCCGGGAGAGCGTGCCGACATGCATCACCTGGCCGCCGTCGGTCAGCTTGTGGCTCATGAACTCACCGCCGATTGTCGTCCTGGCTCGTGCCGTTCGGACTCCCGCCGGAACGGCTCGGACGCGGCGTTGAACGTCCGGTAGATCCGCAGGATGTCGCCCTGACGCATGCCGAGGGAGAGCAACCGGTCCGCCAGCGAAGATGTGTTCGGGGAGTCCTGCGGGCCGAAACAACCGTAACAGCCTCGCGCGAACGCCGGGCACAGGGCGCCGCAGCCGGCCTGCGTGACCGGGCCCAGGCACGGGGTTCCGTTCGCCACCGCCACGCACACGGTCCCGCGGCGTTTGCACTCGACACACACGCTGTACGAAGGGATCCGGGGTTTGCGGCCCTGGATCGCCGCGGCCAGCACTTCCAGCAGCTGCCGCTTGTTGATCGGGCAGCCGCGGAGCTCGAAGTCGACGCTGACGTGCGCGGAGATCGGGGTGGCACGGGCCAACGTCGAGAGGTACTCCGGGTGCGCATAGACGATCGAGCGGAATTCGGCGACGTCACCGAAATTGCGGAGCGCCTGGATGCCGCCGCTGGTCGCGCAGGCTCCGATGGTGATCACCTGGCGGGAGATTTCCCGGATCCGTTGGATCCGTTCGACCTCATCAGGTGTCGTCACCGATCCTTCGACCAGCGACACGTCATAGGGACCGTCCACGACGGCCCGGGTGGCCTCCGGGAAGTAGGCGATCTGCACCTGCCCGGCCAGCGGGATGAGTTCGTCCTCGCAGTTCAGCAGGGTCAATTGGCACCCGTCGCAGGACGCGAACTTCCACACCGCCAGCTTGGGTTTGCGTTCCGAATAGGGGTAGCTGTGAGGAACAGTCATGGTTTACAACTCCGCTCGGGCCATCAGCGGGGCCAGCCGGTCGTAGCCGAGAACCGGGCCGTCGACGCACAGGAACAACTCGCGGAGCTGGCAGTGCCCGCACAGCCCCACCCCGCATTTCATGTTGCGTTCCATAGAAAGGCGCAAGCGCTCCGAACGCACGCCGCGGTCGGACAGAGCCTGCGCCGCGTAGCGCATCATCACCTCGGGCCCGCACACCAGGGCCAGCGCCCGCACCGCGTCGAACCCCGCTCGGGTGACCAGCTGGGTGACCAGCCCGACGCGCCCGCGCCAGGCGTGCTGGCCGTTGTCGACGGTGACCTCGACGACGATCCGGCTCTTCTCCGCCCACTGCCGCAGGTCGTCACCGAACAGGATGTCCTCCGGCGTCCGCGCGCCGTACAGCAGCACCACCCGCTCGTACTGGTCGCGGTGGGCGATCAACTCGAAGATCGCCGGGCGCAGCGGTGCCAGCCCGATCCCGCCGGCGACGACGACGACGTCACCGCCCCGCCCCCGGTCGACCTCCCAGCCGGTACCGTACGGTCCGCGCACCCCGAGCACCGTGCCGGGGACGGCGGCCACCAATGCGGCGGTGACGGAGCCGACGTTGCGGACGGTTTGTTCGAGCCGGTCGGTTCGGCGGTGATCGCCGCTGATCGAGATCGGCGCGTCGCCGACCCCGAACGCGTGCAGCATGGTGAACTGCCCGGGCCGGAAGTCCATTGGCTCGCCGTCCGCCGGTTCGAGCACCAGGGTGTACGTGTCCCGAGTGTCCTGATGGATGCGGCGCACCACGAACGGGCGCGGCAGCATCGGGTCGGGGCGGGTCAGGGTCGCCGGCCCGGCCGCGCCGGGTCCAGCCTGCTCAGTCAACGAAATCGCCGTACAAGTCGAGCAACCGGATCCGCGCGGACTGCAACCTGTGGTTCATCACCGGGACAAACCGCTTCATCAGCTGGTAGCCCATCACGGGGTCCGCGTCGCACTTGCCGCGCAGACAGGCCGCGTCGAAGGCCACGGCACTGGTGTCCTGCGTCGCCCTGGCGTCGAACGCCCAGCGGTACGGCGGCACCATCCACGACCAGCCGACCACATCCCCGTCGTCCACCGTGTCGAGCACGACGCCACGAGCCGGCGTGCGGACCTCGATGGCGATCCGACCATGCCGCAGCACGTAGAAATGATCCGCCGCCTCGCCCTCACGAAAGAGGAACTCCCCGGCCCGGACGTGCACGTTCATGGCGCAGCCCGCCAGCAGATCGGTGGTCGCGGCATCGAGCCCGGTGAAGAACGGGTGATCCGGAAGGTACTGGTCAATGGTTGGCATCGTTGATCCCTCAGAACGATCGTTGATCCCTCAGAACGGGCGGTAGGTTTGCGGCACGCCGCGGAGGGCGGCGGCCTCGGCGGTGATGTCGATTGCCGCAGGACACCAGGTGATGCACCGACCGCAGCCGACACATCCTGAGGTGCCGAACTGGTCGACCCAGGAGGCCAGCTTGTGGGTCATCCACTGGCGGTAGCGGGAGCGGGTCGACTCACGCACGGTGCCGCCGTGGATGTAAGAGAAATCGGCGTCGAAACAGGAGTCCCAGACGCGGTGACGTTCGGCCGCGTCGCCGGTCAGGTCCGAGACGTCGTTGACGGTGGTGCAGAAGCAGGTGGGGCAGACCATCGTGCAATTGGTGCAGGCCAGGCATCGGGCGGCGACGTCGTCCCAGCGGGGGCTTTCCACGCTCGCGTAGAGCAGCTCCTTGAGCCCATCGGTGTCCATGGTGCGGCCCATCCGGCCGGCCGCGACGGTGGCCACCTCGTCCGCGCCGGCGACGTCTTCCGGTGGGGCCGGGTCCGTGTGGAGCTCGGCGAGCACCTCGGCGCCACGCTCGGAACCCACCTCGACGAGGAACCGGTGCAGGCCGCCGTCCAGGAGTTCGGTGAGCGCGAGGTCATAGCGGGCGTCCGGCCCGCCCTCGGGCCGTGGCCCGGTGCCCATGGACACGCAGAAGCAGGTCCCACCGGGGTCGGTGCAGCTCACCGCCACGACGAAGGCGTCGGCGCGCCGCGCCGTGTAATGCGCATCGACCTGGCCGCGCTCGGTGAGCACCCGGTCGTGGATCGAGATGGCGTGCAGGTCGCACGAGCGCACGCCGAGCAGGGCATACGGCGGGTCTTGGACAGGAGACGGTGTGCTGCCGGCGGCCTCCGGTTCGGAAACGACCGTGAACCTGCCCTGCGATCGCCCGCCTCGCCACAGCAGTTCGTCGGTGGGGAAGAACACCGGCTTGGCCGACTGCGCACCGGCGGCGAATCCGAAGAACGCGTCGTCGTCGCGGCTGCGGAGCCGGTAGTGCGCGGACTCCTGCTCGTCCCCCCAGCCGCGGGGAAGCTGATCGACCGAGCGGATCGGCCCGTTGACGATGGAGCCTTCGCGCACCGTCGGGCCGATGACGGTGTACCCGCGCGCCGCGAGCACGTCGATCAGTCGCTGGAGTCCCGGGATGTCCAGCACTCGCGGGTCGACGACCACCCGGGTGCCGACCGCTCGCGTTTTGTCCGCCATGTCGCCTCCTGCCTGATTCGTCCAGTCTTCGGAGCGGGCTGGGGTGTCGTAAGGGTCGAAGGTCACATCCGATCCGGGACCATCACCTCGGGGTGTGTGATCCACGACTCAGGGTGTGGCGAGCTGGACCTCACGAACTGGACCTCATTGGCGGACCCGGATCCTCGCCGGGCCGTGCCGGAGTCACTCGGCGGCCTCGGCTGGTCACCCCGGAAGCTCGTCTCAGTGGGGAATGTGCCCTGTCCGTGATGTCGGCGCAGTACAGAATCTCGGCGCAGTACAGAATCTCGGCGCAGTACAGAATCTCGGCGACGGCGGTTGCTCTTGGTTGACGAACACCTCGAAGGGCCAGCTGGTTCGGGCCGGCAGCGCGCTCCTTCGGCCGCCGCCGC
>JADGOY010000197.1 GCA_017882715.1 Nakamurella sp. | reverse complement strand
CGGCTACGACGCGGGCCACTACTTCCAGCACTGGATCGATGTCGGCAAGGAAGCCGACGCGAGCAAGCTGCCGAAGATCTTCTACGTCAACTGGTTCCGGCGGGACTCGGACGGCGGGTTCCTGTGGCCCGGGTTCGGCGAGAATTCGCGGGTGCTCAAGTGGGTGATCGACCGCATGGAGGGCAAGGCCGACGCGGTCGAGACGCCCATCGGTTACGTGCCCGGCCCAGGAGGGCTGGACATCCAGGGCTTGGATCTGACCGCGGACCAGGTCGCCGCCGCGCTGGCCGTCCACCCGGAGGAGTGGAAGAAGGAGCTACCGCTGATCGAGGAATGGTTCGCCAGCCTCGGTGACACGGTGCCCACGTCGTTGCGCGATGAATTGGCGGCGCTCAAGTTGCGTATCGGCGAGAGCTGACCAGCAGTTTCTCTGCCACCGGAAGGCGGGTGTCATGGACACCCGCCTTCATGGTTTCCTAGACCGCGTAGGAACGCTTCCATGGTTCCCTGGCGATCGCCGCCGCCGGCAACGAGGGGAACGCGGCGGCGGCGGCCAGAGCAGGTTCGGGGGTCAGCGCGGTGGCGACCACGGTGAAGGCCTCGCAGCGAGGTCAGGCCCTCGGTCGGCGCGCCGAGCGGGCGCGGCGGGCCAGGCTGCGGGCCGACCGCACCCTGGTGATCTCCGACACGATGAGCCCGTTCTGCGGCGTGGGCAGCGTCATGTTCGCGCTCGTCGCGATCGCCCAGTTCGCCTTCGACCCGACACCCGGGTCGTGGGCGTCCTCGACGGTGGCCGCGTTGTCGTCGTTGACGCTGGCGATTGCCTGGGTTCTGCTGCGCGGCTCGGTGGGGCCGGTGATGCGACGCCATTCGCTCCCGTTCGGGGTCGGCGTGGCGGTCATGGTCGGGCTGAACCCGCTGGTCTACATCATCGGCACGCAGATCACCTATCCGGCGATCGGGATGCTGCTGGTCATCGTCGGGGTCGGTGCACTTCTGCACGACCGGTTCTGGGCCGCCGCCGTGATCATCGGATTGAACCTCGCGTGGATCGCCTGCGCCTTCGCCTTCGGCATGCCGGTACCACCGGCGATCTTCGCCGCCCAACTCGTCAAGGCGAACGCCCTCGCCGTGGTGTTGAACGTGGCCCGCACCCGCACGGTCCAGCGCATGGAACAGGCACGCGAGGAGGTCCATCGACTGGCGACCACCGACGAACTGACCGGGGTTGCCAATCAGCGTGGATTCCTGGAGGTGGGCCGATCGCTGACCGAGGAAGCGGGACGCGCCGACCTGGACCTGACCATCGTCTACGTCGACGTCGACGGTCTGAAGGTCGTCAACGACGAGCACGGGCATTCGGCCGGCGATGCGTTGATCCAATCGGTGGCCAGGGTGCTCCGCCGCACGTTCCGACCGGAAGACACCGTTGCCCGGGTCGGTGGTGACGAGTTCGCGGTCCTCGTCGTCGGTAGCACCCCTGACCTGGCGCGGGGCCTGATCGCGCGGGTCAACGAGCGGCTCAGTGAGGTGGGGATCTCGGCCAGCATCGGGGTGGCGAGCACCGCGCTGGGACTGCCGGTCGATCTGAACGAGCTGCTGCGACGTGCCGACGCCGCGATGTACGCCGCGAAGACGGCACGCAAGAACGGCGGTGGTGCCTGACCGGACGACCGCTCGGACTGTCGGGTGCGGGCTCTGTGGGCGATCAGCTCTCGTCTCCGGCGCTGTTCGGCGAGCGACGCAGCAGCTTGCGCAGCAGGACCAGCGCGATCACCCCGAGGATGATCGGCAGCACCCGCTTGAGCACCGGCGCCCCGGCCGTCTGCAGGAGATTGACCGGCTCGGTCGATTTGGCCGGTGCGTACTGCTGTCCGGGACCCGCGGCGTAGGGCGTCCCGACCAGGGTGGTCGTGGCCCGCTGCTCGCCGGCCAGCACGTCGGCGGCCACCTCGTCCGGGTTGGTCACCTCGATCAGCTCGGCCCCGCCAGCGGTGCGACCGGCCAGCTTGGTGGACACGCAGTCGGCGAACTGGCCGATCAGCTTGTTGCCCACGTCGACCATCACGCCGCGTCCGAACTGAGCGGGCCGTCCGGTCAGCGACAGCGTGGTGACCAGGTCAACAGCGGTCCGGTTCGGCGCGAGTGCGGTCGCTGTGGCGGTGACGAGCATGGCCGCCGTCGAGGTGGAGCCTCCCGCGTTGCCGGTCGCCTCGATCTTGGCCCGGTGCAAGACCGGGTCCTTCTCGACGATCTTCGCCGCGCCCTTGTAGACCATCCGGATCGGACCGAGCTTGAGCTTCACCGATCCGCTGAACTCGTCGCCGTCGACGTGTTCCAGGATCGCGCCCGGGAAGCACGGTCCGACCTGCTCCATGTCCAGCAGGGTGGTCCAGGCCTTCTCGACGCCGACCGGGACCTCGAACCGGTGCTCCAGCTCCACAACCGACCTCCGGGTTGTCCGGCCGGGGCGTCTGTCGGCCCGGCAGCGTGACGATCGTATGCCGCGCCCCCAGAGCCCGCGCTGCCGCGGCAGTGCGGGCCCGACGGCGACGCCGGGTGATCAACATCCGATCGCCGCAGGTCCCGACCGTTGTGCGTCCGACGGTCGGACGTGGCCCACACCACACGGCGCCCGGTTCCATGTCAATATCGCAGTACCCGCCGGGATCGGTCGGTGCGATCCATCACCCGATCCGGGTCTCGCAGTCATCGTCATCGCCGACGGCCCGTACGGTCGCACCCGCGCACCGCACGCTCCGCCGGTGCCGACACCCGGTCAACCCGGAGATCCCGGGCAGTCGGGTGCGTTCGAGTGAGGAGATGCGCATGGCAGCTGACCCGCCGACTGTCCCGGGATCGAAGCCGCGGCGACCGATACCGCCGCGACTGATGCCTGACAGGACAGGTTCGCCGTACCACCCGACGACCGCCCGTGACGCCGCCGCCCGCGGAGCGGCCGGCCTGCGGGGGCAGCCGACGTCCTCCGAGGTCATCGCCGGCCTGCGCGCGACCAGCCACGGCGACAACCTGATCCAGTTGCTCTCCCCCGAAGGCACGCTCACCGAGAACAAGGACTTCCCGATCGAGCTCGACGCCGAACTGTTGCGCGGGTTGTATCGCGACATGGTGCTGGTGCGTCGCTTCGACCGGGAGGGCAACGCGCTGCAACGCCAGGGCCAGCTGAGCATCTGGGTGCCGCTGCTTGGCCAGGAGGCAGCGCAGATCGGCGCCGGACGCGCAATGCGGCCCACCGACATGGCGTTCCCTTCCTACCGGGAACACGGCATCGCATGGTGTCGCGGCATCGACCCTACCGAGCTACTCGGTATCTTCCGCGGCACCGACCATTGCGGATGGGATCCGAAGGCGACTCGATTCAACTGCTACACGATCGTCATCGGCAACCAGGTGCTGAACGCCACCGGATATGCGATGGGCCAGCGTCTTGATGGAACCGTCGGCGCACCCGAACCCGACGATGGCGAGAGCCGCAACGAGGCGACCATCGTCTTTTTCGGGGACGGTGCCACCAGTCAGGGCGATGTGCACGAGGGCATGGTGTTCGCGGCCGCGTTCGACGCTCCGGTCGTCTTCTACTGCCAGAACAACCAGTGGGCCATCTCCGAACCGGTGGGGAAGCAGTCTCGGGTACCGCTGTGGGAGCGTTCGACCGGCTACGGATTCCCGGGGGTACGCGTCGACGGTAACGACGTGGTGGCCTGCCTGGCCGTCACCCGCTGGGCGCTGGAGGAGTGCCGTTCCGGAAACGGCCCGGTGATGATCGAGGCCTTCACCTACCGGATGGATGCGCACACGACCTCCGACGATCCCACCCGGTACCGGCTGGCCGACGAGGAACAGCACTGGAAGCTCCTCGACCCGATCGAGCGGGTGAAGGTGCACCTGTCCCGTCAGGGCATGGCCGACCAGGAGTTCTTCGACGGCGTCGGTGCCGAGGCCGATGAGCTGGCCGCCCGGTTTCGGGCGCACTGCATCGCAATGCCCAAACCACCGCCGGAGCGGATCTTTGCACACGTGTACTCCGAGCCGCACCACCAGCTGGGCCAGCAGCAACGGGAATACCTGGACTACCTGGCCTCGTTCGAGGACGATCACGAGGATGCGACCCCGGGGAAGGTGACCCGGTGAGCGCGGGTACTGATCCCAGCATTGATGCCAAGCCGGTCACCCTGGCCAAAGCGCTGAACATGAGCCTGCGCGCCGCCATGGAGGACGATCCGAAGGTCATCGTGATGGGCGAGGACGTCGGCAAGCTCGGTGGCGTGTTCCGGGTCACCGACGGCTTGCAGAAGGACTTCGGGGACCATCGCGTGCTGGACACCCCGCTGGCCGAATCCGGCATCATCGGCACCGCGGTGGGGCTGGCGATGCGCGGCTACCGGCCGGTCGCCGAGATCCAGTTCGACGGGTTCGTCTTCCCCGGATTCGACCAGATCATCTCCCAAGTGGCCAAGGTGACCTACCGGTCCGAGGGCGCGTGGTCGATGCCGCTGGTGATCCGTATCCCGTTCGGCGGTGGGATCGGCGCGGTCGAGCACCACGCCGAGGCTCCGGAGTCCTTCTTCTGCCATATCGGCGGTCTGCGGGTGGTGGCCTGCTCCACGTCCCAGGACGCCTACGACATGCTGCGCGCGGCCATTGCCTGCGACGATCCGGTGATCTTCTTCGAGCCGAAGCGCCGGTACTGGGAGAAGGGTCAGCTGGACCCGACCGCCGGCCGAACGGACACCCGCGAGCGGCCGCCGGGCTGCTTCAGCAGCGTGGTCCGGCGGCCAGGCACCGACGTCACGGTGGTCTCGTACGGGCCGAGCATGCTGATCCTGCACTCGGCTGCGGACGCCGCAGCTGCCGAGGGGCGATCGCTGGAACTGATCGACCTGCGCACCCTGTCGCCGCTCGATCTGGGGCCGGTGCTGCAGTCCGTCCGCAAGACGGGCCGCTTGGTGGTGGTGTCCGAGGCTCCGCGGGAGTCGTCGATCACTGCGGACATCGCCGCCCGGGTGACCGAAGAGGCCTTCTACTCGCTGGCCGCGCCGGTATTGCGAGTGGCCGGCTTCGACACCCCGTACCCTCCGAGCCGACTGGAGGAGGACTACCTGCCCGACTTGGACAAGGTGCTCGACGCCGTCGACCGCGCCATGGGGTTCTGACAGGGGGTGTTCTGCCGGTGGTATTCACAGTCGTGACAGCGGAAGGAATCCGGCGATGACGACAACGGGACGGCTGCAGACCTTCTCGATGCCTGACGTGGGCGAGGGGCTGACCGAGGCCGAGGTGCTCCAGTGGCGGGTCGCGGTCGGCGACCCCCTCGCGGTGAACCAGGTGATCGTGGAGATCGAGACGGCGAAGGCGGCCGTGGAGTTGCCGTCGCCGTTCGCCGGGCGGGTGCAGGCGCTGCTGGTCGAGCCCGGGGTGATGGTGCGGGTCGGCACCCCGATCATCACGGTGGACACCGATCCCGGAGCTGGTGAGCTGCCAGCGGACAACAGGGCTGCGCAGTCCCGATCGGTTGGATCATCAGCGTCCAACGATGTGGCGGCCGCGCGGACGTGGCAGCCACCGGACGGCTCGGATGCGACCGGCGCGAAGATCGGGGAAGTGGGCGCCGACGGACGGATCGCGACGCTGGTCGGTTATGTCGCGGCGGGGGCCGGTGGTGCCCGACGGCCACGTCGGAGTGCTACCGGTGCCCCCGCGCCGGCGGGCGCGGATCGGCCCGCGACGGCGTCTGCCGTGCCGACCGTACCGACGGAACAGACGGCGACGGCGCCGATCGTGGCGACGGTGCCGGGACCCGTCCCGACCCCGGAGCAGCCCGCGGTGCCGCGTGCCCCGCTGGCTACTCCGCCGGTGCGCAAACTTGCCAAGGAGCTGGGCATCGACCTGGCCGCCGTGGCAGCCAGCCGGCCGGACGGTGTGATCAGCCGGGCCGACATCGAGAGTGCTTCCGCCGCCGAGGCTCTCGCTCACCGGATTGCTCCGCCAGGTGCCCAGCAGCCGCACGACGACCCGGCCTCCCGTGAGCTGCGCATCCCGATCAAGGGGGTCCGCAAGGCGACTGCGGCGGCGATGGTGGCCAGCGCGTTCACCGCTCCGCACGTCACCGAGTTCCTGACGGTCGACGTCACGCCGATGATGCAGCTGCGGGAACGGCTGCGCCGCCGGCCCGAATTCGCCGACGTCAAGCTCACCCCGCTCGTCTTCGCGGCGCGGGCCGTCTGCCTGGCCGCGCGCCGGACCCCGGAGCTCAACGCGACATGGGACGGCGAGAGCGCCGAGGTCATCGTCAAGCAATACGTGCATCTCGGCATCGCCGCGGCCACCCCTCGGGGACTGGTCGTGCCGGTGATCCGGGACGCGGATGCGCTCGATCTCGCCGGGCTCGCGGCAGCGCTGGTCGCGCTGTCAGCGACGGCGCGGGCCGGGAAGACCTCGCTGTCCGAGATGACCGGCGGGACCTTCAGCATCACCAATGTCGGGGTGTTCGGGGTGGACACCGGAACACCGATCCTCAACCCCGGCCAGGCCGGGATTCTCGCCCTCGGGTCGATCAAGGACGCCCCGTGGGTGGTCGACGGTCAGCTCGCCGTACGCAAGGTGTGCCAACTGGCGTTGTCCTTCGACCATCGGGTGGTCGACGGTCAGCTGGGCTCGCAGTTCCTGTCCGACGTCGGCGCGCTGTTGGCCGATCCGGGATTGGCGCTGGCGTTCTGATCGGCATGCTACGGGTGCGTCATCATCGTGGTCGCGTCCGCCTT
>JADGOY010000002.1 GCA_017882715.1 Nakamurella sp. | reverse complement strand
TGGTGCAGGGTGCGGGTGTAGCCGCGGGCCGGCGGGACCGAGGTCGGGTGGTCCAGGACGGTCGCGGCATTGGCCAAAGTCAGGCACATGGCGGGTTCCTCTTTCCGTATTCGGTTACCAGGCGGCTGTTCGAGCTTGTTCCGCTCGACCGGTTCCCCTGCTCGGATCTCTCCTACAGTCCTGATCCGGTTTGCCGGGTTTGGATACCGGATCAGAGCGGTAGGCGTTCTTCGCTGACGGCCGGGGGCTCGTGGGGTGCCCCACCTCGGTGCCGGCGGCGAGGCCGTCAACGACAGAACTGGGGTCACCGCCCAAGCACTTCCCGTCGGGCATTGTGGGTCGGGCATTGTGGTGACGCCGCGAAGGGGCGCCACGGCCGGTGACCTCGGCTGAGGTGACCGACGCTGTTCGGTGCGTGGTCGTCCCCAGAAAGCCAGGCACGACGGGCAGTAGCCCTCCGACCCGGCCTCGTCGGCGAAGCGATTTGCGCAGCCGTCACCGACACAGATCGTCAACTCCTCGAGCAGCACCCTCACCTTCACCACCCACCCCGAACATGGGTCCCTCGATAACCGGCAGTGTCGCAGCGGGCATCGGCACGCACGCGTCGCCACGCCGAACAGGCCGCGCGTCGCTTTCCTCTGCGGGCGGCCCGAGTCGACGGTCCGCCGGTGGCTGCGGCCGCCCGGAGCCGCACGCGCAGTGGCTGTACCGGCCCGCCGGAGAACCGTGAGGCTTCTGTACTCGCACCGGATACGGAATTCAGCGAGATCACTGGTCGTGCGCCCGGCCGGGGCGCCGGGCAGGTGGTTCTGCTGGGCTGACCGGTCCAGATCGGCCCGGCGGAGCCGGTGGACCTGCAGGGTCAACCCGAAGTCAGGGAACTGAGCCACCCGGCGGCGTTCGTACTTGCCGGTTTCCCCGACCCACTCCCTGCAGTTACGGCGGACGGTGGCCGCCGCCCGGACTTCCCCGGTCTGACCGCGGCGTGCGTCGTCTCGATCGCTAACCCGTGGCCCCACACATCGGGATGCAATTGCCAGCCGATCTCCAGATCGTGACGGCCCGGCGGCAACGGCAGAAGGTACACCCCACCGATGATGCCCGGTCATCGCCGCAGCGTTGGATCGCCCACCGCCCCGCCGGCCGCACCGGGCGGGCGTCCTCGGCGATCCACCGCTGCAGCAACAGCCGCATCCCGGCCAGATCCGACACCCGATCCATCACCGGACTGAGCCGGCGTGCGACCTCGGATGCCGATAGATGCCCAGGGCGGCCGCCCCGAATCGATGCCGCCGTCACGCTGCGGTGGCGATCAGACCAATGACCAGCAGGCTGTCGCGGTCGTCCCATCACCCGCAGTGGCACTGTTCGTAACTCCCCGTAGCACCGCTGCTCACGGGTTTCCGGAACACGTCCCGCACCGCCGCCCAGAACCCCAACGCGCCGTCACCCATGGTCGTCACCCATGGTCGTCACCCATGGTCGTCACCCATGGTCGTCACGCATGGCCAGCACCGGGGCCGCATCCTCCGGCGCTTGCAGTCACGCAGCAGACCGGCCCAGGACTCCGTGGACTCCCGATACCCGTGGGTCAACGCGACGAGTTCCTTGCGGCCGTCGCCGGAGCGCCCTCGTATCATGTTTTCGATGCCTCGGCACTGCAGGCCGGACTCGGCGATCAGCTTTCCGGCACGCACCTGGACGAGGCGCTCCGGCTGAGCACCCGGTCCGCTCGGGAATCGGTGGCGCCACGTGATGGGGCGACGGACGAAGCGGGCACTCGGATCGTCGACATTGGCCGGCTGATCGGGGTGGTCGCCGCCGAGGTCGTGGAGCTTGCCGAGCTCACCGAGGAGGACTTCGCCCGCGCGGCGTCGGGCAAGTCGAAGAGAGAAAACAGCAGGGACGGCAAACGCAGTCTCTGGCAACGATTCTCGCGATCGGACGGCTGACGCTCGACTGGTCGAAGTCGACGGTGCCGAGGAGGGTCGTGCTCATTCGGCGGTGCGGCTCCGGCGCTGACGAATTCGCGGGATGACTTGCGCGAACTCGACGACAAATCCGTCCGGGTCGGCGATGTGCAGGGTGCGGTGGCCCCAGGGGCGGTCCGTCGGGGCGGAACGCATCACCACCCCGCGCATCCGAAGGTCCGCGGCGAGAGCGTCGACGTCATCGACGAGGAACACAACCTCACCCGCCGGTCCCGGCGATACCTCCTGCCCCGTCAGCCACGTCGCCCGCCGCCGCTCGAACAGCGCGAACCGGGTCGGGCCGGTGTCGAACTCGGCGTAGCCGGCCTCGGTGAACCGATAGGTCAGCCCGACGACATCACGGTAGAACGTCACGGAGACGTCCAGGTCTTCGACGTAGAGGATGGTGTGGCCGAATCGGGGCACGATGAGAACGTTAGCGAGCCACCCGCGAGGGGTACCACACTGCAGGCAGGTCCGGATGGCACACAACGACCCCGGCGGCGGGCGCTGCCGAGCGCGCACACTCGGATACCGGAGATCAAAGGAGGGTCATTCGATGAAAACCGCGGGGCTGTGGCCGCGATGAGGGCGATCGTCTACCGGCAGACCGGCGAACCGGACGTCCTGGAGTTGACCGACCGCCCGCTGCCGGCACCCGGGCCAGGCGAGGTCCGGGTGCGGGTCCGGGTGTCCGGGATCAACCCGACGGACTGGAAGGCCAGGCAGGGTGCGGCCGCCGGTGCGCCCACGCCGTTCCCCGAGATGGTGCCGCACCAGGACGGTGCCGGAACGATCGATGCCGTCGGTGACGGCGTGCGCCGGCTCAGCGCTGGGCAACGGGTGTGGCTCTGGGAAGCGGCCTGGCGGCGCGCCGACGGCACAGCGCAGGAGCTCGTCGTGCTACCGGAACGGCAGGTGGTGCCGCTTCCCGATGCCGCGTCGTTCGATCTCGGCGCGAGCCTGGGGATTCCGGCGTTGACGGCCCATCGATGCCTGACGGTGGCCGACGGCGGCCCGGATCGCCTGCACCCGGGAGCGCTGACCGGGCGGACGGTGTTGGTGGCCGGCGGCGCGGGAGCGGTGGGTCACGCGTCCATTCAGCTGGTCCGGTGGGCCGGTGGCACCGCGGTGACGACGGTGAGCAGTCCGGACAAGGCGGAACTCGCCCGGCTGGCGGGAGCGCACCACGTGGTGAACTACCGAGCGGAGGACGCCGCGGTGGCGATCCGGCGGATAGCACCCGACGGGGTGGACATCGTTGTCGAGGTCGCGCCGACGGCGAATGCGCGCCTCGATGCGGCGGTGGCCGCGCCCAACGCGGTGGTTGCGATCTACGCCAACAACGGCGGCGACGAGGTGACGCTGCGCGTCCGGGAGAACATGACAGCCAATGTGCGCTACCAGTTCGTGCTTGTCTACACCGTCCCGAACGCGGCGAAAGATGCTGCGGTGGAGGCTGTTTCCGCAGCTGTTGCGGACCGTGCGCTGTCCGTCGGTCACACCGTCGGTCTACCCTTGCACCGATTCCCGCTGGAACGAACAGCAGCCGGGCAGGCCGCGGTCGAGGCGGGGGTGGTCGGAAAGGTGCTGGTCGATGTGTGATCGACCTGCAGTGATCGACCTGCAGTGATCGACCTGCAGTGATCCGACCTGCACCAACCATGACCGCATCCGGAACGACCTCCTGAAGCCTTGCCGCGGACTCCAGGACGCGGAGTATAAGTCCGCAGGTTGGGTGCACGGCCGCGTCATGAATGTCGTACACAGAATGACGGGACGAGCAGGTGCCGGGTCAGTCGTTGCCGCGCCGGAACAGCTTGTTGCCCAACCACACCAGCGGGTCGTACTTGCGATCGACCACCCGCTCCTTCATCGGGATGATGGCGTTGTCGGTGATCTTGATGTGCTCGGGGCAGACCTCGGTGCAGCACTTGGTGATGTTGCACATGCCGATGCCCTGCTCCGCCTGGGCGAATTCGCGGCGATCGGTGCGTGCGTCCAGCGGGTGCATGTCCAACTCGGCGGCCCGGATGAAGAACCGCGGGCCGGAGAAGGCCGTCTTGTTCTCCTCGTGGTCGCGCACCACGTGACAGACGTTCTGGCACAGGAAACATTCGATGCATTTGCGGAATTCCTGCGACCGTTCGACATCGACCTGTTGCATCCGGTATTCACCCGGTGCGAGGTCCGGCGGCGGCGCGAACGCCGGAATCTGCCGTGCCTTCTGATAGTTGAACGACACGTCCGTCACCAGGTCGCGGATCACCGGGAACGAGCGCATCGGAGTCACGGTGATGACCTCGTCATCGGTGAATGTGGACATCCGGGTCATGCACAGCAGCCGGGGCCGGCCGTTGATCTCCGCGCTGCACGAACCGCATTTGCCGGCCTTACAGTTCCAGCGCACAGCCAGGTCGCCGGCCTGGGTCGCCTGCAGGCGGTGGATGATGTCGAGCACGACCTCGCCCTCGTTGACCTCGACGGTGTAATCGTGCAACTCACCGCCCGCCGCGTCGCCGCGCCACACCCGGAACTTTGCGTTGCGGCTCATGTCGCGCCTCCCGAGGCGGTGGTGTCGGCGGGCAGCTCATCCGCGGTGAGGTAACTCTCCAACTCGCTGCGGTCGAACAGTGCGAGCAGGTCCTCCCGGATCACCGGCGACGGCTCCTCGGTCACGGTGATGCCGGCGGGCTCGGCGGCATCACCGTCGTTGATGGAGCATACGAGCAGCTTGCGCCGCCACTGCGAGTTCATCCCCGGGTAGTCGTCGCGGGTGTGGCCGCCGCGACTTTCCTGACGGAGCAATGCCGCCCGCGCCACGCATTCGCTGACCAGCAGCATGTTGCGCAGATCCAACGCGAGATGCCAGCCCGGGTTGAACTGCCGGTGCCCCTCGACGCTCACGCCGGGCACTCGGAGCTTCAGCGCGTCGATGGCTTCCAGCGCCCGCTGGACCTCGTCCTCCCGGCGGATGATGCCGACCAGGTCGTTCATCACCTCCTGTAGCTCGCGGTGGATTGTGTAGGGGTTCTCGCCGATCCCGCCGTCGGCCGGCGGCTGGAACGGCGCGAGTGCCTCGTTCGCCGCGACATCCAGTGCCCCGTCTTGAATCTCGGGTACGGAGTCGCCCAGTCCGCGCACGTACTCGGCGGCGCCGACGCCGGCCCGGCGGCCGAACACCAGCAGATCGGACAGCGAGTTGCCGCCCAACCGGTTCGAGCCGTGCATCCCACCGGACACCTCGCCGGCCGCGAACAGGCCGGGAACATTTCTCGCGGCGGCGGTGTCAGGATCCACCTCGACCCCGCCCATCACGTAGTGACAGGTGGGTCCGACCTCCATCGCCTGTTTGGTGATATCGACGTCGGCCAGTTCGTAGAACTGGTGGTGCATCGAGGGCAACTTCTTGATGATCACGTCCGCCGGCAGCCGGGTGGACACGTCCAGGAACACCCCGCCGTGCTCGGTGCCCCGGCCGGCCTTGACCTCCGAGTTGATCGCCCTGGCCACTTCGTCACGTGGCAGTAGTTCCGGCGGACGCAGGTTGTTCTCGGGGTCGGCGTACCAGCGGTCGCCTTCCTCCTCGGTGTCGGCGTACTTGGCCCGGAAGATCTCCGGGACGTAGTTGAACATGAAGCGTTTGCCCTCGGAGTTGCGCAGCACACCGCCGTCACCGCGCACCGATTCGGTGACCAGGATGCCTTTGACCGATGGCGGCCAGACCATTCCCGTCGGGTGGAACTGGACGAACTCCATGTTGATCAGCGTGGAACCGGCGCGCAGGGCCAGGGCGTGGCCGTCACCGGTGTACTCCCAGGAGTTGCTCGTCACCTTGAACGACTTCCCGATGCCGCCGGTGGCCAGGATGACCGCAGGCGCCCGGAAGACGATGAAGGTGCCGGTCTCCCGCCGATAGCCGAACGCCCCGGCAATGGCACCGGAGCCATCGGTCAGCAGTTCGGTGATGGTGACCTCCGCGAAAACCCGCAGGCCCGCGTCTGTGTCGTCCAGAGTCTCGTGCCCGCCGCCCGCCGCCGCATCCGCTCCGACGGCGGCCAGTTCCTCCGCTTGGCGCAGCGAGACGATCTTCTGCTGGAGCGTGCGGATCAGCTCCAGGCCGGTGCGGTCGCCGACATGCGCGAGCCGCGGGTACTCGTGGCCGCCGAAGTTCCGCTGGCTGATCCGGCCGTCCGGGGTGCGGTCGAACAGCGCGCCGTAGGTCTCCAGCTCCCACACTCGCTGCGGGGCTTCCTGGGCGTGCAGTTCGGCCATCCGGGGAATGTTCAGGAACTTGCCGCCGCGCATGGTGTCGCGGAAATGCACCTGCCAACTGTCGTTGGAGTTGACGTTGCCCATCGATGCGGCGATGCCGCCCTCGGCCATCACCGTGTGCGCCTTGCCGAACAGCGACTTGCAGATGATCGCTACGCGCAGCCCTTCCTCGCGGGCGGCGATGGCTGCGCGCAGGCCGGCCCCACCGGCCCCGACGATCAGGACGTCGTACCGGTGTTCCTCGTGGTCGGACATGCGGTAAAGGCCTCCATGGCTGTCAGAAGAAACGAAGATCGCTGATGGTGCCGTGTGCCAGCAGGGTGATGTAGAAGTCGGCGACGACCAGCCAGATCAGTGACACCCAGGCCAGCAGCATGTGCCGGCCGTTCAGTTTCGAGATCTGTTGCCACATCCAGTATCGGCGGGGGTGACGGGAGAAGTGCTTGAGCTTGCCGCCCATGATGTGCCGGCACGAGTGGCAGGACAGCGCGTACAGCCAGATCAGCGCTGCGTTGATCAACAGGATGACAGTGCCGAGGCCCATGTGGCCCCACTGGCCCTGCGGGTTACGGAATCCCAGGATCGCGTCGTAGCTCAGGATGACCCCGAAGATCATCGCGAAGTACCAGAAGTACCGGTGGATGTTCTGCAGGATGAGCGGGAAGCGCGTCTCGCCGGTGTACGACCTGTGTGGTTCGGCGACGGCGCAGGCCGGCGGGGAGAACCAGAACGACCGGTAGTAGGCCTTCCGGTAGTAGTAGCAGGTCAGCCGGAAACCCAGCGGGAAGATCAGGATGACGAGTGCCGGGGACAGCGGCCACCAGCTGATCGGCTGCCCGAAGTCACTGGACCCCGGCACGCAATCGGTGGTCAGACACGGCGAATAGAACGGCGAGAGGTAAGGCTCGAAGTAGTAGTACGCGCCCTGGAAGGCCCGGAACGTCGCGTAGACCACGAAGAGGAACAGCCCGACGAAGGTCGCCAGTGGGGCGAGCCACCAACGGTCCTCTCGGAGCGTCCGTACCCCGAGTCGCGCCCGCCCCGGAGCGCTGACCCCGGTCACCGCTTCTTACCGGTGTAGCCGCCGCCGTGATACCCACCGACGCCCTCGTCGTCGGCATCGTCACGCCAGAGCGACGGGTCGTAAGGCTCGTCGCTGACCTGGTAAACGGTGGGCGGCGCTGCCGGCACCCCACCCGCCATGACGGGAGCACCCCAGGTTGCCGGCGACAATGCCTCCACGTCAGCGACATCGAGGATCAGCCGCTCGAGATCATTGCGAAGCCTGGCGACAATCGGGAGTTCCCCATGATTGCGGGCCAACGAGTTGACACCCGATCGCAAATCGGCAATTGCGCGCTGAAGCGCCTGTAGTTCGGCAGATATGGGCATGAGAACCCCTCAGGTCCGGCGGTCTGCGTGAAGGCTCGGTCCGAGCGTGACTTGACCCTAGCCTGGCTCTTGTTGGTGGGCAGCATGACCGCGGTCACGTCGCCGCGGATGTGTGATGCTGTGTTTCGGTGGGTGCGGGGTGCGGTGCTGCTCCTGGTTCCCGCCACCAAAGGAGCAACCTGACTTCTGTAGTAACGCCCGGTTCGTGTCATGCAATCACGATCGTGGAGCGGATGACAACACGTCCATCCGTCCGGACGACGGGTCGAGTGCTCTTCCCTGGACGTCATGGCCGGTCCGGTCGCTCTGGATCGTCGGCTGGCTCAGGTTCGGTCCAGCAGGTGAGCGCCGGCGGTGTCGGCGCCGTAGCGGTTGACGGCGTCGGCGGTGCTGTCCAGCGCCGGCGCGTATGCGTTGCGGCTGACGTGCCCGTGGCGCCGGAGGTCAACGAACACCAGCGGTGCGGCGGCTCGGCGTTCTGCAGTGACGGCACCCGGGCGACGTAGCTGGTGGTCCAGGTCCCCACGCCGTCCTGACAAGGTGACGCGGACGAGCAGCCTTCGCCTGTCGATGATCGCGTCGGAGTCGAGCGCGCGTCGATGATCCGATGCTTCTGGCTCCTTGGCCTGACCGCGGCCCGGCCCGGCCGCCGCCATGTTGGGATTGTGACCTTCGTGCCGACCTGGACCAACTTCTTCTGGCCGTTCATCGTGTTGGATCCCAACAGCCCCACCCTGCCGGTGGCACTGCAATTGCTGCAGGCGGCGCACTATGTGGACTATTCGATCGTGCTCGCCGGCGTCGTGCTGTCGACGATCCCGTTGCTGATCCTGTTCGTCGTGGCCGGCAAGCAACTCGTCGCCGGAATCATGCAGGGAGCGGTCAAAGGATGAGCGTCGCAGGCCGCACATCGGGGGTCGGCCTGGACTTTCACCCGGCGCCCGCCGATGCTCTGCAGGTGAAGTCGACTGTGGTGGGCCGGACTGGCCACGGGCCGGACGGGACGCGGTCCCGTCCGTCCGAACTCGCGACAGCCGGCGTTCCGCCGGTCGGTGGCCCGCGCGTCAGATGACGGACATTTCGCGGCCGCGATCCAGGGGCTCTCGCAGGCACTGGGCGACACCGACATTCAGCTGGTGTTGTTGATGGCCAGGCTCGCCGACAGCGCCGACAGGGCGATCCGGTACCTGCGGTTCGGACACGTCGACGGGGCGGTGGTGGTGTCCCACCACAGGTCGGACGATCGAGAGGGCTCTGGTGGACGCGTCGTTGCCCAGCGTTTTCGTGGGTCGGCCATGGAACATGCCCGACCGGCTCAGCTATGTCGACACCGACAACGAACACGCCGGGGAACTGGCCATGTTGCACCTGCTCGGGCGGGGCAGGCGGAGGATCGGGACGGTCGCCGGTCCGCCGGACATGACCTCCTCGCACGACCGGCTCGCCGGCTGGCGCTCGGCGCTGACTGCGGACCGTCTGCCGGCCGACGCCGTCGAATACGGGGACTTCACCACCCCCGGTAGGTCGCGGCGACGGAACGGCTGCTGTCCAACCATCCGGATGTCGACGCCAACTTCGTGGCGTCCGACCTGATGGCCGTCGGTGCGCCAGGAGTGCTCAAGGCCCGCGGGCTGGCGGTTCCCACGGATGTCGCGCTGGTCGGGTATGACGACGGCGCTGTCGCGGCCGCCACCGATCCGCCGCTGACCACGGTGGTCAATCCCATCGTGGAGATGGCGCGCACCGCGGGCGTGATCCTGCTCGAGCAGATGTCGGGTGACCGCACAACCAGCCCGCCGACGATCTTCGCCCCCGAGTTGATCATTCGTTCGTCGAGCTGAGGAGGCTGGCGTGCGCGGCGACGGCAACGGGTGGACCCGATGTGCGTTGGGACACCGGCACTGGGGTCGGCACGGCGCCGCGGGGCTTCTCCTGCGGCGGGACACCCCGGATGCCGCGGTCGTCCTGCTGCAGCATCGCGCGGTGTGGACCAGTGATGGGGGAACCTGGGCGGTGCCGGGTGGGGCCAGGGACAGCCACGAATCGGTGGTCCAGGCGGCGCTCCGGGAGGCCCACGAGGAGGCCGGCATCGACGATGCAGCTGTGGAAGTGGTCGGTCAATGGCAGGACGACCACGGTGGGTGGGCGTACACGACCGTCATCGCCGACGTCATCGGGCCGCTGCGAATCGTGCCGAATGCGGAGAGCGCGGAGCTGCGGTGGGTGGCCGAGCGCGATGTGCCCACGTTCGCCCTGCATCCAGGGTTCGCGAGCAGTTGGCCCTCGCTGCGGCGGATCTGAGTGGCGTCGGCGACCTGGTCCACAGCAAGGTTGGGAACGATCATGATGATCAGGCCGACCAACACCATGACTCCTGAAGAATCGCGGCATGTGCGCGTCGGACTCGGCCGATGCCGCTCAACCGACCGTGAGACGATCACCGGGGGGGTTCGGATTCACCGAACAGAGTGGGGTAGGTCGCATGAGTGCGCCGACACAACAAGCCGCCGAGAAGCCGCCATCGTCCGTGATGAAGTACTCGGACGCCGTGGCCTCGTTCGCGGTCGCGCAGATTCGTCACGCCAGCCGCTCGCCGGTGACGCTGGCCATCGTGATCATCATGTGGGTCGCCGGAGCGTTGACCGGCAGCCTTCCCGAAGGGGCCAACGACGACCTGCAGTTCCATGTGGGCGCTGGCGTTCCGCCGTTCAGCGCTGGCTACTGGTGGACCCCGCTCACGGCCGCCTTCTTCGCTACGGATCTTGTGACCTATGTGCTGGTCACCGTGCTCGTGCTGATCGTCGGCAGCCTGGTCGAGCGCCGGTGGGGAAGCATTCGCATGCTGTGGCTGACCGCGGTGATCCAGGTCCTCGGCGTCGCTGCCGGCGTCGGGGTGGTAGCGCTGTCCAATAATGTGTTCCACGGTGAGTGGTCCAACTACCTGGCACTGGATTTCACCGTCGGTGCGACTCCGCTGGTCGCGGGCCTGCTGATGGCGTTCAGCGGCGGTCTGTCCGCGCTGTGGCGCCGCCGGATCCGGCTCACTGTGCTCACGCTCTGCCTGGTGGCCCTCCTGTACGGCGGGCAACTCCAGGACGTCCTGCGGTTGAGCACCGCCATCGTCGGTCTGCTGGTCGGTGCGTTGTTCCTGCACACCGGTGAGCGTCACCTGGTCATCCACTCGAGCAGGCGGGAGACCCGAGTACTGGTCGCCATGGTGATCGCCGCGACCGCCCTGGGACCGATCCTGATCGCCATCACGGGTGAGGTCGAGGGACCGTTTTCCGCATTGGCCGATCTCTACATCGGGCAGGCGGTACTGGGCGACACCAGCCGGGATGCCGCCGATGTCGTCATCGGCCTGGTGCCCGCCCTGCTGGTGCTGGTGCTGGCGGCGGGTCTGCGCAGAGGGCGTCGCTTCGCGTGGTGGGCGGCTTTCGTGCTGCACGTGGTCCTGCTCGTGGTCGGAACCACCTATGGCATCTCGTATTACGAGTGGGCCGTCGACAACGATCAGCTGGACGAGGGTTTCAACTACGTCACATGGCTGCTGCCGCTCGTGCTGCTCCCCTTGGTGATCATAGCCATGCTGCTGGCGACCCGACGATCGTTCACGGTGCAGGCTCCGATCGGCGTCTACCGCCGGCTCGCGCTGGTTGTCGTCGGCCTGATCGCGGGAATCTGGGTGCTGTACGTGGTGATCGGCATCGCGATCGCCAATCAGTTCACGCCGAGCGCGACGGTCGGACAGTTGGTGGTGGACTTCCCGACCCGGTTGTTGCCGAACGGCTACCTGTACATCGTCCAGGCGCCGCTCGATGCCCAGTCCTGGTTTGCCAACTTCCTGACCGACTGGACGCCGGTCGTCGTGTGGGCGGTCATCCTGGGCGGACTGTTGCGCAGCTTCGTGGCCGCCCGGGTCGACAGCGCGGCCGAGGACCGGATCAAGGCGCGCGCGATCCTGGAGCAGAACGGGATCACCGCGCTGTCCTACCTGACGACATGGGACGGCAACAGCTACTGGTTCTCCTCTGACGGCGGGTCGTTCGTCGCATATCGAGTAGAGGGCGGGGTCGCGATCACCACCGGCGATCCGGTCGGGCCGCCGGAGGACCTGGACCGTGTGGTCCCGGAGTTCGTGGCCTACTGCAACACCGAGGGCTGGACCCCGTGCCTGTACAGCACGACCGACGCGGTGCGTGAGGTGACCGACACTCTGGGCTGGCCGAGTCTGCAGGTTGCGGAGGAAACGGTGCTGCCGTTGGGCAAGCTGGCGTTCACCGGCAAGAAGTTCCAGGACATCCGCACCTCGATCAGCCGGGCGGGCAAGGGCGGCATCACGGCCGAGTGGATCAGTTACCCGGCGGCGCCGTTGTCAATCCGGGATCAGATCCAGGCGATCTCCGAAGAGTGGGTATCCGACAAGGCGTTGCCGGAGATGGGCTTCACCCTGGGCGGCCTCGACGAGCTCAACGACCCGGCTGTGCGGTGCCTGATCGCGATCGACACCGAGCGCACCATTCACGGAATCACCAGCTGGATGCCGTGCTACCGGGACGGGGTCGCGGTGGGTTGGACCCTGGACTTCATGCGCCGGCGCAGCGAGGGTTTCAAGGGGGTCATGGAGTTCCTGATCGGCACCGCCGCGCTCGATCTCCAGAAGGAGGGCGCCGAGTTCGTCAGCCTGTCCGGCGCGCCGCTGGCCCAGGCCAACCCCGGCGAAGAGCAGGCCGGGATCCAGAAACTGCTGGAGGTCGTGGGCAAGACGATGGAGCCCGTCTACGGCTTCCGGTCCTTGCTCAAGTTCAAGGCGAAGTTCCAGCCGGTCTACCAGCCAATGTTCATGTGCTACCCGGAGGCGGCCGTGCTGCCCCGGATCGGGTTGGGCATCTCCCATGCCTACCTGCCCAACATGACCTTCGGACAGGCGGTCCGGATGATGGGTCAGCTCACCTGACGATGTTCGTGCGGTGCTGGCTCGGTGCCGGCCGGTGCGGGTCGGGAGGTGCGGGTCGGGAGGTGCGAGCCGGAGCGGCCGGGCCAAGGTCGGTGCGGGCCGGGCCGTCCGTTGATGGACCCGCGGCGTGAGTCATTACCGCCACGGATCCACCAGAGGGACGGCACCGCGCCCTTCGCCGTTCTCTCTCTCACTCTCGCTCTCTCTCTCTTCGTTTGCGCACCACCAGCGCGGGTAACTCACCAGGGGAATCGCGCCACGCTCAGCCTCACCTTCGACCCCTGGCCCAGGCCCGAATGCCGGGTGAGAGATCGTCCAGGCTGAGCACTATCGTGGCGTGGGTTGTCCGCATCCGACGTTGCGGCGCGGACGTGGGTCGGCCAACTGCCAACGTCCCTCCGCACCTCCGAGGGCCCGCCAGAGAATAGGAGATGGCATGCCGTCACGCATCGCACGGACGCAGTGGAGCGGTGGGCTCAACGATGGGTCCGGTCAGGTGGAGCTCGTCAGCTCCGGTGTCGGGACCTTCGACGTGTCCTTCCCGCGCCGCGCGGCCGATACGGCCGGCGGGGTGACCAGCCCTGAGGAATTGATCGCCGCTGCACACACCGCCTGTTATTGCATGGAACTCTCCGCGGTGATCGGGGAGGTCGGCGGCACCGTTCATAGCCTGGTCGCGGAGGCAGTCGTGGGCTTGGGCCCGGACCCTGCGGGCGGTCTTCGGCTGACCGGGATCGCGTTGACCGTCCGGGGCCAAGTGGAGGGTCTGGACGGCTCCGGCTTTGCGAAAGCCGCGCAGACAGCGAAGGAGACCTGTCCAGTATCCAAGGCCCTGACAGGTGTGGAGATCACGCTGGACGCGGCGCTTGCCTGACCCGGAGCCGGTCCGCCGTTCTGCCGGACGGGCGGCGCTCTACTAGGGGAGATCACCAGGTCATCCCACTCGGCCCCGTCCTGTCCGCGCACTAGGGTGTTGTGCTTCGGCCGTAACATTGGGGCGTCCAGCTCAGTCCTGGCCGTGAGAAGGAATCGTGCCGCTTTCCAGGGACGAACAGCGCAGGCTCGACGAAATCGAGCAGTCGCTCAGCCGTGACGACCCGAAATTCGCGGCAAAGGTCACCGTTGGTCGCGTCCGTCGTCATCGGGTGCGGATCGCCGGTGGCGTGCTGCTGCTCGGCGCGGTCGTTGTGATCATCGGATTGATCGTGACGCTGGGACTCGTCGCCGTCGGGGTTGTCGTTGTGATCGCTGGGTTGCTGACGATGGCCGGTGCCGGCGTGCTCCTCATGCGGGCGCTGCAAGGCGTTTCGAGTCGGTGATCTCGCCCACGGCCAAGCCCCACCGAAATCGCCGAGTTCCGGTGTCAACCGGCGGGGCGGGTGAGTTCGAGTCCGGTCCCCGCCCCGCCGAATCCCGGGCCTCAGCGACGCGATACGCTCGACGTGGGCCGTCCGATCAGGACAATCCCCTTCGCGAGGGTGCCAAGTCAGCGAGATGTCCGGTGGAACCACATTCCGCCAACGGCGAACCCCGTCGATCGCCCCGCCCGGAGCCCGGTCCGGGCTCAGTGAAGACAGCCCGCCGGCTCCGCGCGGTGCCGTGAAGGCCGCCACGACCGGCGCTGTCACCGGCGGTGTCGAGACCGGCACGCCGGTCGGCAATCCTCGGCGCGCCCGGGGTATCGACGCGGCGGTGTTGCGTTCCCGCACCGTGACGACCGCCACCCAGGTCGGCAACCCGCGCCGGACCCGGCACCTCGGTCCCGCGGTGCACGACGCCGCGTGATCGACCGAGTCTGATCGATCCACCTGATCGTCGACTCCGATTAACCTGAGATCGCCCCATCGGGATTGTCCGAAACGACCTCACGGTGCGGTGGCTTCTCGGAGCCACCGCACCGTCAGACGTTCTCACCGCGCTTGCGGTCAGCCCACCAGCGAGTACGGATCAACAGCCTGGAGCCCGTACGCCTTGGCCACAGCCAGATTGGTGATCTCACCGTGATGCGTGGTGAGGCCGGCGGCCAGCGCGTGGTCGAGCGAGATTGCCTGCTGCCAGCCCAGAGTCGCCACCGCGGACACGTAGGGCAGGGTGGCGTTGGTCAGCGCGAAGGTGGACGAGCGCGGCACCGCGCCGGGCATGTTGGCCACGCAGTAGAACAGCGAGTCGTGCACCCGGAACGTCGGATCGTCGTGAGTGGTGGGCCGAGAATCGGCGAAACAACCACCTTGGTCGACCGCGATGTCCACCAGCACCGAACCCGGCTTCATCTGCGACACCAGTTCGTTGGACACCAGTTTCGGTGCCTTGGCGCCCGGCACAAGCACCGATCCGATCACCAGATCGGCCTGGGTGACCTCCTCGGCAATGGTGAAGGCGTTCGACGCGATCGTCCGGACCGCACCGTTGAACTGCAGATCCAGCCGCCGCAAAACCGGTAGCGACAGATCCAGCACGGTGACGTCGGCACGTATCCCGACGGCGATGGCGGCGGCGTGCGCCCCCGCGACCCCCCCGCCGAGGATGACCACCTTCCCGTTCGTCACACCCGGCACACCGCCGAGCAGGACGCCGCGGCCGCCCTCGTTGCGCATCAGCTGGTAGGCACCGACCTGCGGGGCCAGCCGCCCGGCGATCTCGCTCATCGGCGCGAGCAGCGGCAACGACCGGTCGGGCAACTGCACCGTCTCGTACGCGATGGCGGTCGTGCCGGCCTCGAGCAGCCGGTCGGTCAGTGGGCGATCCGCGGCCAGGTGCAGGTAGGTGAACAGCACCAGGTCCTTGTTCAGGAGGTGATATTCGGAGGCAACCGGTTCCTTCACCTTGAGCAGCAACTCGGCGAAATCCCAGACCGCGTCTGCTGTTTCGAGGACGCGGGCGCCGGCGGCCACAAAGTCCTCGTCGGGAATGAAGGAGCCCGCTCCGGCGCCGGACTCGATGACGACGTCGTGCCCGGCACTGGTCAACGCGAAGGCGCCCGCGGGGGTGAGGGCGACGCGGTACTCGTGGTTCTTGACTTCGCGGGGAACCCCGACTCGCATGATGAGCCTCCAGACTCGGGCCGGTGGATGCGGGGGCGTCCTTGCCGCTCGCCGTTCCGAATCAGTATGAACTTTGGGTCGTCATTGGGGAACAACAATGTCGATCATTCGCTAGTTTGGCAGGATGCCCGCGGATCATTCGACAAGTGGCGTCAATCGGTCCGGCCCTGCGCAGGATGTTCGGCGCACCGGGGGCGGTCCCACCGGGGAGGGTGGCGGTCGGCTGGTGCTGGATCCGGTGGACCACAAGATCTTGGCGGCTTTGGTCCGCGACGCGCGGATCCCCAACAACGCACTCGCGGCGGAGGTGGGCATCGCCCCGTCGACCTGTCTCGGCCGCGTTCGGGCCCTGCGCGAGGCGGGCGTGATCCGCGGCTACCACGCCGACCTGGACCCGGAGGCGATCGGATTGCCGCTGCAGGCGATGATCGCGGTTCGGCTCCGCGCCGGGGCCCGTGACCGGATGCGGCTGTTCACCGAACGGATGCAAGCCCGGCCCGAGGTCCGCAACATCTACTTCCTGGCCGGAGCCGACGACTTCCTGCTCGACGTGGCGACCTCGGATGCCGCCTCGCTGCGTTCCTTCGTCGTCGACGTGCTCTCCGCCCGTCCGGAGGTTGCCCTCACCGAGACCAATCTGATCTTCGAGCACGTCCGGGGGCAGGCGGGGTAGCCCGTCGCCGTTGCACAGCGTCCTGACCGCCGGTGGTAGGTCGGACAGGTACGACGCGCCATCCTCGTGCTCGGTGAACTGCCGTCAGATGCGTTGTCGTCAGATGCGTTGTCGTCAGATGCGCTGCCGTCAGATGCGCTGTCGGACGGTGCCCAGGAACGTCTGGTGTCGCGTTCCGGACGTTCTCGGCTCGGTGCCGGGCTTCGCGCACGGCACGTGGCGCACGAACGCCGGCAGCCGCCGACCGTTGATCACGGGGAGCCATCGAGCTTCACGCAGCGTTCAAGCCCGGCTGGGGGTCGTTCCGCCATGCCCTACGATTTCGCCCATGAGCAGCGACGGATTGCAGCGTTCACGGGACTTGATGGCGGCGGACGGGATCCACCCTCGCGCCATCGCCGTGTTCGCCCATTCGTACCAGGTGCTGGCCTCCGGCGAGAGGGGTCTGCTGGCCGAGCCTGACCTGGAACCTGTCGAGGAGCAGCCCAGGCTGGCCGACCTCGTCACCGATCCGCGGGCGGCGCGAGACGCGCTGGCCGCGACGGCCGTGGTGAAGCTCAACGGCGGCCTCGGCACGTCGATGGGCATGGACAGGGCCAAGTCGCTACTGGAGGTCCGGCCAGGGCGCAGCTTCCTGGACGTCATCGCCGAGCAGATCCTGGCCCTGCGTGCCGAATACGGTGTCCAGCTTCCCGTCGTGTTCATGAACAGCTTCCGCACCTCCGACGACACCTTGAAGGCCCTCTCGGTGCACCCCGGCTTGGAAACCGAGGGGCTCCCGCTGGACTTCCTGCAGAACCGCGAGCCCAAGCTCCGCTCTGACGACCTCACCCCGGTGAGCTGGCCGCAAGACCCGACGTTGGAATGGTGCCCGCCCGGCCACGGCGACATCTACACCGCGCTGGACGGGTCCGGGCTGCTGCGCAGCCTCATCGATCAGGGGTACCGCTACTTGTTCGTCTCCAATGCCGACAACCTCGGTGCGCGGCCCGATCCGCGGCTGGCCGCCTGGTTCGCCGCCTCCGGGAGTCCGTTCGCCGCCGAGTTCTGCCGGCGCACCGCCGCGGATCGCAAGGGCGGTCACTTGGCCCGTCGGCGCAGCGACGGTCAGCTGGTCCTGCGGGAATCGGCGCAGACCCGGCCGGAGGACCAGGGCGCGTTCGGTGACATCAGCCGGTATCGGTTCTTCAACACCAATAATTTGTGGCTCGATCTTCAAGCCCTGGACGCCACGCTGCAGGCCAACGATGGGGTGCTCGGGCTGCCGATCATCCGGAACGTCAAGACCGTCGATCCCGCCGACCCGTCCAGCCCGGAGGTTATCCAGATCGAAACCGCGATGGGGGCGGCGATCGGGGTGTTCGAGGGGGCTGGTGCGATCGAGGTGGATCGCTCGAGATTCCTGCCGGTCAAGGCCACCAGCGACCTGCTGGTGCTGCGGTCGGACGCCTATGTGTTGGCGGACGGGGCGCAGGTTCGGCTTGTCCCCGAACGAGCTGCTGCGCCGTTGGTCGACCTGGACAAGCCGTACAAGCTGGTGAACGACTTCGACGCCCGCTTCCCGTACGGGCCTCCCTCGCTGGTCCGCTGCGAGCGGCTGACCGTGAAGGGGGACTGGACGTTCGGCCGCGACGTGCGGGTGGTCGGTGTCGCCGCTGTGGCGGCCGAGGGTTCGCCGGGCACCATCGCCGACGGTTCCGTCCTGGGCGACGGCTGAACTGAAGCCCTCTGCTCGCCGTCGCGGCATGGGTCGTGCCCCGTGCGCCTGGTCGCGCGCGGATCAACTTCCCGCGCGCGGATCAAGATGGCCTCCCTGGGACGGATGTGACGCGAGTCAACGACTTCATCCGCGCCCGCGAAGTTGATCCGCGCGGAAGCGGCGCCACGTCAGGGGGCGGAGCCGCGGCTGACGGCTCAGCCGCCGGCGAGCGAGATCAGCCGTGCAGCCTTGAGTTCGGTCTCCGCCCACTCGTCGTCGGGCTCCGACGAGTAGGTGATGCCGGCACCGGTCCCGAAATTCAGCAACCGCTGACCGTCGGAGGTCCGCGAGGTGAAAAAAGTCCGGATGCCGACGGCCAGCTGCGCGGTGCCCGAGTCGGCATCGACGTACCCGATCGCTCCGCAGTATGGCCCACGCGGCACCGGCTCCAGCTCCGAGATCACCTGCTGGGCGCGGATCTTCGGTGCGCCGGTGACCGATCCGGGCGGGAAGGTCGCGGCGAGGATCTCGGCCCAGCCCACGCCATCGGCCAACCGCGCTCGCACCGTGGACACCAGGTGAGCCAGTCCCGGATGCTCCTCGCGCTCCAGTAGCCGGGTCACCACCACCGAGCCGGGGCGCCCGATCCGCCCGAGATCGTTGCGAACCAGATCGGTGATCATGATGTTCTCGGGGAAGTCCTTGTCCGCGAATGGTTCTGACGGCCGAGTGGTGCCTTTGATGGGGGAGGAGAGCAGCACGTCGCCATCGCGGCGCAGGAACAGCTCCGGGGAAGCGGTCACGACCCACTCGTCGCCCAGGTCCAGCACTCCCTGGTACGGGGCGGGGTTGCCGTCGGCGAGCCGGTGCGCCAATGCCCACGGGTCGGCTGCGGCCGCGAGCGGCGCGCCCAACAGCCTGCAGAGGTTCACCTGATAGACATCACCGGCCTCGATGTACTCCCGGATCCGGTCCACGCCGCGCAGATAGCCATCCCTGTCAAGGGAGCTGCGCCAACTGCGGTCCGCGGGTCCACGCCATCGGCCGGTGGTCTCCGGGAGCGCGGATGCCCTGACCGATCCGAACCGGTAGCCCGTCACCGCGCCCTCGAACGTGGCCACCACCGCCCACCAGCCACCACGATCCAGCACGCCCGGATCGCTTGTCAGGTCGGCGGTTTCGACCAAATCGGTGGCCAGCAGACCGCCGACGTGGGCCATCGGCGCCGGGGCAGGAACGGCGGTCATGTCTGGGCCAGCGTAGGGGGCCGACGACGCGTGCCGAACGGGAGTCGCCCGTCGGCCCGGCGGTCGGGGTCGGATACTCGGCGGATGGCGTCGGATCGAGGCAACCGTCCACCGGGTCAACTGACCACCGCCGCGGTCTACCGGAACCACTGGATGTCCGTGCGAGAGGACACATTCACCCGGCCGGACGGATCGGTGGGAACGTACGGCGTCGTCGACAAGGACGACTTCTCCATCGTCATCGCCGAAGCCGACGGGGCATTCCACCTGGTCGAGCAGTTCCGCTACCCGATCGGCCGGCGGGCATGGGAGTTCCCGATGGGCACCTGGCCGCCCGGGAAGTCCGGCACCCCGGCCGAGCTCGCCCGCCAGGAACTGGTCGAAGAGACCGGCGTGGAGGCTGCCAGCTGGCGTTTCCTCGGGCACCTCAACGAGGCGCCGGGGTTCTGCTCCCAGGGGTTCGATGTCTTCCATGCCACCGATCTGACACTCGGCGAGCACCACCGCGAGATCAGCGAGGCCGACATGGTGCACGCGCTGGTCGACGAGGCCGGATTCCGCACCATGATCCTTGATGGACGGATCGTCGACGCGGCGACGATCTCCGCGTACACCTTGCTCCGGCTGACAACGTGATTCCTGGCCACCTGTTTCTCTCGAGGCGCGCAGGTGGTGGAGCGGGCCCCCGGGCGTGCCGATGGTCTCGGATGGCGCCGGGTGTGGCCCATCCTCCACTAGACTCCCGCTGACATTCGGCTGGGGGATGACGGGGCGCGTGTCGGCGGGCGCCCGCGATGGCGTGAGCAGACAATCGACGCGGGGAGGAGGAACGGTGCCCGAGCCCTCCCAGCCACCGAGGCCGTCCGAGCCGTCGACGCGCGCGCAACCGTCAGATCGCATCTGGACGGTGCCGAACGTGCTCTCGCTCTTGCGGCTCGCGGGGGTCCCGCTGTTCCTGTGGCTGCTGCTCGGACCGCAGGACGACATCTGGGCGCTGGTCGTGCTCGCGGTCAGTGCGATCACCGACTGGGCCGACGGCAAACTGGCTCGGCTGCTGAACCAGTACAGCCGCCTCGGCGAGCTGCTCGACCCGGCCGCCGACCGGCTGTACATCCTGGCCGCGCTGGTCGGCTTCGTGATCCGCGGATTCATCCCCTGGTGGGTCGCGGTGCTGATCATCGGCCGTGACGTGCTGCTCGCGGCGACCCTGCCGCTGCTGCGCCGTCACGGGTACCCGGCGCTGCCGGTGCACTACCTGGGCAAGGCCGCCACCTTCTGTTTGTTGTACGGCCTGCCGATGCTGCTGCTCGCGCAGGGCGATTACCTCGTTGCGCACATCGCTCTTCCGATCAGCTACGCGTTCATCGCATGGGGCCTGGTCCTGTACCTGTGGGCCGGCGCCATCTATGCCGGTCAGATCGTCTGGATCACCCGGCATGCCCCGGTGGTGCCGAAGGACCGCCGTCCGACAGCGCGGAGCCTGGCCGGTGGTTGACCCCCACCAGGAAGCCGCGGGCACCAACACGGCAGATTCGGGTGCGCCGGGCGAGCCCGCATTGTCGACCGAGACCCGGCGAAGCGTGGTTCGCACCTACATACCCCCGCTGCTCGAATCGCTGGGCCGCGACTCCCTGGATCCCGGTTACGCTGAGGCAGCACGGCGCAGAGCCGCCGACCCGCAGCAGCGAACCCCCTCGCGCACCTCGCAGGTGATCGCGGCCGCGGCGGGGTTGCTGGTCGCCGGTCTGCTGTTCGGGACCGCCGCCGGCGCCACCGTGCTGAACGAACCGCGGACCGAAAAAGCCCGCTCCGGATTGCTCGAGGACATCGACCACGCGCAGAGTCAACAATCCGAGCTCGCCGCCTCGGCGTCCGCCCTGGCCGATCAGCTGCGCGCCACGCAGGCCGGCCTCGGCGCGACCGGCCCACTGCAGACGGTGGCGGAACTGGAACGCGCAAGCGGATCCACCGCGGTGCGCGGCCCGGGACTGCGCATTGTCCTGGACCAGGGGGACTCGGGCAGCACTTCCGGGGTAGGCGTCATCCAGGACCGCGACATCCAGCTGCTGGTCAACGACCTCTGGGCAGCGGGCGCCGAAGCCATCTCGATCGGTGGCGTCCGGCTCCGGCCGACCAGCGCGATCAGGCAGGCCGGTGGTTCCATCCTGGTCGACAACCGGCCGGTGTTCTGGCCGATCACCATCGACGCCATCGGTGATCCTTCGGCACTGCAAGTCCGGCTCGTCGGTTCCGCCGGATCCGGCCGGTTCTCCTCCTTCGCGCAGCTGTACAACATCCAATTCGATGTCACCGCACAGAACGACATGGTGCTCCCAGCCGGCTCCGGGTCCGATCTGCGGTACGCGCAGGCACCGGGTTCGGGCGGGTCGTCCCCGTCGACGAGCAGCGCGGAGACGCCAACCGTGCCGACGACAACAGCGCCGACCGAACCGACCGCGCCGACCGCGCCGACACCAACGGCGACCGCAACACTGACGTCAACGCCGTGATCGAACCGTTTCTCGTGCCCGACCGAAGGAGATTGCTGCGTGTATGCCGTACTGGCCCTCGCGGTTGGCGTGGTGGTGGGCCTGTTCTTCCATCCCACCGTCCCGGACTGGCTCGCGCCGTACCTACCGATCGCGGTGATCGCCGCGTTGGACGCGGTGTTCGGTGGATTGCGGGCGCGGCTGGACCACATCTTCGACGCGAAGGTCTTCGTGATCTCCTTCGTGGCCAACGTGCTGGTCGCCGCGTTCATCGTGTTTCTCGGTGACCAGCTCGGGGTCGGCGCGCAGCTCTCCACGGCGGTGGTGGTGGTGCTCGGCATTCGGATCTTCGGTAACGCTGCCGCCATCCGCCGTCATATCTTCAAGGCGTGACGATGCCCGGCGCGGAGGACAGCGGCCCGCCTGCCGCGATTGACCCGCCCAACGCGACGGGCAACGAAACCGCGTCCGATCTGCCCCACGAATCCGACCAGGGCATCCTCGGCAGCCCGGCCGCGGCCTCCCCGGCTGCGGCCCCGTCGGCTGCGGCCAGCTCGGTTGCGGGCACCCCCGCTGGCGCCTCCTCGGTTGCGGGCACCTCGACTGGCGCCTCCCCGGCTCCGGCCAAACCGACCGGCTGGGTCCGTTCGACCGGCATCCGGATCATGGTCGGGGTGCTGTGCGGCCTGCTCGGATTCGCCTTGGTCGTGCAAGTGCAACGCACCGTGTCCGGGGACAACCTGGCGACCGCCCGCCCGGATGACCTGGTGCAGATCCTGGACGGGCTGCAGCGGCGCGAGGACGACCTCAACGCAGAGATCGCCGCACTGCAGGACACCCTCGGCCGGCTGCGGAGCAGCGGCGCTTCCTCGGAAGAGGCGCTGGCCGAGGCGGAGCGACAGGCCGAGGCGCTCGGGATCCTGACCGGCTCGGTGCCGGCGACCGGTCCCGGAGTGAGCATGGTCATCGCCGACCCGCAGAACCGCATCCCGCCCGAGGTGCTGCTCGACGCGATCCAGGAGCTGCGAAACGCCGGTGCCGAGGCAATCCAGGTCGGCGACGTCAGGATCGGGGTCGACTCGGCGTTCACCGGATCGGCGGGCGCCATCAAGCTGGACGGGACGGCCCTGACGGCGCCCTACAGGATCGCGGCGATCGGCGACCCGCCGACGCTCGCCGCTGCACTCGCGATCCCCGGCGGCGTGCTCGACACCGTGCGCCGGGCCGGCGGCACGATGGAGGTGTCGCAGTCGGACACGGTCGTCATCGACCAGTTGCGAGCCCCGCGGACTCCGCTCTACGCTCGCCCGGCCGACGGCTGACCGGCCGGCCGCGACGTGCCGTTCCCGTGAGAACAGCCGCGACACACCGAAGACCGCCGTGACGCGGGCGGGACGACGTGCGGCGTTGGATGATCGTCTCGCCGTCGGGTGCGCTACCGCATCGTCCCCGGGTGGCGTCCACCCGGCGCCCGTTAACCACATCGGAAGGATCTGACCCGTGATCCCAGAGGACCTGCGCTACAGCTCCGACCACGAGTGGATCCGCACCCTGCACGGCGAGGGCCAGGCGGATACCTCGGACACCCACGGCATCACCATTGCCCGGGTAGGCATCACCGACTACGCGCAGAACTCCCTGGGCGACATCGTCTTCGTCCAGATGCCGGAACCGGGCACGACTGTCGAACTCGGGGACTCCATCGGCGAGGTGGAATCCACCAAGTCGGTCTCGGATGTCTTTTCGCCGGTGACCGGAACTGTCGTGGCGCGTAACGACGCCCTCGACTCCACGCCCGAGGTGGTCAATGGCGATCCCTATGGTGACGGATGGATGGTCGAAATCGAACTCGCCGACCCCGCGCAGATCGACGATTTGCTTGATGCCGCCGGCTACGCCGAGGTGATCGGCGAGGGCTGATCGCCCGTTGCTGCCGATCGTGCTGGATGCCGCCCAGCGATCGGCTGGGCAGCAACGCCACGGGAGATCGAGACAGACTTCACGGCCGGCGTCCATCTGCGGTGCGGTGAGGGGGAGCGGCACGGTACGGTCGTCCCACAGGGGACTTCCCACCTTGCGGCCGTCAATCCCGCGACCGTTTTGTCCGGCCGGCCCCAGGGAAGCGTGAGTAGGCGACAGCGGGAACGTGCACAGGCAGGACGAAGGAGTGTCTGGTGACTGAGAGTGACCGCGGTTCCGCGGCGTCGGATTCCACCTCGATCTTTGCCGGTGGATTGTTCGGCTCCGCGGAGGCGGAAACCAGCGAGGATGTTGTCGGGCTCGAAGGCCTGTCCGCCGGGTCGGCCCTGCTGGTCGTCAAGCGGGGTCCGAACGCCGGATCACGGTTTCAGCTGGACCGGGACAAGATCACCGCCGGTCGCCATCCGGAAAGCGACATCTTTCTGGACGACGTCACCGTGTCGCGCCGGCATGCCGAGTTCCGGCGCACGGGGGACGGCTTCGAGGTGGCCGACATCGGCTCGCTGAACGGCACCTACGTGAACCGAGAGCCGATCGAGGTGTCCAGCCTGTCCAACGGCGACGAGGTCCAGATCGGCAAGTTCCGGCTGGTCTTCCTGTCCGGCGATCAGGCCGAGGGCGACACCGGGTCATGACCTGGCCGAATCTGCCGGTCGCGATCAGGGTCATCGAGGTCAGCAGTGTCGTCCCCGGCTAGTACCGCCACCATGTCACCAGAGCCCGGTCGCTCGCTCAGCATCGGCTCGGTGCTGAGCCGGCTCAAGGCGGAGTTCCCGGACGTCTCCATCTCCAAGATCCGGTTTCTGGAGTCGGAGGGGCTGGTCACACCGCAGCGCACACCGTCGGGCTACCGTCAGTTCACCACCGAGGATGTGGAGCGGCTGCGCTACGTGCTGGCCGCGCAGCGCGATCACTACCTGCCGTTGAAGGTCATCAAGGATCAGCTGGACGCGATCGATCGTGGGCTCGAGCCTGCCACGCCGGCGGCGCGGCTGCCGCGCTCGCTGGTGATGGCCGACGGGCCTTCGCCTGGCGATTTCGCCGCGTCGACCGAGGTTCGGGTGACCCGCGGCGAGCTGCTGGCCGAAACCGGTCTGACGATGACAGCGCTGGCCGAGCTCGAGCAATTCGGGCTGGTCACCGCCGGTCCAGGTGGTTACTTCGACGCCGACTCCGTGCTGATCGCCGGCACGGCGGCGGAATTGCTCGCGGTCGGTCTGGAGGCCCGTCATCTGAGGTCTTTTCGCACCGCGGCCGACCGCGAGGCGACTTTGATCACCCAGCTGGTGTCGCCTCAGGCGCGTCAACGAGACCCGGATGCCAGGGAGCGGGCTGGCGCCGAAGCGGCCCGTCTGGGGGCGACGATCCTGCGGATGCACTCCCAACTTGTCAAGGCCGGATTACGCCGAGATCTCGGTCGTTGATGCCTCGCGGACGGCACGGGATGGGGCCTACGGCCGGAGACGTCGGCGTGTAGCGTTCGATGTGAAGGAGAGAGGCTGACCGAGATGATCGAGATGCGGATCGTCGGCGTCCGGGTCGAAATGCCCAACCAGCAGCCGATTCTGATGCTGACCGAGGTGGACGGCCCGCGAAGCCTGCCCATCCTGATCGGCTCGGCGGAGGCAACCGCGATTGCCATGCACCAGCAGGGTGTCCGACCAGCGCGGCCGCTCACCCACGACCTGCTCGGGCACGTGATCACCGCACTCGGGCGCTCGGTCGTCCAGGTTCGCGTCGTCGACTTTCGGGAAGGCACCTTCTTCGGCGAGCTGGCCTTCGATGACGGGACCACGGTCTCGGCGCGGCCGTCGGATGCCATTGCGCTCGCGGTGCGCGTGGAGATCCCCGTGTTCGTCGACGAGGCCGTGCTGGCCGAGGCGGGCATCGTGGTGCCGCCGGACGACGAGGCGGAAGTCGCCGACGACAGCGCTGACGGCGGAGACGCCGAGGACGAGGTCGAGCGGTTCCGCGAGTTCCTGGATTCCATCTCGCCCGACGATTTCGGCGGTGAGCAGAAGCCGTAGTTCCGCCCCTGCCGTCAACAAGCTCCGTTGCGCCCCGGTCTGCATGTCGTACTGGCTACTGGCGCCCTCTCGCGGTAACCCTGAAGCTCAGGTTGAGGACACGCCGAGCCAGACGTTGACCGGTGCCGGGTGCGGGCCTACCGTCAAAGCAAGTCACGTCGATGTGATTTGGCCGGTTGGGTCCAGATGGGTGGTTCGGACAGCACTGGTTGACGCGGGTTGGTGCGGCACGGTTGATTCCGCGCACGCAAGAAAGGGTGGCGCGATGCCCGACCAGGAGCAGGGTGCACTCTTTCCCAACACGGCACTGCCCGACGAGCTCGCAGGCTACCGGGGGCCCACCGCCTGTCAGGCCGCAGGAATCACCTACCGTCAGCTGGACTACTGGGCGCGGACCGACCTGGTGGTCCCGACCGTGCGGGGCGCGACCGGCTCGGGCAGCCAGCGGCTGTATTCCTTCAAGGACATCCTGGTGCTCAAGGTCGTCAAGCGGCTGCTGGACACCGGCGTCTCCCTGCAGAACATCCGGGTCGCCGTCGAGCACCTGCGGGCCCGTGGAGTGGACGACCTGGCCGGTGTGACGTTGTTCTCGGACGGGACGACGGTGTACGAGTGCACCTCGCCCGAGGAGATCGTCGATCTGCTACAAGGCGGTCAGGGTGTTTTCGGGATCGCCGTCGGCGGCACCATGCGCGAGGTCACCGGCTCGCTGGCGGAGTTCCCGGCCGAGCGGGTCGAGGGCGACCGTGTCGTTCCGGTCACCCAAGATGAGCTCTCGCAGCGCAGGCAGGCGCGGACCGCGGGCTGACGCAGTCGCTGTCGCTGGCGGGTCGGCTCGTCTGCCGATTGTGCTCTGGCGGGGAGGTTCGTCCCGCGGCCGGCTCCCTGCGGCTGGCTTGACGTACTGTCCGGCCGGTGTGGCCGTCCTTGGTCTGAGTTGCACGGCCCTGGAGCCTCGGGTGTCCCAGCAGACATGATCAGCCACTCCTCTGCGGCACCGATTTCCAGCGGTGCGGCTGCTCAAGATGAAAGCTGCTGGCCCTTCGCCGTCCTTGGATGGCCAGAGACTTTGATCATGATCCGGCTGCGGGTCAGCCGGCTGCGGCTGGATGGCCATCGACATCGACGACGTTCCGCGGCTGATCGTGTGTGCGGCTGGTGACCGTCCGGGCAGCTGAAGCGCCTTCGTGAACAATGACGCCCGGCGGGCACTATCATTAGTTTACCTAATGAGCTAGACTAACGATATGCCTGCTGAGACCGCCGTCACCACCACCACCGCCCTGCCGGACGCGAGGGAGGCGGACGCATCGTCCATTGACGTCGCTGCGCTGCGTGCTGCCGTGCTGGTGTTGGCACGACGGCTGCGGCACCAGGTCGCGGGCGACGAGATCTCATCGACCGAAGGTGCTGTGCTCGGTCATCTGGGCCGATGCGGTCCGATGACGCCTGGGCAGCTGGCACGGACCGAGCACGTCCGACCGCCGTCGATCACCCGGGTGATCGAGATGCTGGAGCGGCGGGGCTTCGTGCGCCGCGACCCGCATCCGACGGACGGCCGACAGGTGCTCGTGACGCGGACCGAGGCCGGCGACGCCTTCGTCCAGGCATCCAGGGAAGTGCGTTCAGCCTGGCTGCGCGAGCGGCTCGACCAACTCGAACCGGCCGAGCAGCAGGCACTCGCGGCGGCCACCGACGCGCTCGCCCGCTTGGCGGCGATCCCGTGAGTCTGCTGACCATGCGTCGCCACATGCTGCGCCACCGTCCCGCGGACGTCGATCCCTCACGGTCTCATCGCGCGCCGCACCGTGACGGCGGCCTCGTTGCTCAATCCGCCCGTGATCGTTGTCCGGCGACCGCCGCAGAGCCCGCCGTCATGTCCCCGCCCGATGGCGGAATTCATGAGCAGGACCGGCTCCCCGCCGAGCGGACCATCCCCGCCGAGCGCACCATCCCCGCCTACCGCGCCGGCGTCGTCGATCCCGCACGCCGAACCGACGCCATCGACGACCCCGAGGCCGACCGGGCCGAACCCGCCACCGTGGCACGTCCGCTGTCATCGGATCCCGCGGTTGCGACGAATCTCGCCGATCGGCGTGCCCCGACTGGTCTTGTCGATACGCGTGATCGCCCCGACGCGGCGCCCTACCCCGACTCGGCCGGCGGCCCGGACTCGGCGCATGGCCCCGACGCGGCGCATGGCCCCGACTCAGCGCACGGCCGCGCTGTGGTCGATCGCGGAGAAACTGGCGGGCAGCCGGATCCCGTGCAACGCCCGTCGACCTTTGCCGCGCTGCACCTCCGCAATTACCGGCTGTACTTTTCCGGTCAGGTGGTGTCCAACACCGGCACCTGGATGCAGCGCATCGCGCAGGACTGGCTGGTCCTGCAGATCACCAACTCTCCGCTGGCGGTCGGGATCACGACGGCCCTGCAGTTCCTGCCGATGCTGTTGTTCGGACTCTGGGGCGGAGTGCTCGTCGACCGCTACCCCAAGCGCCGACTGCTGCTGATCACCCAGACCGCCATGGGCTTGCTCGCCGCGATCCTCGCCGGGCTCACCCTGGCCGGGATCGTCCAGGTGTGGCAGGTGTACCTGATCGCGTTCGGGCTGGGGCTGGCCACGGTGGTCGACAACCCCGCCCGTCAGACGTTTGTGAACGAAATGGTGCCCAAGTCGCTGGTCCGCAACGCCGTCAGCTTGAACTCAGGGAACTTCCAACTCGCCAGGATGGTCGGGCCTGCGGTCGCTGGTGTGCTCATCAGCGTCGTCGGGATCGGCTGGGCTTTCGCGTTCAACGCCCTGAGCTATGTGGCCGTTCTCGCTGCGCTGGCCGCGATGCGCATCCGGGACCTGCAAGAACTGCCACTCGCGCCGCGAGGTCCGGGCCAGCTGCGAGAGGGTCTGCGCTACGTCTGGCGGACACCGGCGTTGCTCTGGCCGGTCGTGCTGGTCTTCTTCGTCGGCACCTTCGGATACAACTTCGCGATCATCTTGTCCGCCTACACCAAGAACGTGTTCGATGCGGGCGCGGACGTGTACGGCCTGCTCAACGCCGTGCTGGCCCTCGGATCGGTGGCCGGGGCCCTGGTCGCGGCGCGTCGGGTGGCCACCCGGTTGTCGGTGCTGTTCGCGTCCGCCGCAGGTGTCGGTGTGGGCTTGGTGGCGTTGGGTCTGACTCCGTGGTTCGTCCCGTTCGTCGCTCTGTTGGTGGTCGTCGGGTTCGTCTCCGTCACCTTCAACACGCTGGGCAACACGTCGGTGCAGCTGGCCAGCGACCCGGAACTGCGCGGCCGGGTGATGAGTCTGTACATGCTCGTCTTCATGGGTGGCACGCCGGTTGGTTCGCTGATCGTCGGCGCTATCACCGAGCGCTGGGGTGCGCCGATCGCGCTGGTGCTCTCCGGAAGTGTGTGCGTGCTGGCCGCCGGCGTGGCTGCCGTGCTGGCCGCCCGGTCCGCGGGGGTCGCGCTGCGGATGGATCGCGGATCGGGTGCGGGTCACCGGTTTGTCCTGGTGCACCGGGTCGCGGCCTGACTCGTGCGTTGGTTGCGGCGTGGATCGCGGATCGTTCGCTGAAGGGATGTCGGAGCCACGCTGACGAGGCAGAAAGTCGCTCCGCGGCGCGAGGTGCTCGACGAGCATTGTCAGGCGCAATCCGAGGGGTCCGTATCGGCCCCCGGGGCCACCCCGGCCCATTGGCGGAGGCGCTCCAGGGCGTCCACCAGCCGGTCCGCGTCCTCGTTGGAGAAGATCTGCTCGGGTCCGGCTGGTGCCAAATGGTTACCTGTCAAAGCTCGCCCCGCGAGGAACTCGTCCAGGACCTCGGCCTCCACCGTTCCTTTTCGTTGGGCATCAGCGGCGGGCCCTGCTGGTGATGGCCACCGGATCGGGCGAGACCAGGACCGTGGTCGCGCTGGTCGACCTGTTGCGGTTCAGCCAGTTTCCTTGAACGGGCTCATATCCTGTGATCCACCAGCTTTCGGCGGTCTCAGTCCGTGGGTGATGCGCTACGAAGTCCGTTGACTGCCGCAGCCTCCGCCAGGCGTCGGTCATAGGTCACGATGACGGCCACATCAAGCAGCAAGGCCGACGCCAAATGGATCGCGTCCAGGCTGCGCAGGACCAAGGGGTTCAGCCTGCGGGCGAGTGCCACTACTTCCCGGTTCATCGGGTGTTCGAGGACACCGGACATCGCGGCGTCGACCACATCGTCTGCCGTGACCTCTGTGTGGTTCATCGAGTAAGCGCGCACGGCGCGTGACACTTCTATCCAAGCGAGCGACGATGTCACCAGTGCTGACTCGGCGCTGACATATTTGGCGAGAGCAGCTGACAGCGACGCCGAGTGTGGTTCCCTGAACACGCGCTTGAGCAGCGCGCTGCTGTCGATGTAGGCACGCATCAGCTACCTTCGTTCCTCGCGATCGAGGAGTTCGAGGGTGGTGATACCGACAGGCAGCTCAAGCAGTTCTTTGACTTCGTGGTACGGCGACCGAGCCGGTAAAACCCCGTGGGTTGTGATCATCAGCTCCGACTCGGTGGCAGGTCGACGCTGGGTTGCCAAGCCGAGGTATTGATCGACGGCATCGCGGATCAGATCCTGTTGGGACTGGCCAGATCGCGCTGCTTCGATACGCAATGCTTCCTCGGCTTCGGGCCGCAATCGCAGGGTAGTAGCCATACCACCAATGGTATCAGTGTTGATACCACGTCCCGAGAGCTATTCCAAGACGTTTCCCGCGGAAACGTCATGGGAGGGCGCGGGGTAGCACGGGGTGGCTGGACACGCCGATGACGCGCCGTCCTTGGCCGACACGCCGTGCGACAAGCGGCGTTCGGCGTTTCCGCGGAAACGCCGGCCGGCGTGGGCGAACGCTCTGACCACATCTCGATGCAGGTGCCGAGGCTGTGCCGAGGCGACCACATCAGGGATCTGCGGTCAGCTGGCCCAGACGCTGAGCAGTTCCTCGGCGGAATACACCGCCGCCAACCCGCTCCCCGGTGATCACTCGATGCTCCCTTGTCGCCAACGCACCCTGGCGAGCACCCTAAGCCAACCCTAAGCCCGGCTGTGAGCCCCGCTGCGCAACAGCCACCGCGAGGCCCGTGGCTGGTACCGTCGGGCACGTCACCGACCCCCCGCGGGAGAGTCCGGAACCGGCACCACCACGGCAACGGACGCCGAAGGAGCAAGCCCTCCCCGCCAATCTCTCAGGCCACCGAACCGCAGGGGACAGACACCTCTGGAAGAGGGCGCTCGGCCGAACGCTCGGTCCGCTCGCCTCGCCGAAGGGGCAAGCCGCGCCAGCGGTGAAGCTCTCAGGCTCCGATGACAGAGGGGGAGGCCGGGTCCGCCCGGTACGGCACTCGTCATCCGTCTGCAGTGGTCCCCACCGCAGACGCGGAGCACCCGGCTCGCCGGGCCAGAGGTGGAGAACATGGGTACAGACCACACGACCGCAGCCGCGCCGATCGGCCACAACGCGGCGAGCAACAACGGCGACCGGCCGGCCGCGACCCCCGCAACGTTCGCCGACCGGCACATCGGGCTCGACGCCCCCGGCCTGGCGACGATGCTGCACCTGCTGGACCAGCCGAGCCTGGACGGTCTCGAGCGCGCAGCGGTGCCGAAGATCATCCGTCACGGCGCCCCCCTCGACCTTCCAGCGCCCGCTTCCGAGGCCCAGGCGCTGGCCGAGCTGCGTGCCCTTGCCGCCCGCAACACCCCGATGGTCCAGATGATCGGGATGGGCTACCACGACACCCTCGTTCCGGCGGTGAT
This sequence comes from Nakamurella sp., assembly GCA_017882715.1. Lineage (GTDB taxonomy): Bacteria > Actinomycetota > Actinomycetes > Mycobacteriales > Nakamurellaceae > Nakamurella. Next base: position 43,571 of record JADGOY010000002.1, on the reverse strand, counting down.
CAAGCGCAACGTGCTGGAGAACCCGGCCTGGTACACCGCCTACACGCCCTACCAGCCGGAGATCTCCCAGGGCCGGCTGGAGGCGCTGCTGAACTTCCAGACAGCAGTCGCTGACCTCACCGCCTTGGAGATCGCCAACGCGTCCATGCTCGATGAGGCGACCGCCGCCGCCGAGGCGATGACGCTGATCAAGCGGACCGCGAAGTCGAAATCGCACCGGTTCGTGGTGGACGCCGACACGTTGCCGCAGACCATCGCGGTGATCCGAACTCGGGCCGAACCGATCGGCATCGAGGTCGTCGTCGCGGACCTCACCCTGGGCGCCGAGGCACTGCCGGTCGGTGACTTCCTCGGTCTGCTGCTGTCCTATCCCGGAGCCTCCGGCGCAGTCCGCGACCACGCCGAGCTGATCGAAGCGGCGCACCAGCGGGAGGCCAAGGTCGTTGTCGCCACCGACCTGCTGGCGCTGACGCTGCTCCGCCCACCGGGTGAGATCGGCGCGGATGTCGCGGTCGGCTCGTCGCAACGGTTCGGCGTGCCGCTCGGGTTCGGCGGGCCGCACGCGGGGTTCATCGCGGTGCGTCCGGAGCTGCAGCGGCAACTCCCCGGCCGGCTCGTCGGGGTTTCCCACGACGCGCAGGGCACCACCGCGTTCCGGCTCGCCCTGCAGACCCGGGAGCAGCACATCCGCCGGGAGAAGGCGACCTCGAACATCTGCACCGCGCAGGTGCTGCTGGCCGTCATGGCCTCGATGTACGCCGTGTACCACGGCCCGGAAGGGCTGAGGGCGATCGCCGAGCGGGTCCATTCGGACGCGCAGCGGCTGGCAGCCACCCTGGAGCGCGGGGGCGTCGAGGTCGAGCACGCGCGGTTCTTCGACACGGTGCGCGCCACGGTTCCCGGCCGCGCGCCGGCGATCGTCGCGGCCGCCCGGGAGCGCGGCATCAACCTGTGGGCGGACGGCGACGACGCCGTCCAGATCAGCGTCTCCGAGGCGACCCTTCCTGAGCACCTGGACGGAGTGGTCGAGGCGTTCGGACTGACCGGGGGTCTCTCGTCGGACGCCGCGCCGGTGGCCGCCGAGCTCGCCCGGGCCAGCGACTACCTCACCCACCCGGTGTTCCACACCCACCGCAGCGAGACCTCGATGATGCGCTACCTGCGCCGGTTGTCGGACTCCGACCTGGCGCTGGACCGGTCGATGATCCCGCTCGGTTCGTGCACGATGAAACTCAACGCCGCCGCCGAGATGGAGGCGGTGACATGGCCCGAGTTCGCGAACCTCCACCCGTTCGCGCCGGTGGAGGACGTCGCCGGGCTGTTGGAGCTGGTCGATCAGCTCTCCGGCTGGCTGTGCGAGATCACCGGTTACGCAGCGGTTTCGCTGCAACCGAACGCCGGGTCCCAGGGTGAGCTATCCGGGTTGCTGGCGATCCGCGCCTACCACCGGTCCCGCGGCGACGAGGCGCGGACCGTCTGCCTGATCCCGGCCAGCGCGCACGGCACGAACGCGGCCAGCGCGGTGATGGCCGGCATGCGGGTGGTGGTCGTGGCCACCGACACCCGCGGCAACGTCGACATGGCCGACCTGCGCGCCAAGATCGACAAACACGCCGACGAGCTGGCCGCGATCATGGTCACCTACCCGTCCACCCATGGGGTCTTCGAGGACACCATCGCCGACCTCGCGGACGCGGTGCACGCGGCCGGCGGCCAGGTGTACGTCGACGGGGCGAACCTGAACGCGCTGGTCGGAGTGGCCCGGCCGGGCGCTTTCGGCGGAGATGTGTCGCACCTGAACCTGCACAAGACATTCTGCATCCCGCATGGCGGAGGTGGGCCCGGTGTCGGGCCGGTCGCGGTGGCGGCACACCTGGCGCCGTTCCTGCCGAACCACCCGCTGGCTCAGACGGCCGGTCCAGACACCGGCATCGGCGCTGTCGCCGCGGCGCCGTGGGGGTCGGCGTCCATCCTGCCGATCAGCTGGGCCTACATCCGGATGATGGGCGCGGATGGTCTGCGCCGGGCCACCCTGACCGCGATCGCCTCGGCCAACTACATCGCCCGCCGGCTCGACGAGCATTTCCCGGTGCTCTACGCGGGTGAGGCCGGGTTCGTCGCGCACGAATGCATCCTGGATGTCCGGCCGATCACCCAGGCCACCGGCGTGACCGTCGACGACGTGGCAAAACGCTTGGCGGACTACGGGTTCCATGCGCCCACCATGTCGTTCCCGGTACCCGGCACGCTGATGGTGGAGCCAACCGAGAGCGAGGACCTCGGCGAGATCGACCGGTTCTGCGACGCGATGATCGCGATCAAGGGCGAGATCGACAGGGTCGGATCCGGCGAGTGGCCGGTGACGGACAACCCGCTGCGCGGCGCGCCGCACACCGCGGCGGCGCTGGCCGGCGACTGGGATCACCCGTACTCGCGGTCCGAGGCCGTGTTCCCGGCCGGAGTGTCACCGACGCACAAGTACTTCCCGGCGGTCGGCCGGATCGACGGGGCATTCGGGGACCGAAACCTGGTCTGCTCCTGCCCGTCGCCGGAGGTGTACGCGTAGCGTGGCGCCGACCAGTGGATACCGGAGGCGTACGGGTAGCGTGGCGCCGGATACCGTGGCGTACGCCCGAGCGAGGGTTGCGACACCGACTGCGTGCGAGAGCGGGAGGAGACCATCTCAACCCGCTGCGCCCGCGTCACAGGTCAACGACGACGTCTTCTGCGGGTCTTGCGCAGCACACCAGGACGTTGCCGTCGGCCGGAGGGTCGATGAGCGGTGGGTCGTAGCTGACTGTGCCGGCCAGTAGCCCGGCCTCGCAGGTGTGGCAGATCCCGGTGCGGCAGGACCAGCGTGACGGCACATCGCATGCCTCGGCCAATTCGAGCAGGCTGCCGACGTCATCGCGCCACGGCACGGTGAGACCGCTGCGCGCGAAGGTGATGTCGGGGCCGGCACCTGGATCGCCGGCGGGCTGGTGGACAGGGACGACCGGCCCGGCAGCGATCCCCGGAGTGATCGCGGGGCCCGCGCCGAACACCTCGGTGAAGATCACAGTCGGGTCCAGCCCGAGGTCGACGAGGGCACTTCGAATGTCGTCCATGAATCTCGCCGGCCCGCAGATGTAGGCACGCGCATCCCGCGGAATCGGAAGGGTGCTCAGCACGCGGCCGGTCAACCGGCCGAGATGTCCGTAGTCGCGTCCGACGACATCGAACGGCAGCGGTGCGCTGTAACAGATCTCGGTCTTCGCGTTCGGCAACTGGGCGAGCAGGTCGCCGGCTTCCGCGGCAAAGGGATGCTCCCGGCTGTTGCGAGCGCCGTGCAGCCACCAGACCTCACGGGCGGATCGGGCGCCGGCCAGCGCGTGGAGCATGGACAGCACCGGGGTCGCGCCGATCCCTGCGGACAGCAGGAGCACGGGGTCGTCACCGGCCTTCAGCGTGAACCGCCCGCGCGGCGCAGCCAGTTCCAGGGCCGAGCCAACCCGCAGACCGGAGTGGATGAACTGGCTGACCACGCCGTGCGATTCAAGCTTGACGCTCACTCGGTAGTCGTCCGACCCCGGCGGGCCGGACAGTGAGTAGCTGCGTGACGTGGCTCGCTGAGCGTCGCCCACCATCAGGCGGATGGCGACGAACTGGCCTGGTAGGGCCGGCGGGAGAGGCCGGCGATCGGCGGGTGCGAGCCGCAGCGAGACAACGGAGTCGCTCTCCCGGACGACGTCCACCACCTCCACAGGTCGGAACCCGGGCCAGGCGACCGAAGGCGATGCGGCGCTGTCGGTGAGCCCGACGTTGCCGGTCCCTCCTTCTGCCGCCGCGAGCATGGCCTCGAACGATCCCTGCCACCCCGGGCTGAGGGCGGGGATGCGCAGCGCCCGAGCCACCTCTTCCCGGTCGTGCCCGGGCAGGTACAGCAACGCATCGATGTCGGCGACGGACATCCGCTCCGGGCCTTGCTGAACCCTGACGATCGGATCGCCGGCCCGGACGACGCCCGCGCGCAGCACCCGCAGGTAGAACCCTGGCCGCCGATGGGCCACCAGGAGTGCGGGCAGTCGAGGCTCGCCGAGCCGCATTCCGACGCGGTAACAGGTGACCCGCGGCTGGCTCACCTCGAACAACGCGCCGCCGATCCGGTACCGGTCGCCGATGCACACGGCGTCGTCGGCCAGCCCGTCGACCGTGAAGTTCTCACCGAACTGGCCATAGCTGAGGTCGTCACGTCCGAGGTGATCGCGCCAGTGGTCGTACGAGCCGAGCTGGTAGACCAGCACCGCGCGATGTGGGCCGCCGTGGCCGGACAGGTCCCCCTGCGCGTCTCCGTCGATGTTGAGAGTTCGCACCAGCTGCGGACCGTCGACAGGGTGTTTCCACACCCCTGTGTGAACCGTGCGTCCGCGCCACGGCACGTCCTGCGGCAAACCGACGCTCACGGCGACGAGCCGTCCTGCGGTCGTCTGGTCGTCAACGGTCATGGACGACAGTAGGCACAGCAGCAATGGTTTGCGGTAGTCCCGCGGTGACGGCGGCGGGGTGTTCGCCGGGGCAACGCATAAAGGGGCAACGCACAAAGAAGTAAGATGCGCCATCAGGGGACTACCGTCGACAGATGGACCGGCGGCTCGTCGGAGCGCTGTTGGTGATGGTCGTGTTGAGCGCTGCCATCGTCCTTCCGCTGATCACCGGACGGCGGGTGGCCGGGGTGGGGTCACCCGCCGTCTTGCCGGACCCGCCGAAGCTCGGAACCTGCCTGTTGTACCCGTTGCCTGCCGAGGCCGATGATTTCCTGCCCGACGGAACGTCAGGTGACCTCTCCGACTACCGGCCGGCGGACATTGTGCCGACCAACCCGTATCAGTCCGCGTCGACCGCCGCCTTCGGTCCCTGCAACGGTGCGGTCGCGGGTGAAGTGGTGGACGTGGTGCAGGTGGCTGGGGACGCCTCAGCCAGGCGAGCCGCCGCGGCCCAGTCCGATGTTCGATGCCGCGCCGCGGTCCTGACGTACGCCGGTCTGATCGACGTCACGAGAACGTTCCCAGATCGCGGCGGCGGCGAGGCGAACCCCGTGCGCTGGGATCCGACCCTGAACGGCCGTCATTTCTGGGTCCAGCCCGACGGGCTGCACCGCGCCGCGGGTGGGACCTGGCTGGCGTGCGTACTGACGCCCAGGCAGCCGGTTCTTTACACCGGCAGCGTGGCCGGCGCGTTCTCCGGTGGCTCGCTGCCCGACAGGTTCGGTGTCTGCTGGCTCCAACCGGATGTCAGCCCGTCGATGACGGCCGTGGACTGCGGGCAGCCGCACCGGTCCGAGCTGATGTCCCTCGGTACCGTGGCCGACACGACCAAGGTGACCGCTGCGGACATCACGTCCTCCTGCCGTCAGCTCGCGACACTCTTCGTCGGTCGGGATGACCCGACTGCCGGTGGGGCACTGACGGTGGCGGTGAATCCGGACGAGCTTGCCGATCGCCTCCGGATGGAGCCTGCCGTGGACGTCACCTGCTTCCTGACGACCGGCGCAGATCGGCGGCTGGTCGGCAGCCTGGTCGGTCTGGGGGATCGGCCCGTCCCGTTCGAGCGATGATGGGAGATCCCCGAGTCGGGTCCGACCGGTCTGCCATCGTCGCCGACCAGTCGAGGCCACGATCGCGATCGCGGCCTCGAGACAGGAGGCTCGCCGGGGTCGGCGTACTGGTCGCGGTCCTCGTGGTCGCGATGGTGTCGCCCGGTCTCGGCGGACGCCGGGTGGCCGGCTGCGGGTTCCCGGCGTTTCTCACCTCGCGCCCCGCAACTCACCGTCCACCGGCTGGTGCACGGCGACGAGGAACGGCGGCGGGCGCGAGCTGGACGGGATGTCTGGTCACACCGAGATCGCCGGTGACCAGGGCACCCTGGCCCACGCATTCACCTCCGGACGCCTTCCCAAGAATGCGGATTGTGTTGGGACGGAACAGATCTCGACAAGGCCACCACACTGCTTGACTGCGCTCAGCCGCATCCCGCGGAACTGCTGGCCGTCGCCACAGGTCGAGGACCGGTCGGTGCCGGGTGTGACCGACCTGGAGGAACGGTCGTGACGCGCGGACGCCGCGCCGCCGGCGAAACCGACGTGGTGTTCTCGGACCGCTCGCGCCCGCACGTGGGTGACATCGTCGTGTTCCGATCGCTCACCGTCCCGGCGCCACCGGCCACCTCGGCAAAATCGGCAGTCCCGACCTGCTACGGCCCCTGACCTTTTCCCTCTACCTCTACCTCTACCTCTACCTCTACCTCTACGTCTCCGGTACCTCTACCTCTACCTCTACGTCTCCGGCTTCTGCCGCTCCTGCCCATGCCGCTGGTTCCGCAGCTATCTCGGCAGCAACTGCGGGCGATCTGACATCCGACGGCGAGTGGTGCAGCGAGGTAGCGTCCCAGTTCCGATCCAACGCGATCTTCAAGGTTCGCGACGTCTCCGTTGACGGTTCTGGACGCCAGCCACCGGCCAGCGGTTCCTGACGTTCCTGAGCGCCCCGTCGTCGGACGAACCGTCGTCACGGTGGGCGGCCTGAGCGATCATTTCCCCCGGGCGCAGCAGTACGACGGTTCGTACGTCAGGTCGCTGGCCGACGGGCCGGCGCCGGCTCCGTTCGGACTCTGTCGACAATCCGACGAGAATGCCTGGCCCATCTCGTGTCTGGAGCCGCATCGGATCCAGGAGTTCGCAACGGCGATGGTCCGCGGAGCGGTCGCCGCGCAGCTGGTCGATGCCTGCGGGGAATCATCCGGCCGGGCCGGCGCCGATGGCCTGGGCCAACGCTGTGGCTACGGCGGGCCCGCCGTCCGGCAGCTCTTGGACCTGGTTCGCGACGTCATGGGCGTCGGACGGCGATGTGATCGACGCAGTGCCGGTGCTGCCGGTGACCCGCAGGCCGCCGTCGACCAGAAACTGTTGGCCAGCAGGGCTGCGCAGATAGGCAAGAAAGGCGGCGGACGCTTCCCGCAACGTTGGTGTGATCCACTGGGCGGTCAGCGGAACGCCGTACAGTTCGTCACCGACCGTGGGGCCCGATGGATGCACGGCCGTCAGGTCGGCGTCGGGGTTCGCAGCGAGGAACGCGATCAGCTCGGACTCCACCACGGGGACCGCCGTGAAGCCACCCTGCCCCCCTGCCAGCTGCGTCAACGCATCGGAGGTGGTCGCCGGCTGTACCGCCGGTGCGGCCTTCGCCAGGCCGTCGAGCTCAGCGGATGCCGCGGCGACCGCCGCCGGGTCGACCGCAACAGCGCCGCCGCCGACGATCGACTGCAGCGCGTAGCTCGTCGCTCGGTTCGCAACCGGCCCGGGCAGCGCGATGATGACTTGATCGCCGCCCGCCGGCAGGGTCGTTCCGGCAGGTCCTGCGGCCGCGGGCAGCGACGTCCAGCTCAGTGTCGACAACGCCAGTGTGTCCTGGGCGCGCATCGCGAGGACGACGGGGGAGCTGGCCATCGGGTCGGGATCGCGCCCGGCCGTCATGGCCGAGTCGGTGGTTTCCAGCGCGCTGAGGTCGGCCTCGGAGGTCGGCACCCAGACGCTCGGTGCCGGACCCGGTCCCGCCTGCCAGCCCGTTGCGAGCGCCTGTTCGGCCTGCCCACCTTGCATTTCGGTGACCTCGGTGGTCACGCAGGTGGACCTGGCCGACGGCGCGGTGGCGACGAAACCCTCGGCCGCGGAACGGATCGCAGGTGTGGAGCCCACCGAAGTGGTGATCGGCAGCACGATCTGCCCGGTGCACGCCGCGTTCGCCTTGTTGTCCGAGCCGTTGACGATCACCAGGTAGGCCACAGTCCCGCCGGCGATCACCAGCACGGCCACAGCCGTGACGATCACCCACGTCGCGATGCCACGCCGACCACCATCGGAGGTGTGGCGCGCCATGGATCCTCCTGATCGTGCCGAATTGTTGGTACCGGGTCATAGATGCTGACCCATTGATACTCAGCGTTTGATCCCTTGATACCGAGAGGTCAGTGCTCTCTGTGAGCCGGGCGTCGCGCGGTTCCGTTGCTCGACGTCGCTGATCGAAGGCCGCCAAGACTGTGACGGCCTGTGCCACAACGGCCGCGCATGCACGTCACTGCAACCCGGTCGGCGCAATCGTTCATCGGGCGTGGGCCGCGTTCGACGGTCCAGCCGGGGACGATCTTGTCAACCGCCCATTTGCGCGCCGGACGGCGCACAATCAGGGTGAACCCGCAATCGCGCCTACGAATGGGCCGGGTTCGTCCCGGAAATCCTCCGGAACTCAGGGGGACCGGGTGGAAGCTGGCCCGATCACCTGGAACGATAGGGAAACCGCGGCCGCCGAGGGATGCCGCAGCTGTTGACAGGCGAGAGGACTCGAGACTCATGGCCAACCCGTTTACGAAGGCCTGGAAGTACCTGATGGCGTTGTTCTCTTCGAAGGTCGACGAGTACGCCGATCCCAAGGTGCAGATCCAGCAGGCGATCGAGGACGCACAGCGCCAGCACGCCGCGCTCTCCCAACAGGCCGCTGCCGTCATCGGCAATCAGCGTCAGCTGGAGATGAAGCTCACCCGGCAGATGGGGGATGTCGAGCGGCTGCAGTCCTCGGCCCGCCAGGCTCTGGTGCTCTCCGACGAGCAACGCGCAAGGGGCAATGCGACGGAGGCGGCAAAGTACGAGCAGACCGCCCAGGCGTTCGCGACCCAGTTGGTGGCCGCGGAACAGCAGATGGAGGACCTCAAGGGCATGCACGACCAGGCCCTGCAGGCCGCCGAGCAGGCGAAGAAGGCCGTCGAGAACAACGCCATGCAGCTGCAGACGAAGCTGGCCGAGCGCACCAAGCTGCTCTCCCAGCTCGAGCAGGCGAAAATGCAGGAGCAGGTCTCTGCGTCGTTGCAGTCCATGTCTCAGCTCCAGGCACCCGGGAACACCCCGTCGCTGGACGAGGTGCGGGACAAGATCGAACGGCGCTACGCGAACGCCCTTGGCGCGGCCGAGCTGCACACCAGCTCCGTCGAGGGACGGATGCTCGAGGTGCAGAAGTCGACCCTGGACATGGCCGGCGCGTCGCGGCTCGACCAGCTTCGTGCGCAGCTGCATCCTGAGCTCGCTGCGCAACAACCGCGCTCCATCGACGCCGCGACTGGCACCGGAACCACCTCGCTCCCGACCACGCCCGTGGCGCAACCTGCGCCGCTACCGAACCAGCAGACCTGATGCGTAAGGCCGCGGGGCGAGCGATGATGACGACTTCCGCGGTCGGGCACGGAGTTGACCTGGCCGGGCAGTTGAGTGCGGCCGCCGCGGAAATGATCCGCGTCCGTCGCGATCCGGCGGTGCAGGCGAGAAAGCGACGGCGCGCGGCCCGGCGTCGGGTGCAGGTGTGGTCCGCGGGCGCGGTCGTCACCGGCGCGGTCACCGCCACCGGCGTGGCCAGTGTCGCCGGGGAGAAGGGCTGGTCTTCCGGTGCGATCGGCGCGATGGTGCTCCTGGTCGCGGTGCTGGTCTGGTGCATCGTCGGAATCGTCCGGGCCGGTGTGGACCTGCGGGCTCGCACCCGAGCACTGAATGCCCTGCCTGCGCCGCAACCGGCGCGCCCGGCGGTGGCGGGGATGATCCGGCCGGAGATCGACCGATTGGACGGGTATTCCGACGGTCTGCGGCAACTGGTCGGAATGATCGGGATCGTGGACGACGACGCGGACGTCCGTCGGCTGCGCGACGAGATCCTGGTCGCCGCGGACGCAACCGAGGCTCGGCTGCGCCGTCAGGCCCAGGATCTGACCGGCGTGATCAGGGCGCGGCGCTCGGCGCCCACGGAGGCCGCGGCCGGACTCGACGCGACCGTGAACGTGCTGCGCCGGCAGATCCATGACGGCGTGGACGGCTACGGCGGGCTGGTGTCCGCTGCCAGTGAGGCGGTGGCCGCTTCGCGGGCGCTGGCTGATCTCAGCGGAATGAACAGCCCGGCGACCTCGGCCGGACAGCTCGGAACGCCGACGATGACGCACGGAGAGTTGCAGAACCCCACCGATCAGCTGCGGGCGCTGGCCGCGGGGATGCGGGAGCTGACCCAGCACTGAGTCCGCTGCGGGCAGGCTCGGCTCGGTGCTTCAGCGCGTTACATGGCGGTCCCGAGACGTCGCCGTCCGCCGTCGTGATCCGCGTTTCGGACTGCCGACTGTCCGTTGTTCGGGGCACCGTCAGGCAGGTCGGCGTCAGGCTGGGCGATCAACCCCGGCCACAGCAAATCCAGCAGCTGCTCGGCCAGGTCGGGGTAGGGCTGCCGGCGGCCCATGCTGTGGACCTGCAGCAGCACCGGCCCGACGAGGGCCAGAGTGACCAACTCGACGTCCAGGCCGGTCCGTAGTTCGCCTCGCTCGACGCCGTCGCGCAGCACGAAGTGCAGCCACCGACGGCGAGGCATGATCACGCGATCGAAGTACTCCGCGTAGAGATCGGGCTGGCTGACGCTGTAGATCAACATCCGCGGCATGATGCGGCCCGCCAGCGAGTCGGCGTCCCTGTTCGCCATGTGCCGCAGGCACAGCAGCAACCGTTGCCGGGTGCTTCCGGTCGGCAAGGGATCCGACTCCTGCGGGAAATCGTCGTTGAGCGTGGCGAGCGCGTCGATGACGAGTTCACGTTTGCCCGTCCAGCGCCGGTAGATGGTGGCCTTGCTGACTCCCGCCCGGACGGCAACGGCTTCCATCGACAGGGCGTAATAGCCCTCGTCGGCGAACAATTCCAGGGCCGCGTCGATGATCGCCCGGTCGGTTCGGGGTTGCCTGGGACGGCCGGGTCGCCGGCTCTGGCAGCTCACCGGCTCGACAGCGGTCACGGCCGGCGCGCTCGTTGTGGACCACCCGCGGCAACGGCCTCGCCGTCCGGAGCGGCGTGCCTGCCCGCCCCCGTGTGCTCGACGGGCGCATCGATCACGGCGACGGCGCCGTCATGTCGGGCATGGTGCCCGTCCTCCTGAGCGTGGTGCCGGCCGGTCGGGGAGTGTTCCAGGGGAGCGCTCTCGACGTGCTCGAGGTCGTCGCCTGCCTCGCCGACGATGTGCACCCGGCTTTCTGCATCGCCGTCGTCGGAAGTCGACGAATCCTTTCCGGGATGCGAACCCGCCCACGCCACGGCCTCGGCCTTCGCCGGCAGCCACAGCACGATGACCAAGATCGCCACGATCAACAAACCCGCCGACACGAAGGCGGCGGTGTGCAGCGCGGGCATGAACGAATCGGTGGCCGCCTGCCGGAGTTGGTCGATGACCTGGGCCGGCACCTTGCCGGTCGCAGCCAGAGCATCCGCAACCTCATTCGTGCCGCCGATGGAGTCCGCGGCGGCGGCAAGCGCGTCTGGCGGCAGTCCTTTGCCCTCCAGCAGCGGGCTCATGTTGTTGCTGTAGACGGTGCCCACCACCGAGGACAGGATGGCAACTCCGAAGACCGCTCCGACCTGGCGAACGGTGTTCTGTACGGCCGATCCGGACCCCGATCGCTCGGGTGGGGTGGCCAGCGTCATCCGTGTGGTGGAAGGCGCGATCGTGTTACCGAGCCCGAACCCGAAGACCACGCCGACAACGATGAGGAACCACACCGGGGTGGCGGGCGTGACGAACGCGAAGCACAGCATGCCGCCGAGGGCGAACACCAGACCAGCGGGGATCACCTTGCGAGCTCCGAAGCGGTGCACCATCTGCGCGCTGCGCGGCGCGCCGAGGAGTTGACCGACGGCAAACGGGAGGACCAGCAGACCAGCCTGCAGCGGCGACCAACCGCGCACGATCTGGTAATAGAACGTCAGGAACAGCAACGTGCCCTGCATCGCCGCGAAGGCCAGCGAGACACCGGTCAGCGGTACCGAAAACGATCGGATCCGGAACAGGGACAGGTCGATCGAGGGATGCGTGCTCTTCAGCTCGTACATCCCGAACACGAGCAGCACGATGAGGCCCAGGATGATGTAACCCCAGGTGGAGGGGGCGGCCCAGCCGTCGGCTGAGGCGTTCTGGATGCCGTACACAACGGCGAAGAGTCCCACCACGGACAGCACCAGGCCCAGTGGATCGAGCTTGCCCGGGCGCGGGTTCTTCGTCTCGGGCACCAGGAAGAAGATGCCAATGCCGCCGATGATCACGATCGGCACGTTGATGAAGAAGACCGAACCCCAGTCGTTACCGGTGAGCCACTGGAACCAATTCGGGTGTTCCAGGAGCAGACCACCCAGGACCGGCCCCAGCGCGACGGCACCACCGACGGCGGCGGCCCACACGCCGATCGCCTTCCCGCGCTCCTGCGGCGGGAAGATCACCGTGATGATGGACAGCGAGATCGGCATCACCGAGGCACCGCCGACGCCCATCAGCGCCCGGAACGCGATCAGCTCTCCTGGACTGGTGGCAAAGGCGCACAACGCGGACGCCGCGCCGAACAGCCCGAGACCGATCAGCAGGATGCGCTTGCGGCCGAACCGGTCGCCCATCACCCCCCAGGTGAACAGCAGGGCGGCGAAGGCGAGCGAGTAGGCGTTGATCGCCCAGACCAGCTCGTTCTGGCTCGCGCCGAGGTCTTCCTGAATCGTCTTGAGGGCCACGTTGAGGATCGTGTTGTCCAGGATGACGACGAGCAGGCCCACCACCAGGACGGCAAGCGCCTTCCAGCGCTGCGGGTACGTCCCCGCGGTGGTCGCCTGGGACGCGACGCTTCCCGTGAAGGGGGCTGAGGAGTCGGACATAGGGCAACCTTCGTCGTGTCGTTGACGCCGTGGGCGGCGCGGGGGAGGGCGGCATATCTAGTTCAGCACGCAGGTCTGACAACGTGATTCTGCGACGGCATTATTCCGAAACGCAACCGTGCCGTTTTGGATATCCGGCGCAGGTAGCCGATGGAGAGCGGTGCGGGGATTGCATCGGCCCAGCAAGTGCGTTCTGCAGGAGGCCGACCGGAGGTTCAGCTGATCTGGTGCCCGGTGGCCAGGGATTCCGTTCCCGCTGGTGGTGGCCTCGGGCTCGGGTCAGCGTCGGCGGCGCAAAAGCAAGATCAACACGACGATGGTCGAGATCAACACGGCAGCGGCGGCCAGTTGGCCGATCGGGCTGGACAGTCCGGTGGGGTCCATCTGCGCAGTGTGCCGAAGTTCTGTGCCGCGCACCCGTCCAGCTCCGAGCCACCGGACGGTGCGGCGGTGTGCGGCCCACTGCACGACACACCACAGCCGGCGAGGATCTTTGCGCGTCGTTCGGCGATGGACGGCCTGCCCATCGGCTGTCCGCTGTCCGGCCGGCGGATCCCGGCAGACCCGCTGGGTAGGGTCGAGGCTGTGCGATTGACCGAGTTCCGTGGCCTGATGCAACTGCAGTTCGGGTCCGCGCGAGCGCCCTCGGTGGCCCGTGACCACGTGTTCTCCGCTCTGGGCGGGCTGACTGCCGACGAGGCACTGGCGGCCGGCGAGGACCCGAAGTTGGTCTGGGCGGCGGTGTGCGAGGCATTCGACGTTTCCGAGGCACTGCGGTACGGCCTGCCGGACTGATCCCAGCTACGGGCGCGCACCTCGATGCTGACGTCGGCGAGATTTCGATCCGGCCGAGAAGACCACTGCGGCAAGCCCTTTCGGACAGCAATTCGCCGCTCTGCACCGGCTGCCGTGGCACCTTCGGCTCGAGCTCGAGCACACCGGCGTGAGGGCCGCCGGCCGCGCGCCGACCCGATCGACACGCCGATCGAGGTCTGGCGCATCGAACAGGTGTACGTCTAGAGTTGTCCCCATGCCGCGAGTTGTCCACACACGACCCGCGAATCCAGACCACTGTCGGTGGCTCGTTCTACCGTCGGCACGACAGCAAGACCAGGTCCCGTTGGGTCACACCCGCGGACACATACGAAAGGCACGGGGTGGGTCATGACGGCACCGGATCGCGAGAAGGCGCTCGGCATCGCGCTGGCACAGATCGAGAAGCAGTTCGGCAAGGGCTCGGTGATGCGCCTCGGTGACGAAGGTCGCGCCCCCGTCGAGGTGATCCCCACCGGCTCCATCGCGCTGGACGTGGCGCTGGGGATCGGGGGTCTGCCGCGAGGCAGGGTCGTGGAGATCTACGGCCCGGAGTCGTCCGGCAAGACCACGGTCACCCTGCACGCCGTGGCCAGTGTTCAGACCGCCGGCGGTATCGCCGCCTTCATCGACGCCGAGCACGCGCTGGATCCCGAATACGCCAAGGCGTTGGGTGTGGACACCGACTCGTTGCTGGTCTCCCAGCCGGACACCGGCGAGCAGGCCTTGGAGATCGCGGACATGCTGATCCGCTCCGGCGCGATCGATCTGGTCGTCATCGACTCGGTGGCGGCGTTGGTCCCCCGAGCGGAGATCGAAGGGGAAATGGGGGACAGCCACGTCGGACTGCAGGCCCGGCTGATGTCCCAGGCTCTTCGGAAGATCGCCGGTGCGCTGAGCAACACCAACACCACGATGATCTTCATCAACCAGTTGCGGGAGAAGATCGGCGTGATGTTCGGGTCTCCCGAGACCACCACCGGAGGTAAGGCGCTGAAGTTCTACGCATCCGTGCGCCTGGACATCCGCCGGATCGAATCGCTCAAGGACGGCGCCGATGTCGTCGGCAACCGGACCCGGGTGAAGGTCGTCAAGAACAAGATGGCCCCCCCGTTCAAGCAGGCCGAGTTCGACATCATCTACGGCCAGGGCATCTCCAGGGAGGGGTCGCTGATCGACGTCGGGGTGGAGCAGGGTCTGGTCCGTAAGGCCGGTGCCTGGTACACCTACGAAGGCGAGCAGCTCGGTCAGGGGAAAGAGAACGTGCGGACCTTCCTCCACGAGAACCCAGACATCGCCCACGAGATCGAGAAGCGGATCAAGGAAAAACTGGGCGTGGGTGCGCGCATCGACGCGGACGAGCCCTTGCCGGCTCCGGTCGATTTCTGATCGGTCATGGCTGCTCCACACCTGCCGCACACGCCTCACCATCCACCTGCCGACGTGGGGCCCGACGAACGATCAGCCAGGATCGCCCAGCTGGCCGCACAGCTGGAGTCTCTGACTCAGTCCGTGCCGCGCCCTGCTCGCGACCAAGACCGCGTTAGCCCGGGCGGCGTCAGCACCGTCCCCGGCACCGTGGAGGGTGCGGCCGACCGGGCAAAGGGCAGCCGAGCCACGCCGGTGTCCGCTCAGGGCTCTGTCGGCGGCGCGACGGCATCTCCCGCGACCGTGGTGGGCCCTTCCATTCGCGCCGCCAACCGCAACGAAGGTGGCCACCCCGAAGACCCGCCGGGAGACCCGGAGGTGGTGGCCAAGGCGATCTGCCTTCGGCTGCTGACGTCGGCGGCCCGGCCGCGGGCCGCCCTGGCGCTGGCCTTGCGCAAACGCGGCATCCCCGACCAGGTCGCCGACGCAGTCCTGGATCGTTTCGTCGAGGTCGGGCTCATCGATGACGAGGCGTATGCCCGGGACTTCATCGCCGCCAAAGCGCGCGACCGCGGTTTGGGCGTGGCCGCGCTACGAACGGAGCTTCGAAGCAAGGGCGTCGACGAGGAGGTCGTCGCGGCCGCGGTCGAGAGCATCGACCAACAGGCCGAGCGCAGCCGCGCGCGGGCGCTCATCGAACGGCGGGTCGACGCAGCGATGAGCGCCGGGGCGGTTGCCGCGCGGCGCCGGCTGGCCGCGCTCCTCGCCCGTCGCGGATACTCCGCCGACATCGCGCTGTCCGTCGTGGACGAGGCGTTGGCGGCTTACACGGCCGATGACCGCTGGGACAGCTGAACTGCACCGTGGCGTCGACTCGGTCGGCCGGAGCGTCAGGCGAAAACGGTTCCGCAGTTGGAGCTGTCGTCACTGCGACAGCTCCAACCATGGTTCGTTCGGCCGATCGAGGGCACCCGCGCATGGCCCGACCAGCACTTTGACGCGGTGACCTGTCGGTCCGCTAGAAGCGGGTCGGCTTGACCCTCGGTGTGACGCTCCTTAACCTCGGACGTAACAGGAGAGTCACGAAACGCGCACCCCAGGGCTGCGCGGCCGATAGCGGCGACGTTTGCCGCACCTACCCGGCCTGGCCGGGAAGTACGCGACCGGCGCCGAACAGGTGCGATCAGTACGGTCGCGGTGATGGCCCGCTGGGCTTTGCGACGGCGCGTCAGCGATCCTCCTGCCGTAGCCTGGACGGCGCCTCACGGCTGCCGTCTTCCGCGCGGCACCGATGAGGGAGGTTCGATGTCCGACGCTCTCGTCATTGTGTTGATCGGAGCTTTGCTGGTCGCAATGGCGGCCTTGGTGATCGTCGTTCGACGCCGGCCGCCAGCGCCGGTCGCTTTTGACGAGGAGGCCCTTCGGAGTCTCGTCGAGCGCGCGGTATCCGCGTCTGCGCCGGCGGGCCGCGGGGACGACCGGGCGGATCACGAACCCGACCTCTCGCATTTCGCGCTGCTGAGCCACGAGGCCACTGCCGCGGCGGAGGCCGCGGATGCCGTCCGGCGCACAGCGTCCGAGGCGGCCGATGAACTCACGAACCGCTCCCGCAGGGAAGCCGAGCAGCTCCGTGCCGACGCTCTGGCCGAGGCTGAACGAACGGTGACAGCCGCCCGATCGCAGGCGGCCGAGCTGCGCGCCGGTCTGGATTCGGAGCGGAACCGCATCACCGTAGAAGCCACCGCGGCGTTGGCCGAGGACCGCCGAGAACTGCAGGAGGCCGAGCAGAAGCTGCGCGCGGCGACTCAGGCGCTGGCCGACGAGCAGCAGGCCCTGGTCGCCGATCGACGTCGCATCGGGTCGGACCAAGGCGAGCTGACCGCTACCAAGAAGACATTGCAGTCACGTGCCGAGCAGCTGGAGGCGCTGGCGGCCGATCTGGCTCAGCGCACGAAGGAGCTCGATGGTCGGGCGAGCGATCTGGCCGCCTCGGCCGCCACGCAACAGGCCGAACTGACCCGCATCTCCGGTCTCACCGTCGACGCGGCCCGCGCGGAGCTGCTGTCGAGTCAGGAGGAGGCGGTTCGCCGCGATGCCGCGATGATGATCAGGCGGGTCGAGACCGAGGCGCAGTCCTCGGCCAAGCAACGAGCCAGGGCCATCGTGTCCGAGGCGATCCAGCGAGTGGCGTCAGATCAGACCGCCCAGACTGTCGTCGCGGTCGTCCATTTGCCGGCCGACGAGGTCAAGGGCCGGATCATCGGTCGTGAGGGCCGCAACATCCGTGCCTTCGAAACCGTCACCGGCGTCAATGTGATCATCGATGACACCCCCGAGGCGGTCCTGCTGTCCTGTTTCGACCCGGTCCGTCGGGAGATCGGCAGGATCACGCTGGAGATGCTGATCGAGGACGGCCGGATCCATCCGCATCGGATCGAGGAGGCCTTCGAGCGCGCCCGCGACGAGGTCGAGGTGCTGTGTCAACGTGCCGCTGAGGACGCGCTGCTGGCCGTGCGCATCACCGACCTGCACCCGGAGCTGGTCACCCTCATCGGCCGGCTGAAGTACCGGACGTCGTACGGACAGAACGTGCTCGGCCACCTGATCGAGACCGCGCACATCGCGCGCGGCATGGCCGCCGAGCTCGGCATCGATCCCACGGTCGTCAACCGCGGGGCATTCCTGCACGACATCGGCAAAGCGCTCACCCATGAGGCGCAGGGGTCGCACGCGATCGTCGGCGCAGAACTGGCGCGAAAGTACGGCGAATCCGACGACGTGGTGCACTGCATCGAGGCCCATCACGACGAGGTGCCACCCACGACGGTCGAAGCGGTGCTCACCCAGGCTGCCGACGCGTGCTCCGGCGGCCGTCCCGGAGCTCGCCGGGAGTCGCTGGAGTCCTATGTGCAGCGACTCGAGCGGATCGAGGCGATCGCCACTGCCAAGCGCGGCGTCGAGAAGGTCTTCGCGATGCAGGCAGGTCGCGAGCTGCGAGTCATGGTCAAACCGGACATCGTTGATGACTTGGAAGCGCATGTCCTCGCGCGGGAGGTCGCCAAACAGATCGAAGAGGAGCTGACCTACCCGGGTCAGGTGCGGGTGACGGTCATCCGGGAATCACGGGCCACCGAGATCGCCCGGTAGCCGCGCGGTAACACGGCTTTCCGGCCGGCGGGCTGAGCTCAGCGCGGAGACGCCCAGGCAAAGCCGTCGGGCCACCGCCGGGCGTTCGGCCCCTACGTTGCGTCCAGCCTTGCTGCGCAGCGTCCAGTGGCGGCGCAAGCGTGCAGCTAGGCGCTCTGGCCGCGCTCCGTCGAGCCGAGAGATCGAGCTGACGCATTCCCCGACTGGCGCATTCTCCGACTGGCGCATCAACGGCTGGCGCATCAACGGCTGACTTGACCCGCTCGGGCGTCAGTCGATTTGTCGGCTCGGTGAGCGGAGCGGAATCGCGCGGAGTTGACAGGCGGACGGAGAGCTCAACGCCCGCGCGCCGCCCGGCCAGACCCGGGCGGCCCGGCGAAGGCTTGAGCGATCGACAACCATTGCGCTGCTGACTCCCCGACCGTCAGCTCGACCCGGAACGGCGCGTCGGGCACCGGCAACCCGTGGGCGGCGAAGGAGTGATCCCGCGTCCGCACTCCGAGACCGGCGACGTGCCGGAGTCGATCGGTGGGAACCAGCTGCACGCCCAGTGCGTCGGCGATGTCCAGGCCATGTGCCCACGTCTCCATGATCCGGGCGGAGGCCCGTTCGCGCTCCCATCGGAGGGCCGATCACGTCAACCGGGTGCCCGGCGGCACCTTTCCGAGCGCCTCCAGCACCGCCGCGTGGGCCGTCCGCCACCGATCCACGACCTCGGCCGCCGGGCGGCCCACTGCGGTGGCGGCGCCTGCTTCGCTCGCCGAGGGCAGATCCCCGATGATCGTCGGCCTGGCGGCGAGGAAACCTCCGGATCCAGGCACGCCTGCACGGTGAGCTCGTCGGTGCAGGTCAGGTGACCGATCTGGTGCGCGATGGTCCAGCCGGCGGCGGGAGTCGGGCACGAGAAGTCGATGCGGCGGCTGACACCAGCTCGCCGGTGGCGCCGCGGATCGATGGCAGCAGCACCACCAGGTCGGCGCCCTCCGCAGCCAGTGCGGCCAGCACGGCTGCCACGGCGGGGTACGCGGCGGTCATCGGCCAATCCTTCCCGATGCGCAACATCACGGTCGGGATTCGAAGCCGCGTTCTTCCTGCTGCATCACCGATGCGGAGCCAGGTTCGTCAAACACCAGGATCTCCTGCCGCGCTGCCATCAGATCGGTCTGGGCGCCGGCTTCGACCTCCACAACCGGGCCGCCTCGCCTGGTGCGCAGTTTGCGTTCCACGACTGTGGACAGATTTCCCAGCAGCAGGTTGATCACGATGTAGATCACCGCGATCACGAAGTAGGTCGGGAGCGGGTTGCCGTAGCTGCTCGCGGAGATGTTGCCGGCCCGCCGCAGTTCGGAGTACCCGACCAGGATGCCGCCCAGAGCGGTGTCCTTGACGACGACGACCAGCTGGCTGACCACTGCCGGCAGCATCGAGGTGATGGCCTGGGGCAGCAGAATGATCGTCATCAGCTGCGATTTGCGCAGTCCGATGGCGAAGCCGGCCTCGGTTTGACCGTTCGGTATCGCGAGGATCCCGGCTCGGAACACCTCGGCCAGCACCGACCCGTTGTACAGCACCAGGGCGATCACCACCGCGGCGAAGGGACTCGCGGCGTCGAAGGCGAAGAACCACAACTCGAACGCGAACAACATCAGGATGATCACCGGTATCGACCGGAAGAACTCGACGATGATGCCGGCGGGCCACCGCACCCAATGGTGATCCGACAGCCGGGCGACACCCAGCAGCGCGCCGACCGGCAGCGCGATCGCCACGCTCAGGGCAGCGGCCTCCAGGGTCGCCCACAGGCCGGGCAGCAGGTACGTGGTCCAGTTCTTCGAGTCCAGGAACGGTGACCACTTCTCCGCGGTGAGCTGGTTCCTCGAGGCCAGCACCGACAGCACCCACCACAGCGCCGCGGCCAGCGCTATGCCGAAGACGATGCTGATGATCAGGTTGACACGCCTGGCGCGTGGCCCGGGAATGTCGTAGAGCACCGACGCTCGCTCGCTCACCGCTTCACCGACGCCTTCTTCGCCAGCGATCCGAAGACCAGACCGGTCGGCAGCGCGAGCACGATGAAGCCGGCGGCGATGACCAGGAAGACCGCGGTGAACTTGTCGGCCTCGTTCTCGAGCAGCGTATTCATCAACAACGCCGCCTCGGACACGCCGATGGCGGACGCGACAGTGGTGTTCTTGATCAGCGCGATCAGCACCGATCCGAGCGGCGCCACGACCGCCCTGATCGCCTGGGGGAGGACGACGATGCCGAGCACCTGGGTGAACGTCAGGCCGACAGCCCTGGCCGCCTCGGCCTGCCCGGGCGGAACGGTGTTGATGCCCGACCGGATGGCCTCACAGACGAACGTCGACGTGTAAATGATGAAGCCCAGCACCGCGAGGCGGAAGTTCTGCGTATCCAAGAACGCCTGCGGGTTGACGCCTGGTTGCCGAGTGGCCAGCCGCAGGCCGAGCTGATTGGCGATGACCTGCGACATCATGATGATGATCAAGGTCAACGGGATGTTGCGAACGATGTTCACCACCCCGCCCGCGAAGCCGCGCATCAGCGGGACCGGGCAGACCCGCATGGCCGCCAGCACCACCCCGAGGATGAATGCTCCGATCGCCGACCAGACCGTCAGCTGCACGGTCACCCAGAACGCACCAAGAACGTCATATCTGGGGTCGGAAAGGAAGCTGAAGTCCACGCTTTTCCTCCTTGGCGCGATCCGCTGGGCTGCCTGGTTCCGATCGCCTCTCCGCCGACCGGACCGTGGGTCGTCCGCTGGTTGCCACTGACGAGATGCGGCCCCCGAGAATCACTCGGGGGCCGCATCCGCAGCGGTCAGCTGCTAGGCGTCGGAGCTGCCGGGATGGTGTAGCCGGACGGGCCCACCGTGTCCTCCAGCGCCTTCTTCCAGCTTCCGTCGGCGATCATGGCGGCGATCGCGGTGTTGATGGCCGCCGTGCCGGCCGTGTCGTCCTTCTTCAGGCCGATGCCGTAGTTCTCGTTCGAGAAGCCCTTGCCGACGACCTTCAACTGACCTGGGTGTTGGGCGGCGAAGCCGGCCAGGATCACGTCATCCGTCGTCACCGCGTCGACAGCGCCGCTGAGCAGGGCATCGACGCAGTCGCTGTAGGTGGGGTATTCCTGCAGGGCGACGTCGGCCGCGTACTTGTCCTTGATCGTCTGCGCCGAGGTCGACCCCGTGACCGAGCAAAGGATCTTGCCGGCCATCGCCTCCGGACCGGTGATGTCGGTGTTGTCCGACTTGACCAGCAGGTCCTGATGCGCGATGAAGTACGGACCGGCGAAGTTCACCTTCTCCTTACGGGCGTCGGTGATCGAGTAGGTGGCCACGATGTAGTCGACCTGACCCTTGCCGATCAGGTCCTCGCGCTGAGCGGAGTTGGCCTCGACGAATTCGATTTTGGACGGGTCGACCCCCAGTTTGTCCGCCACGTACTTGGCAACCTCGACGTCGAAGCCAGAGAAGGTGCCGTCCGGATTCTTGACGCCCAGCCCAGGTTGGGTGAACTTGATGCCGACGACCAGCTTCCCGGCGTCGGCGCTGGACAGCACTTGGGAATTGCCGGTCGCGCCCGCGAGAGCCGAACTAGCGGCGCTCTGCGCGGCGCTGGCCGCGCTGGCCACCTTGCTGGTGGCACTCTGTGCCACGCTCTGCGCAGCACTGGCCACCGAACTTTCTGATGGGGTGCTGGAACTACTGCAGCCGGAGACCGCCAGCGCGAGCGCTGCCGCCCCCGCCACGACTGATGCGATTGTGCGGAACCTCATCGATGCACCCTCCCGGGTTCGTCCAGCGCGGGCGGTTCCCGCGCTGGTCATTGACTCGATCAGTGAGTCAAGATCTTGCTCAGAAAGTCCTTTGCACGGTTGCTGGTGGGGTTGGTGAAGAACTCCTGCGGGGTGCCGTCCTCGACGATCTCCCCGTCGGCCATGAACAACACCCGGTCCCCGGCCTTGCGCGCGAACCCCATCTCGTGGGTGACGACCACCATCGTCATGCCCTCCCTGGCCAACGAGACCATGACGTCCAGGACCTCGTTGACCATCTCCGGGTCCAGCGCGCTGGTCGGCTCGTCGAAGAGCATCACCTTGGGCTTCATCGCCAGCGCGCGGGCGATCGCGACGCGCTGTTGCTGCCCTCCGGAGAGTTGAGCGGGTAGCTTGTCCCGCTGCTCGGCGATCCCCACCCGCTGCAGCAGCGAGTCGGCCAGCTCGTCGGCGTCTTTCTTGCTCATCTTGCGGACCTTGATCGGTCCGAGGGTGACGTTCTGCAGGATCGTCTTGTGCGCGAACAGATTGAACGACTGGAAGACCATGCCGACGTCGGCGCGCAGCTGGGCCAACCCCTTGCCTTCCGCAGGCAGCGGGACCCCATCGATCGCGATGTCACCGGAATCGATCGACTCGAGCCGGTTGATCGTCCGGCACAACGTCGACTTGCCCGACCCCGATGGGCCGATGACGATCACCACCTGACCGCCCGGCACGTCGAGCCGGATGTTCTTCAGTACGTGCAACGTCCCGAAATGCTTCTGCACGTCGTGCATGGAGATCATCGGGGGGCGTGCGCCGTCCGACGGTCCAGCAACAGTCACGTGACCTCCCAGTACCGGGGGGGCCCACAGGTGGCACCCAGATTTGTCGAGACTGTCATATCGGGCAACGCATTAGTTCCAAAGAGCACGAGCAGTAATCGAACCTTTACTCGATCGGGGTCCGGTAGGTCGACCTGGTGACACCATCGCGACGCGGATGCCCCCTCCCGTGCATACGGTCCTCGCCGCTGAACGGTTCACCGCATCCTTTTCCGGGTCCGGTGGCGTACGGTCGGCCACGTACCCTGAAGCCCGTGAGTTCCGCCGTCTTCGACCGGGTCGGGCGCGAGGGCGCGACGGAGTCGGCCCTGCCGATTGCGTCAGCCGCTCCCATTGCCCGCACCTACCAGGTCCGCACCTACGGGTGTCAGATGAACGTGCACGACTCCGAGCGCCTGTCCGGACTGCTCGAGGAGGCCGGGTACCTGCGCAGCGACGACGGCGAGACGGCCGACGTGGTGGTGTTCAACACCTGCGCGGTGAGGGAGAACGCCGACAACAAGCTGTACGGCAATCTCGGGCACCTTGCGCCCATCAAGGCGGCGCACCCGGGCATGCAGATCGCCGTCGGTGGTTGCCTCGCGCAGAAGGACCGCGGCGAGATCGTGCGGCGCGCTCCGTGGGTGGACGTGGTGTTCGGGACGCACAATGTGGGCTCGCTGCCGACGCTGCTGGAGCGGTCCCGGCACAACGCCCAGGCGGAAATCGAGATCCTGGAGGCGCTCGAGGTCTTCCCGTCTACCCTGCCGGCCAGGCGCGAGTCGGCCTACGCCGGCTGGGTGTCCATCTCGGTGGGCTGCAACAACACCTGCACGTTCTGCATCGTGCCCTCGCTTCGCGGCAAGGAAGCCGATCGGCGGCCTGGCGACATTCTCGCCGAGGTGCAGATGCTGGTCAACGACGGCGTACTCGAGGTGACCCTGCTCGGCCAGAACGTAAACTCCTACGGAGTCGAGTTCGGCGATCGCGCCGCGTTCGGTAAGTTGCTCCGGTCGTGCGGGGCCATCGACGGTCTGGAGCGGGTCCGCTTCACGTCGCCGCACCCTCGGGATTTCACCACGGACGTCATCGATGCGATGGCGTCCACTCCCAACGTCTGCCATCAGCTGCACATGCCGCTGCAGTCCGGGTCGGATCGGATGCTGCGCGCGATGCGTCGGTCGTACCGCAGCGAGCGATACCTGGCGATCCTGGCCGAGGTGCGGGCGGCGATGCCGGACGCGGTGATCACCACCGACATCATCGTCGGCTTCCCAGGCGAGACCGAGGCGGACTTCCAGCGGACCCTCGACGTGGTGGCGCAGGCTGACTTCGCCGCCGCCTTCACCTTCCAGTACTCGCCGCGCCCGGGGACGCCGGCAGCGACGATGGCCGATCAGGTTCCGCGTGAGGTGGTCACCGAACGCTTCCGGCGTCTCGTGGAGGTTGTTGATGCCTCGGCGTTGAACGGCAATCGAGCACAGGTCGGCTCTCTCGTCGAGGTGCTGGTCGCCTCGGGCGAGGGCCACAAGGACAGCGCCAGCGGGCGGATGAGCGGGCGGGCCCGGGACGGCCGGCTGGTGCACTTCACGGCAACGGGTCCGGCGGTCGATCGGTCCGTCCGGCCCGGCGATGTGGTGACCGCGCGGGTGACCTACGGGGCGCCGCACCATCTGCTGGCCGACGGCGAGCTGCTGACACACCGGCGCACCCTGGCCGGCGATCGGTCCGAGGCCGGCGTCCCGGCGCGGACACCGGGGGTTGGCCTCGGCCTGCCGGGCATCGGCCGCCCGGCGCATGCTGCCGGGTCGCCGGGTGTGGTCGACGCCTGCTCCGGATCCCTCGGATAGGCACTCAGACCGGAATCCCGGGTCAGCGCTCGACGCAGCTCAGCGGTAGCTGGAGCCCAGCGTTGGAGCAGCTCACCCGTCGACCGCACCCCGGGCCGTCTTGAGCCACTCCTCCCACTGCTCCGCCTGTGCGTCGGCCTGCCGGGCCTTGCGCTCGTCGCCCGCCGCACGCGCCTTGGCGGCCTGTGCGCGGTAGGAGTCGGCCCGGCTTCGGAATTGCTGCACCCGCGCCTCCGCCTCAGGATCGGTACGCCGCCAGTGCCGCTCATCCGCGGACTTGACCTTGTCCTCCACCGCGCGCAGCCGTGAATCGAACTCCCGAATCCGCTCTCGGGGTACCTTCCCCGCGGCTTCCCACCGTTCCAGAATCGACCGCAGCGACGCCTTGGCTCGATCGATACCTGTTGCCGGGTCAATCTTCTCCGCCTCGGCGAGCAGTTTCTCCTTCACCGCCGCGTTCGCCTCGAACTCGGCGTCACGATCGGAGAACGTCTTGTTCCGGCGGGAGAAGAATTTCTCCTGAGCGGCCCGGAAACGAGCCCACAGAGCGTCTTCGACGTCTCGGGGCGCCCGCCCGGCCGCCTTCCACTCGTTCATCAGCTCTCGGTAGGCGGCGGCGGTCTCGCCCCACTCGGTGGCGTCTGACAACGCTTCCGCTTTCGCGATGAGCGCCTCCTTCGCCTCCTTGGCGGCGCCCCGCTGTTTGTCCAGCTCGGCGAAGTGGGAACCGCGGTGTCGGGTGAAAGTGTCGCGGGCCTTGGCGAACCGCTTCCACAGGGCATCATCGGTCTTCCTATCGATCCCGCGGACGCCACGCCACTCTTCGACGATCGCCTTGAGCCGATCGCCGGTTGTCTTCCACTGTGTCGATTCGGCCAGCTCTTCGGCCTCGACGCAGAGCGCCTCCTTGGCCTTGATCGCAGCCGTCCGCGCCGCCGTGCGCGCTTGCGAGGCTCCGGCGATGGCCGCGTCGGCCGCACCGATCACGATCTCCAAACGAGCCGCGGCACCGTCCAGATCGCCGATGGCCGGCAGCGCGTCGACGGACTCACGCAACGCGATCGCCTGATGCTTGGTTGCCTTCGGATCGCCCGTGCCGGAAGCCAGACGTGCCTCCAGCAAGGCGATCTCGGTCGCGAAGTCGTCGTAGCGCCGGCCGAAATGGGCAAGCCCGGCCTCGACGTCGCCGGCTTGCCAGTTTCCGATGGCGCGTTCGCCCGCAGCGGTGGTGACGTACACGACGCCGTCCTCGTCGATCCGTCCCCACAGGTGAGGGTCGACCGGTTCGACGATCGGCTCCACCAGGGTCCCGAACTGCGGCGACGTTGGCACCGGACTGGGTCGACCTGCCGGTCGGCCTCCGGGCTTGACGTTGGGTCGGACTCCGACCGGTCGTTGTCCGGCCGGACGGGGTTTGCCGGGTGGAGTCTGCTGACGCGAGCGTGGGTTTGCCGGTGCCGTCGAATCGGGCGCAGCAGTTCCTGTGTCGGGTGTTTCTGTGTCGGGTGTTTCTGTGTCGGGAGTGTCAGTACTCCCAGTTTCGGTGCTTGTTGGGGTGGTCGTTGTCTCGAAGGTCGTTGTCTCGGTGCTCGGTGTCTCGCTGCCGGGTGTCTCAGGGCGGGGTGTCTCGGTCTCGGCTGTTCCTGCGTCGGGTGTCTCCGGGCGGGTTGTGTCGGTCTCGGCTATCTCGGTCTCGGCTGTTCCTGCGTCGGGTGTCTCCGGGGCTGCCGTCTCGCCGGCTGCCGTCTCGCCGGTCGCGTCTGTGGTCGCCGCGGTCGGCGCCGCGAAGTCCGATTGCCCGTTCTCCGGCGTGGCGGCGCGGTCATTGTTGGGCGGGCTTTCCGCGGGACTGGGTTCGTCAGGCTGGGTGATGGGCGGCATCGGGACAGGCGGGTGGACCGGACCCGGGCCCGGCATCGGAATGGGTTCCGGCGGCTTCGTGGTCGCCGGTTCGCTGACAGACCCATCGTCATCGTCCCCATCGTCATCGTCGTCGGATGACCCAACTTCGATCGCGGCGGGAACCGACACCGTTGGCGAGGCGTGGACGGGAACGTTGGGCATGGTCGATGGTTCAGCGGCGGCGGATACAGGCAGGTTGGGCGCGGTTGTTGTCGGGGACAGCCCTTCGACCTGGACCACCTCAGGAACCCGCGGTCCTGTGAACCCAGCCGGCGCGTCAGCCGCGTTGGGCACTTCGGGCAGGTCGGGCACTTCGGGCAGGTCGGGCGCGTCGGGCAGGTCGGGCAGGTCGGGCACGTCGGGCACGTCGGCCGTGTCGGGCGCTTCGGGCAGGTCGGCCGCGTCGGCCGCGTCAGGCACCTCCGGCACTCCGGGGACGTCCGGCGCGTCCGGCACTCCGGGAACATCCGTGGTCGGCTCGGGACCGTTCGGATAGGGCGTGGGAATGTCGGGGGAATAGGGCGCCTCGGGGACTGTCAGTTCTGCCGGCGCTGCATCCGACTTCGGTTCAGCCTCGCTGGCGATCGCCTCGACGGCGACCAGCTCTCTCGCGCTTGATGCGCTCAACCCGGTCAGGGTCGTGACTCTTTCGACCGACTCGGCCCCCGCGACCGACTGGGCCCCCGCGACCGGCTCGGCCCGCGCGACCGGCTCGGCCCGCGCGACCGGCTCGGCCCCCGCGACCGACTCGAGGGCCGCGGCAGGCGAATCCCGGGCGACGTCTGTGGTCTCGACGGGGTCCACCCCCGCCGCGGCTGCGGGTCTGTCGGTGTCATCCTCGGATGGGATACGGACCGCTCTGGGCTCGGTGCTCGCCTGGGTGGCGTGAGGCTCGGATTCGAAGCGGGAGTTCGTGTCCTGCGACATCGGCGGCGGACCTTCCTACTGCTCGGCGAGGGAGCGTTCGAACTCCCGGGCACCCTGCGGCGCCCCCTTTTCCTGCATCGTCGGGCTGGCCGACGGTGACGTCCAGTGTGCCCGCCGACCCGTTCCGTGGCCAGGCCGGGTCGAGCCGCCCGATGATCATGAGTGTGTACGGGAGCGCGGGACCAGCGATCGGGCCGATTAGCCTGAGGCTGTGATCGTGGGAGTCGCCGTGTGTCCCGGCGCGCCATTCCTGATCGAGGGCACGGCGGACGCGATCGCTCGCACGGTCCCCGACCTGGGTGCGGCCTGCCGAGCTGCCCTTGCCCGACTGCCCGTTGCGGATCGCATGCTGCTGATCGGGACAGGTGCCGCTGCTGACGAGTTCGGCGCTGCTGCTGGCCAGACCGGCGCTGCGCTTGCGACGACGGCGGCGTGGCGGATGTTTCCGCCGGGCACCGTCGTGCGCACATCTGTGACCCGCGGGGACACAGGTGCAGAGCGGACCGTCATTCTTCCGGGCGAACCGGCCCGCGAGGACCCGATGGCGTCGCCCGAACAGCGTGGTGTGCCGGTATCGCTGCCGTCGGTGGCCACCCTGGTCGGCACGAATCTGCTCAGATGGGCACCCACCGTGCCACCGACGACTGCGGTCGAGGTGACGAGAATTGCGGGCGCTGGTGCCGGAGAGATCTTCGCCGACCTGACGCGGGAGCTGACTCTGGAGGGATCGGACCGGGTCGCCCTGCTGGTGATCGCCGACGGCGCGGCCTGTCACGGAGCCAACGCCCCGGGCCGGCTCGACGACCGGTCGGGCGCCTTCGACGAGGCACTCGCCGACGCACTCGCGGCCGGCAATCCGGTGGCATTGCGGACCGCATGCCAGAACCCCGACCTTCCCGCTGAGGCGCTCTTGTCCTCCGTTGCCCCGCTGAGGCTGCTCGCCGATCTCACCTTCGCCCGGGCCCCCGATGAGGCGGAGCTGTTGTATTCCGGTGCCCCGTTCGGGGTCGGGTACTTCGTCGCGTCCTGGCGGTGGGTCGGGGCGTGACCCGCCACGGGGTCACCGCGGACAGCAGCGAAGCCGACAGCCCGCCGCTTCGCACCGATCGGCTGGTCGTGGTGGCGGGCCCGACCGGAACCGGCAAGTCGGACCTTGGCTTGGACCTTGCCCAGCGCCTCGACGGTGAGATCGTCAATGCCGACTCCATGCAGCTGTATCAGGGGATGGACATCGGCACCGCCAAGGTGCCGCCGGACCGGCGGCGTGGCGTCCCGCATCACTTGCTCGACGTGCTCGACGTCCGACAGACGGCGAGCGTCGCCGCCTATCAGCGGCAGGCACGTGCGGTCGTCGACGACATCCGGGCCCGCGGCCACGCCGCGATCGTGGTCGGCGGTTCCGGGCTGTATGTCCAGGCGATCTTGGACGAGATCGACTTCCCGGCCACCGACCCCGAGGTTCGGGCCCGGCTGCAGGCCGAACTGGATGAATTCGGCATCGCCGCGCTGTTCCATCGGTTGCAGACGGCGGACCCGGCATCCGCAGGGGTCATCGAGCCCGGCAACGGGCGCCGGATCGTTCGGGCTCTGGAGGTCATCGAAATCACCGGCCGGCCCTTCACAGCTTCCTTGCCGCGGCCGGGACCTCCGCGGTACGACGCGCTGCTGGTGCGGCTGGACCGCGACAGCTCGGAGTTGGACGCGCGGTTGGAAGGGCGGGTCCGGTCGATGGTCGCCACCGGGTTCCTCGACGAGGTTCGCGAGCTTGAGGCGGCCGGGATCAGGGACGGATTGACCGCGTCCAGGGCCCTCGGCTACCGGCAGATGTTGGCCGTGCTCGACGGAAACCTCGACAGCGAGCAGGCGATCATCGACACCACCGTGGCCACCCGTCGGTTCGTCCGCAGGCAGCGCAGCTGGTTCAGACGGGACACCCGGATGGTGGATGTGGACGCCGGGGCTCCGGACGCTCTTGATCGCGTGCTCGGCCTGTTACGTGGTTGATGCTCCCGTTCCGCGGCGCTGCCAGGGTCCGAGGCCAGGGCGATGGCGGTGACGCACTGGTCTTTGCTCACTCGCCATTCGCGCCTCGTCAGCGCGGCTCCATGATCACCACTCGCGGCCGTTCAGGGTCGTGCCGCAACCACCGATTGAACCCAAGAACCTCAAACGGCCAGAAGATTTGATCATCGGAGAAAATGGCACGTCTCGACAACGTCCGGGTTGACAGGGGCGGGGCGTCACCCCGGCCAGCGCCGCGCTGGGTAGTTCGTGGCAGGTTCGGACCGGAGCCCGAGGCGCATGGGATCGGCCCGTAATCTGGACCCGTGACCGGCGCCTCAGCATCCTCCGGCGCCCGCACTTCGACCGGCGCCCCACCAGCCGCCGGCGTGCCGTTCGTCAAGGGCCACGGCACCGAGAACGACTTCGTCCTGCTGCCGGACCCGGACGGCACTCTCCAGGTCACGGCCGGGCAGGTCCGAGCGGTGTGCGACCGGCACGCCGGCCTCGGCGCTGACGGGATCATCCGGGTGGCTCCGGTGCAACCCGGCAGCGATGCCGCGTTCGTCATGGACTACCGCAACGCCGACGGCTCGTTCGCGCAGATGTGTGGAAACGGGGCTCGGGTTTTCGCCCGATTCCTGGTCGATTCCGGGTGGGTGTCGCCCGGAGGTCTACGCTTTTCCACCCGTGGCGGAGTGCGCACGGCGGACGTTCCGGCCGTCGGAGATGTGACCATCGGAATGGGTCCGGTGACGATCGGCCGGCCATCGACAGCCCGGATCGGTGAGCGGGAGATCGCCGGTGTGTCAGTGGATGTCGGCAATCCGCACCTCGCGTGCCTGACGGACATCGACCTGGCCAGCGTCGATCTGAGCGTCCCACCACGCTACGACGAGTTGGGTTTTCCGGAGGGCGTGAACATCGAGATCATCACCAGCACCGGGCCCGACCAAATCCGCATGCGCGTGCATGAACGTGGCGTCGGCGAAACCCGTTCCTGCGGAACGGGAACGGTGGCAGCGGCGGCGGCGTATCTGCAGGCGAATGAACGGTCGACGGGCACCGTGTCGGTGTCCGTTCCGGGCGGCGCGGTGACCGTCACCATCACCGATGAGGACTCCACGCTGACCGGTCCGGCGGTGCTGGTCGCCTTCGGCACCATCGACGATGCGTTCTGGCAACGGCACCGCTGACCGCACCCAGCGAGCGCTGAGGACGCAGGTTCGACCTTACGGCGAAGGGCCGTTGTCGCGGTGCTTCCGGAAAAGGGTTGGTCATTCGTGGCAGGCTGGACAGCAAGATGACTGTTGATTACACCGACGACGCCGCCGCACGCGCTGCGATCAGCGCACCGATGCCTGCCGCGCCGAGCAATGCCACCACAATTCCCAGACCAATCAGCACCGCGTCGAGCCCCGCTGACGACGAATTCGAGGTTCAGGTGCCTACCGCACGTAGTCGAGAGGCCCCGATCGACCCGGATGAGATGGCGAGCACCCAGGGCGATCGCGACTTGGCCGACCGCGCCGCGCTGCGACGCGTTGCCGGACTCTCTACCGAGCTCACCGACATCACCGAGGTCGAGTACCGCAAGCTGCAACTCGAACAGGTGGTGCTGGTCGGAGTGTGGGCCGGTGGGACCGCAGCCGAAGCCGAAGCCTCGATGACCGAACTGGCCCGGCTCGCCGAGACCGCGGGGTCGGTGGTGCTGGATGCGGTCATGCAACGCCGCAGCCACCCCGATGCCGCCACCTACATCGGCTCGGGAAAGGTCACCGAACTGATCGGCATCGTCGAGGCCACCGGCGCAGACACCGTCATCTGCGACGGCGAACTCGCCCCGGGTCAGCTCCGGAACCTGGAAGAGCGGCTCAAGGTGAAGGTCGTCGACCGGACGGCCCTGATCCTGGACATCTTCGCCCAGCACGCCCGGTCCCGGGAGGGCAAGGCTCAGGTCGAGCTCGCCCAGCTGAACTACCTGGTCCCGCGGCTCCGCGGCTGGGGCGCTGCGCTGTCCCGGCAACGCGGCGGGCGGGTCGCTGCGGGTGCCGGCATCGGTTCCCGCGGACCGGGGGAAACCAAGCTGGAAATCGACCGGCGACGAATCCACAAGCGGATCGCCCAATTGCGCTCCGACCTGGCCGGCATGCGCCGCGTTCGGGATACGAAACGATCCCGACGTCACGCCAATGCGATCCCGGCTGTCGCCATTGTCGGCTACACCAACGCGGGCAAGTCGTCCCTGCTCAACCGACTCACCGATGCGGGGGTGCTGGTCGAGGACGCCCTGTTTGCCACCCTCGATCCCACCACCCGCCGGTCCCGAACCGCCGACGGACGGATCTACACGCTGACCGACACCGTCGGGTTCGTCCGGCACCTGCCGCACCAGTTGGTCGAGTCGTTCCGGTCCACCTTGGAGGAGATCGGTGAGGCCGATCTGTTGCTGCACGTGGTCGATGGCGTAGACGAGAATCCCGAGGACCAGGTCTCTGCGGTTCGAGAGGTGCTCGGGGAGATCGACGCCGCTTCGGTGCGGGAGATCATCGTGGTCAACAAGGTCGACGCAGCGGACGAGATGACGCTGACCCGGTTACGGCACCTACTACCTGATGCGGTGTTCGTCTCCGCCCGCACGGGCGCCGGGATCGAACAGCTGCGGCTGGCGATCGCCGGCGCCCTACCCAACCCGGCAGTGTCGGTGTCGGTGCTGGTTCCTTTCACCGAGGGTGCGCTGGTATCCCGCGTGCACGCTGAGGGCACCGTGCTGACCGAGGAGCACACCGCGGACGGCACCCGCCTGCATGCGCGGGTCTATCCGGATCTGGCCGGCGTGCTGGCTCCCTTCGCCGCCGTCGGCTGAGGGTCTGCTCTTCCCAGTCCGATCCCGGGCCTGGGACTCCTTCAGGCTCCTTCAGGCTCGGACTCCTTCAGGCTGTCGCCATCCGGGTAGCCTGAGGACGGCGCCGCAGGACCGCTCGACCCATCGAGACGTGCTTCGGTCACGAAGACCAGTCACGAAGACCGGCCATGAAGACCAGTCAAGAAGAACGAGCGACCATTTCAGCGAGCGTCATCGGTCGAGGAGGAACACAACATGGGCGGCTTGTCCTGGTGGCACTGGATGATCATCATTGCGGCCTTCGTCATCCTGTTCGGGTACAAGAGGCTGCCGGACGCGGCGCGCGGTGTCGGACGGTCGCTGCGCATCCTCAAGTCCGAGGTGGCGGCAATGCACGACGACGACGAGAAGGCCAAGAAACCGACCGAGACCGATGTGACCGCTGCAGTGCCGACGCCGGCGCCGCAGATCACCGGCACCCCGGTCGTGCCGCCGCCCGCCGCGACGACCGCACTTCCGGCCGAGGAGCGCAAGTCCTGACCGCGGCTGGTTGAAACCCGACGGCTGCCGTTCCCCGGCCCACCCCGCCGGGGCAACAACCGCAGATCAGGTGCCCAAAGGTGTCGGCTGCGCAGCGCGTCAGAGCTTGCGGAGTACCGCAACCACCCGGCCGAGAATGACCGCGTCGTCCCCGGGAATGGGCTGGTAGGCGTCGTTGTGCGGCATGAGCCACAGGTGCCCGTCCCGCCGTTTGAAGGTCTTGACCGTTGCCTCACCATCGATCATGGCCGCCACGATGTCGCCGTTCTCCGCAACCGGTTGCTGACGCACCACGACCCAGTCGCCGTCGGTGATCGCTGCGTCGATCATGGAATCGCCGACCACCCGAAGCAGGAAGAGGGTGCCCTCGCCCACCAGGTCCTTGGGTAGCGGGAACACATCCTCGACGGCCTGCTCGGCCAGGATCGGACCACCCGCGGCGATCCTTCCGACGACCGGCACGTAGGTCGGCGTCGGATGATCGGGAGCCTCGTCCTGGATCTCGTCGAGCGGACGGATGTCGACGGCGCGGGGCCGATTCGGGTCCCGTCGCAACAGGCCGCGCTTCTCCAGCACCTTGAGCTGATGCGCGACAGAGGAGGGTGACTTGAGGCCGGCGGCCTGCCCGATCTCCCTGACGCTCGGCGGGTAACCGCGCCGCTCCACCGAATCCCGGATGACCTGCAGGATCTTGTGCTGGCGCATGGTGAGCACTCGGCCCACCGGCGCGGGGTCGGGAAAGGTGACGACATCTCCGGTGGCGGACACGTCCGCGTCGTCCGCTGGGTCGGCGAGATCAAGTTCAGGCCCCGCGTCATGGTCGGCGCCGATGAGGTGTGCTGCCGGTCCGCCGCCTGGTTGATCGTCGGGGTCTTGCTCCGTTGCCACGTCGTTGTCCCTCCCTGGTGTTGGACCGTCGGGCCCGCCCCACGGCCGTGGATCGGCGGGGATCAGGAGCGACGGCCTCCTCAGACTAGGTGACGATAGGGTCACAATTCAAACAGGCGTTCGATTGACACGCCGATCGATCTTCCCGCTGTCGGTGGCCCGGTGTAGAACTCGGTCAAGCGTTCGATCGAACGCCCGTTCGATCCGAGGCCCGCCCCGGGTCGGCCACCACGAGAGCAGGCCGGGTCCCTCCGGTCGGATCAGCCGAGGTGAAGATATGGGAACGCAGACGCTCACCGCACCGTCGAACGGGACCCTCGTTCGGGTCACTCGGGCAACCCTGGGGTATCCCCCGCCCATCGTTCGGACCGGCCCAAGCCCGAGGCCCGAAATCCCGGTATATCCGAGAGCACTGCCGACGCACGAGCCAACGACGTGGTCACCGCCCGAACCTGCCGACACGCCTGCAGTTCCGCGGACGGATCGCCGACGCTGGACGCGTATGCCGTCGATCCGTCGTCCGTCCCCTGGCACCCTCCCCTTGGCCGCGACGGTCCCCGTCGGGTTTGCTGGCTGCGACCCGCTCGAGGGATACCGCATGGGCCGCTGGGCCCGACTGGCCGTCACGGCCACCGTGCTTGTCGCGGTCGTGCTCGTCACGGCGTCGCTGCTCTCGGCTCCGGCGCCGCGAGGGATGGTCGACGTCACCGTGGGACCAGGCGATTCGTTGTGGTCGATCGCCACGTCCCGCGCACCAGATCGCGATCCGCGGGCGGTGATCGACGAGATCGAGCAACTCAATGGGCTGAGTAGCGATGTGCTGCGGGTGGGCGTGGTCCTCCGCGTGCCCGCCGGGGCCGACTGATGGGAACTCGGGTGCGCAACACCCCCGCAGGGTGTCCTCGGTTGCACTCGTCCACGCAGCCACCGGGACTGACCAGGCACCGGGAATGCGCGGTCGACGGGCTTGGCTGGTGTCCGGGGATTTACCAGACCGCTCCGGCGGCGATTTCGGCTCCGGGTTCCCCGCCCCTCGCCGCCGGACGGCTTGGGCCCCGAGCGATCCGGATCCGCGGAGGAATCGAACGCGACACACCAGTGGGGGACTTGCGCTCCCGTCCGCCGGGATCTACCGTCAACCCCTACATCTGGTACTTACACGGGTGTAAGATATCAACAGGTTGTGCCACTCCCGACAGGCAGTTGTCCACAGGACGAGCGAGTTGCCCACCGGGAATCCACCGGAACGATCCACAGGCAGGTTCGGCCAGTCGGCAGATTCCGAGTCAGAAGCCTCGGCCGAGGCAGTGAACGGGGCCACGGCACGATGAGTGGTGACGACGCAGGACACGAGCGGACCGGGAGGTGTGAGACATGCGATGCCCCTTCTGCCGGTACCCGGATTCGCGGGTGATCGACTCCCGCGAAATCGACGACGGGCAGGCGATCCGCCGTCGACGCTCCTGCCCGGAATGTTCGCGCCGCTTCACCACGGTCGAGGAAGCACTGCTGGTCGTGGCCAAGCGCAGCGGGGTCACAGAACCGTTCAGCCGCGTCAAGGTGCTCTATGGTGTACGCCGGGCATGTCAGGGGCGGCCTGTCGACGACGATGCGCTGGCCAAGCTCGCACAGCAGGTCGAAGAGGCGGTGCGCGGGTCAGGCCAGGCTGAGGTGCCCAGCCAGGAGATCGGGTTGGCGATCCTCGGCCCGCTGCGGGAACTGGACGAGGTGGCCTACCTCCGGTTCGCCTCCGTCTATCGCTCGTTCGTCTCGGCCGACGACTTCGCCGCGGAGATTCGGGACATGCGGGCCGCCGCCCCACCGCACGACAGCGCTGCACCGCACGACAGCGCTGCACCGCACGACAGCGCTGCACCGCACGACAGCGCTGCACCGCACGACAGCGCTGCACCACACGACAGCGCTGCACCACACGACAGCGCTGCACCACACGACGGCGCCGCACCATCGAATGGCAGCACTCGACGCGACAGCGCCCAACCGACGAGCGTCGCTCAACGGACCGGCGCCGCAGAACCATCCGGCAGCAGTGGCCACGGCCACGCTGGGCAGGACGAGCGGGTCGACATCCGCGGACCTGCGCCGAGCCTGCCACCGTAGGTCGGAGTCTGCTGATCGACGTTTGGTCCACGCAGCGGCCGTCAGGTCCGTCGCCGAACCGTAGGAAATACTGCGCTTCACGTACAGCGTCACCAGCGCCAACGTTGTCAACGCTCCAGCCATGCCGTCGGTGGAGTGCCACCCAGGGGAAGGAAATCCAAGGACATGACACACACCGTTGGTGCGACCGGAACGTCAGCAGCGTCGACACCGTCCGATGCGTCTTCGAACGGGTCGAACGCGGGCAAGAACCGCAAGACTCGCGCGCAGCACGGCGATCGGAGTAACGGAGCCAGGGGGCTGCGGCTGGAACGGCTGTACACGACGGCCGGCGTACATCCGTACGACGAAGTCACCTGGCAGCGTCGGGACGTGGTGATGACCAACTGGCGCGACGGGTCGATCAACTTCGAGCAACGCGGCGTCGAGTTCCCGGAATTCTGGTCGGTCAACGCCACCAACATTGTCACCAGCAAGTACTTCCGCGGCGCTGCGAGCACTGCAACGCGCGAGTCGAGTCTGCGACAGATCATCGATCGGGTGGTCGGCTCCTACACGGCGGCGGGCGTCGAGCACGGGTATTTCGCGACCGACGAGGACGAGCAGATCTTCGCGCACGAGCTGACCTGGATGCTGCTGCACCAGGTCTTCGCCTTCAACTCGCCCGTCTGGTTCAACGTGGGAACCGCTTCCCCGCAACAGGTGTCGGCATGCTTCATCCTGTCGGTCGACGACACGATGGACTCGATCCTGAACTGGTACCGCGAGGAAGGCCTGATCTTCAAGGGTGGATCGGGTGCGGGCCTGAACCTCTCTCGAATCCGGTCGTCCAAAGAGCTGCTGTCTTCCGGCGGGACGGCCTCCGGCCCGGTGTCGTTCATGCGTGGCGCCGACGCCTCCGCCGGCACGATCAAGTCAGGGGGAGCGACCCGTCGGGCCGCCAAGATGGTGGTGCTGGACGTCGACCACCCGGACATCGCCGAGTTCGTGGAGACCAAGGCCAAGGAAGAGAACAAGATCCGGGTATTGCGGGACGCCGGGTTCGACATGGACCTCGGCGGCCAGGACATCATCTCGGTGCAATACCAGAACGCCAACAACTCGGTGCGGGTCTCCGACGAGTTCATGCGCGCCGTTGAATCGAGCACACCAGCGGGCTCCGCGTTCGGGCTGCGCGCTCGGCAGACCGGCGAGGTCGTTGAAACCGTCG
Source organism: Nakamurella sp. (assembly GCA_017882715.1). GTDB lineage: Bacteria > Actinomycetota > Actinomycetes > Mycobacteriales > Nakamurellaceae > Nakamurella. The sequence goes on along the minus strand of JADGOY010000002.1, from coordinate 6,622 downwards.
AGGCGCGTGACCTCTTCGGCAAGATCACGCAAGCGGCGTGGGCGTGCGCCGATCCCGGCATTCAATACGATGACACCATCAACGACTGGCACACCAGCCCCGAATCGGGCCGGATCAACGCCTCGAACCCGTGCAGCGAGTACATGCACCTGGACAACTCGTCCTGCAACCTGGCGTCGCTGAACCTGATGAAGTTCCTGTCCGCGGACGGGTCCTTCGACGCCGTCACCTTCGCCCGGGTCGTCGAGTTCGTGATCACCGCGATGGACATCTCGATCTGCTTCGCCGATTTTCCGACGCAGCCGATCGCCGAAACCACCCGCGCCTACCGACAACTCGGCATCGGGTACGCGAACCTCGGCGCGTTGCTGATGGCAACGGGGCACGCGTACGACTCCGAGGGCGGCCGGTCGCTGGCAGCGGCGATCACCTCGCTGATGAACGGCGTCGCGTACCGGCGGTCGGCAGAGCTGGCCGGGATCGTCGGTCCGTATGACGGCTATGCCCGCAACGCCGATGCACACAAGCGGGTGATCCGCAAGCACGCCGCCGCGAACGACTACATCCGTACCTTCGGCGGCACCGACGCGAATGCGCTCAAGCTCGCCACCACGGTGTGGGCCGAAACGATCGCGCTCGGCGAGAAGTATGGATACCGCAATGCACAGGCCTCGGTGCTGGCGCCGACGGGCACCATCGGTCTGATGATGGATTGCGATACCACCGGCATCGAACCGGATCTCGCGCTCGTCAAATTCAAGAAGCTCGTCGGTGGCGGCTCGATGCAAATCGTCAACCAGACGGTGCCGCGTGCGTTGCGGTCCCTGGGCTACCAGGAAGAGCAGATCGAGGCGATCGTCGAATTCATCGCCGAGCACGGACATGTCGTGGACGCGCCCGGCCTGAAGGGTGAGCACTACGACGTTTTCGACTGCGCGATGGGGGAGCGGTCGATCGCTCCGATGGGTCACGTCCGGATGATGGCCGCGGTGCAGCCGTTCATTTCCGGGGCGATCTCCAAGACGGTGAACATGCCGGAGAACGCGTCCGTCGAAGACGTCGCGGAGATCTACCAACAGGGTTGGAAGATGGGCCTGAAGGCGCTGGCCATTTATCGCGACAACTGCAAGGTCGGCCAACCGCTGTCGGCGTCCAACAAGAACCATGGCGAGAAGTCCGCGGATGCCTCGGTCGGCACCGGCGGCGCAGCCGACACGGCGGGCGAAGCCGGTGCCACAGCGCCAGTGGTCACCGGACCGGTGCGCCGGCGGTTGCCGAAGAAGCGTCCCTCCCAGACGGTGTCGTTCACCGTCGGCGGGGCGGAGGGCTACCTGACGACCGGCTCGTACCCGGACGACGGGCTCGGCGAGGTGTTCATCAAGCTCGGCAAGCAGGGATCCACGCTGGCCGGAGTGATGGATGCGTTCTCGATCGCGGTGTCGGTGGGGTTGCAGTACGGGATTCCGTTGGAGTCCTACGTTGCGAAGTTCACGAACCTGCGTTTCGAGCCCGCTGGGATGACCGACGATCCGGACGTCCGGATCGCAACCTCGGTGATGGACTACCTGTTCCGCCGAATCGCGCTGGATTACCTGCCGGTGGACGCCAGAGCCGAGCTGGGGATCTTCTCGGCCGAGGAGCGCGCCGCGCAAGTGGCGGCTTCGTATGGCGCCGATAGCGGTTCGGAGACCAGTCATCTCGTCGAGGACCTGCGCACCACGGTCGATGCGACGCCGGTGGTACGTCCGGCGATCGAATCCGGCGGCGGGCATGGTGCACCGGCTGCTGGAGCGCACAAGGGCGACGTCACCGCACAGGGTCGCGCCGGCTCCTCGACCGAGTTGCTCGAGTTGGTGATCGGTAAGTCGGCCGACGCCCCACTGTGCTTCACCTGCGGGACCAAGATGCGGCCGTCCGGGGCCTGCTACGTGTGCGAGGGCTGCGGCTCCACCTCCGGCTGCAGCTGAGCCCGGGCGCCAACCAGACTCCGGGCCAGGCTATGCCGATCCGAGGCGTGGCCTGGCTCGGCGCCAGACTGTCGCACCCTGGGCCGCCTGCGACTCTGGACGCTTCGGATGCGGTGCGAAATTCAGTAGATTTCGGCCAGCACGGTTGTCGTCATGACCTCGAAAACTGATCAGGTTCCTCGAACAGCGTCCGGTGGCCCGAGTGCTCGAAGGTGATCCATTGCTTGGTCGGCGCCGTCAACGCATCGAACTACTCGAGGGCAGGTACCGCGCGCCTTCGCGCCTCGTACCGGCCCTCGACCAGTAGACGGGCACATCGACCAGGTTCGCCTGGTCACGGAAGTCGACGTCCGCGAGTTGCGGGTGGACGGCTGCGAAAGTGTCCAGGGTGCCGGCCGCTGAGTTGACCTTGTCCATCAGGGAATATTCCGTCCACGATCAGGTTCATCGGCTTCTCGCCCTCGGCGGCGCAGGCAGGAAGCCGCGGATAGTCATTCGACTGGCGTTCGTACAGCGCCACCACCATGACCGACCTGACATCCGGATATGGCGACCGCCCAGCGACAGGAGGGTTCTCTCAGTGTGGTGTTTCCCGCGGCCCGCGCGTGGGCCAACGAGTCCTCCACGTACATGCGGTCCGTGTCCGTTTGGCTGACCATCTGCCCGGTTCCGACGTACGTGTGGTAGAGATCGGGCCGCTGTTGCAGCGCAAGCACGCCGAGTGTCGTGCCCAGGAATTCCCGACCAGATACACCTTCTGCTCATCTAATCGCGGGCGAAGGAAGTTGGTGACCTCGATCGTGTCCGCGACGATGCTGTCCGGCGTGTTGCTGCTTTCCGGCAGTACGCGAAACGGCTCGACCAACACCGCGGTGTTGTGCACGGCGCTCGCTATTGCGCCGCAGGGGGTTTCGGGCTGTTTGCACGGGGGCCTGGCCGATCTCCCGGGTGTTGTCCCTGGCGACGACATCGCCCTGGCGCAAACCGCAAGGCGGGGCACTGCTCGGGGCGAGGCCCGTGTGCTCGGCTACGTCGCGCCAGGATTCTCCCGTCTGCCCGTGCCAGCATTCCAGTCAGCCGCGAACAGATCGCTGCCGACGGCATCGTGGCTGACCCCGCCGTCCGCGATCAGATTGCGCTGATGCGGTCGGCATTACCGAACGAACTGGCCGCCCCGGAACCCGGACACTGATGCGAAAATGTGGCCGGCAGTGGCACGATCGCTTCATGGGAAAGGTCTACCCGGGTATCGACGAATCGCTGAACTCCTGGCTGTCACGGCAACGAATGTTCTTTGTGGGCACCGCGCCGCTGAGCGGTAATGGGAGCGTGAACGTCTCGCCGAAGGGGATGGCCGGCACGTTCGCGGTGCTGACGCCCCAGCGCGTCGCCTATCTCGACTACACGGGATCGGGCGCCGAGACGATCGCGCATCTGCGCGAGAACGGCCGCATCGTGCTGATGTTCTGCGCCTTCGGCGGTCCCCCCAAGATCGTCCGACTGCACGGCACCGGCCGGGTGGTGCTCGTCGGCGAGCCCGAGTTCGACGAGCTGCGGCCGGCGTTCGGCAAGGACCGGACGCTGGGGCAGCGGTCCATCATCGCCGTCGACCTGACCAGGGTTTCCGACAGCTGCGGCTACGCGGTGCCGCTGATGGAATTCCGCGACGACCGTGACGTCCTCGATCGCTCTCAGGAACGCCGTGACGACGCGTATTTCCGCGACTACTGGCGAAATCGCAATGCGAACAGCATCGACGGTTTGCGGGCGGTGGATGCCCCGGAGTTGGATGGCCCGGCGGGAATGCCACAGCAGTGAACGCTCCGACGGCGGGCGGCTGAAACGTCATCGTGTCAGATCACCTCGTCGGGTGGACCGGCTGCGTCGGGCCTCCGACGGTCACGGTCACGACCCGGCCGGCGGTGTCGTTGGGATGCTGCACCTCGACCGGCACGGAGCGCCGATCGGTCCCGTCGCCGGGGCCGTTCGCCATCGTCATCCACGCCAGGATCAGCGTGACGGCGACCGAGTCGACAGTTCCGGCCGGGGACAGGTCGATCACGACGTCGGTCAGGACCTGTTGGATGAGTGCGATAGGACCGCTCGGTCCTGTTGGATCGGTCAGTTCCGCCAGCGCCGTCAGGTCGATCGGCGCGGTCGAAGCGGATTCGCTGGGTCGTCCTCCCGGAGCAGACCGGCCAGGTCGCGGAGGGCACCCAGCTGCACTCCGTCGACGTAGTCCATGACAACGGTCCAGCCCGCAGCCGGCGCCGGGCCGGTGACGCCGGTGCGGATCGCGGATCCCCGGAGCGGCTTGCAGATTCCTGGCCGGTGCCGGCTTTCGGGTCGGTGGCGGTGCCGGTCACCGGGCAGGGCTACCCGCCCGGTGCTCGCTGCAACGCAAGCTCGGACACAGTCGAAGCCCCCGGGTGACGGCGCCGACCCAGCACGAAGTACGCCAGCGGGCCGACGAAGTTGACGAAGCAGACGGCGACCCAGAGCTTGCGCGGACCGTTCAGCTCCTCCGGGCGGCGACGGCGCAGGTCCGCCAACGCCGCGGCCAGCAGGGCGAACTGCACGGCCGCGCCCGCGACGATCGCCGCGCGGGACCGCGAAGGAAGGTCACGCCAGTGGCGGGACGTCTGTGCTGACATGCCGTCCATTTTGGCACGTCATCGGCAGCGCCGCGGTCACCGGATCCCGTGGCGACTGTGTGCTGGCCCACGACGACGCGGGTGCTGACCCCCACCGAAATGCGCCTGACCCCGGACGATCCGTCGGTCAACACACTCACCTGATCGTCAGCCGATTCCTAGCTTTGTTGATGTTCGGCCGAGCAAATCGGCCGGGGCGCCCGACGAGCCGATGACCGTCAGCCGGGACCACCGCCCGTCCGCCAATCCCTAGGAGCACGCCATGAGCACCACCACACTCCCCACACTCACCCAGGCAGCCGTCAGTCGCCCGAAGCGATCCACCGGCCGGATCGTCGTCGGTGCGGTGATCATCGTCAGCGGCTTCCTCACCGCGGTCTCTGGTGGCGCCCTGCTCGCGCTGTTCGGATCGGACCGCGCGTTGAGCTCCGGCGAGCATCGGGTGTCGACGCCCACATCGGCGCTGGTTGCCGACCTCGGGACGATCACCGACGTCGACGGTTTCGAGTACGTCACCGGATCGCCCACCCTGCAGGTGTCGGCCCGGAACGTCGGCGACGGACCGGTATTCATCGGGGTCGGACGGGCCGACGACGTCGACCGCTACCTGGCCGGTATTGCCACGGACCGCGTTTCCGATCTCGAGGTGTCCCCCTTCCAACTGGACACGGTCCGGCACGACGGTGCGGGAACCCCAGGCGCACCCAATGAGCAGACTTTCTGGGTTGCCTCTTCGACGTCGACCGATGCCGAACTGACCTGGGAGATCCGGGACGGTCACTACCAGGTCGTGATGATGAACGCCGACGGGTCCGTCAACGTGCATGCCCAGGCTCGGATCGGCGTCAGTCTCCCGGATTCTACCGGCCTCTGGTCGTTGGTCATCGGTGCCGGCGTGGTGATCATGGTGATCGGCGGGGTTGTGGTGGTCGCCGTTTCACGGCGCGGGTCGACCGGACGCTGAGCGCGTCACGACAACACAACCGCACGACACAACCGCACGACACACCCGCAGCACGACACACCCGCAGCACCACAGCAGCTCAGGCAGGCAGGCGGCGCCGGATCCTTGGATCCGGCGCCGCTCGGCGTCGCAGCCTCGCTGGAACCCGACATGACTGTGCCGCTCGGCGTTTTCCCCCAACCTGGCCGCACGAACGGCGGACAGATCCAGAAGCGTGCGTCCCCCGCCGACCATCACCGTCAGAACCCTCGATGTTCCCGCCATCGGCCGCCGGGCGTCGGCGACCATCGTGATGACGGATAGAGGGACCCAGTCGCTGCACCGCGGCGGCCGGGCGTCGGCTGCCGAAATGCTGGTGGGGCGACTGCGGGGTGGTGCTCGATCAGTTCACACAGGGATACGGACCGGGTCGGTAAACGGTTCGCGCGATCATTGGCCTGACATCGCCGTCTCCCCATCGCCGTCTCCCCATCGCCGTCTCCCCATCGCGCCGACACGCAGCAGTTCCGCGAGGTCCACGTGACCTGCGGGGATCCGATCACGGACAGGCAGGCCAGTACGATGTCGGCGCTACCGGTTCGCGGAGGACCTGTGGAATCGGCTGCACCACAACGAATACGTCCAGGATCTGCCCCGCGGGACGACCGGCCGGTCAGTCGCGGGGGTCGTAGGCGTCGAGCCCGTGCGGGAGTGGACCGAGTTGCGGGGGTCCTGGATGGCCCGGTCCAAGGGCACATCGATCGCCCCGTCCCACAGCTGGAATGACACCGGATGTGGTGTGCCGTCGGACATGTCGATCGGTAGGGGAATCCCGGGACGGGCTGCCGCGGCCTGATCGAGCCACTCGTCGGGCAGCGGGGTGACCGGAGAGATGTCATGGTCTGTGACGATCGCCAGTAGTTCGTCCACGCCTGGCGGTCGATTTCGAGTCACGCGAGATCGTCTGCGCTGACCCAATTGGGGTAGGAACATCGCCGAGCGTCGTCGAATGGCGATGACTGGCTTACGCGGATTCAGAAGTGAGATCGGGTGGTGGG